>JARLIN010000199.1 GCA_031291715.1 Rhodopila sp. | reverse complement strand
GGCCGCATCGCGGGCGAACCCCTCGCTGCCCTGCGTCGCGGTTGGCCCTTCGTCCCAGGTCACTTCAAGCTTTTCGCGCGCCTGGCTGGCCGCCCACCAGCCTTTCGCCACGATGGCGACACCGTCGGCCAGCTCCTGCGGATCATCGCCACCGGTGCCTCGAACGATGAAAGCGTCACGCACGCCCGGCAGCCTCTTGATCGCATCGACATTGGCACTGACAACCTTGCCGCCGAAGACCGGGCACTTCTGGAACACGGCGTAAAGCATGCCCGGCACGGCGACATCGATGCCGAACAGCTTCTGCCCGGTCACCACTTTCGCGTTATCGACGCCCGGAATCCGCTTGCCGATGATCTTGAAGGTCTTAGGATCCTTGAGGATTACATTGGCCAGATCCGGGACCGGAACGGCTGCCGCCTTCGACGCCAGCGCACCATAGTCCAGCGAGCGGCCAGTCTTGTCATGATGCACGACGCCCGCCTCGGCGCGGCATTCCGACGGCGCGACGTTCCAGCTTCGTGCCGCCGCCGTCACCAACATCTGCCGCCCGGCCGCACCGACGCGGCGCAGCGGATCGTAATTCAGCGGCGTCGCCATGCTGCCGCCGGCGAATTGGCGGCCGAATTTCTCCTCATCCAGCGGCGCCTGCTCGATCCGCACCTGCTTCCACGCGACATCGAGTTCCTCGGCGATCACCATCGGCAGCATCGTCTTGATGCCTTGGCCGATCTCCGGATTTTTCGACATGATGGTGACGATGCCGTCGGGATCGATGCGGATGAAAGCATTGAGCGTCGTGGGTTCGTCCGCGGCCGCGGCCTTCGCGACCGAAGGCAGTATCGCTTGCAACAACAGGCCGCCGCCGGCCGCGGCACTCGCATTCAGGAAGGTCCGGCGTGAAAGGTCGATCGCCATGATCATGCTCCCTCCGTGACGGCCAGCTTGATTGCGGCGCGGATGCGCGTGTAGGTGCAACAGCGGCAGACATTGCCGGCCATCGCCGCGTCGATGTCGGCATCGTTCGGGTGCCGGTTCTGCGACAGAAGCGCCGCCGCCGACATGATCTGGCCCGCCTGGCAATAGCCGCATTGCGGAACGTCCAGCGCCATCCACGCAGCTTGCAGTTTCTTACCCACCGGATCGGACGCCATCCCTTCGATGGTGACGACGGAAGCCGTGCCAACGGCCGAAACAGGCATCACGCAGGCACGCACAGGCGACCCATCCACATGGACCGTGCATGCGCCACAAAGCGCGATCCCACAGCCGAATTTGCTGCCCTTCAGGTCGAGTTCATCGCGCAGCACCCAAAGCAGCGGCATGTCGCCGTCAACATCGACGGTCCGCTGCACGCCATTCAGCTTGATTGTATAAGCCATCTTCGGCACCCCCAATGTGGATCCGAGGCGAGGCAAACGCCGTCACCGGGCGCGCCATCTTCGTCCTCTTGCGATGGCCGGTAAAGCCCGTAGAGGCCGGGGCACGCCAAACCGGCTGCTGACCGCGACGTTCTTTCTCGCCATATCGCCCGGGACAGGCTAGACGGTGCGCCCTTCCTCCCGCGGACTGAACGGCACCTCCCAATATGCTTCAAATCGATAACCTCGTGTTCAACGCGTGGGGACGGCGCTTCCTCGACCATGCAAGTGTCCTGGTATCGTCCAATGCCAAGGTGGGGCTGGTTGGGCGCAACGGCGTAGGCAAATCGACGCTGTTCAAGCTGATCCTGGGCGAACTGATGCCGGACGGCGGAGAGATCAGCCTTCCAAGGGCCGCCCGCGTGGCAAGCGTGGACCAGGAGCATCCGGCCACGCCCATCAGCCTGCTGGACACCATTCTCGCGGCGGACGAACAGCGGGATGCACTGCACGCCGAACTGGAGACGGCTGAACCCGAACGGATCGCCGACATCTACGCCCGCCTGGCGGAGATCGACGCGGATCGCGCGCCGGCCCGGGCCAGCGAGATCCTGGCCGGACTGGGCTTCTCGACCGCCGACCTTGGGCGCCCGATGGCCGAGTTCTCGGGCGGTTGGCGTATGCGCGTGGCGCTGGCCGCCGCCTTGTTCGCCGAACCCGACCTGCTGCTGCTGGACGAGCCCACCAACTACCTCGACCTGGAAGGCGCGCTATGGCTCGAAGCCCGGCTGAAGAAATATCCGAACGCCGCCATCATCATCAGCCATGACCGCGAACTGCTGAACAATTCCGTCGATGCCATCCTGCATCTGCACGAAGGCAAGCTGGAACTATACACCGGCGGCTACGACGACTTCGAACAGCGGCGCGCCGAGAAAGCGCGCCTGCAATCGGCCTTCCGTGCGAAGCAGGAAGCGGAACGCGCGCATCTGCAAAGTTTCGTGGACCGTTTCCGGGCCAAGGCCAGCAAGGCCGCCCAGGCGCAGTCGCGGATGAAACGCCTCGCCAAGCTGGCACCGATCGCCGAGACGATCGAGGAACGCGTCGCGCCGTTCACCCTGCCCTCGCCCACGCGGCCGCTTGCTCCGCCGTTGATGCGGCTGGAGGCAGCGTCGGTCGGCTATGGCGGTGACCCGGTGCTGCGCGGGATGGATCTGCGGCTGGACGTCGATGACCGCATCGGTCTGCTTGGGGTGAACGGGGCGGGAAAGTCCACCTTCGCGAAGATGGCCGCGGGCGCTCTCGGCCTGCAATCGGGCCACATGCAGCGGGAGCGGCGCATCCAGGTGGGCTGGTTCCACCAGCACCAGATCGAGGCGATGGACCCGACGGACACGCCGCTCGACATCATCCGGCGGGAGCGGCCGGATGACAGCGAAACCGCGCATCGGTCGCGGCTGGCGCGGTTCGGGCTTGGGTTCGAGAAGCAGGCGACCACGGTGGAGAATCTTTCGGGCGGGGAGCGGGCGCGTCTGTTGCTGAACCTCGTGGCGATGGCGGCCCCGCATCTGCTGATCCTGGATGAGCCCACCAACCATCTGGATATCGACAGCCGCCGCGCCCTGCTGGACGCCTTGAACGAGTATCAGGGCGCGGTCATCCTGATCACGCATGACCGCTCCTTGATGGAACTGGTGGCCGATCGGCTGTGGCTGGCGGCGGATGGCACGGTCGCGCCGTTCGATGGCGACATGGATGATTACGCCCGGTTCGTGTTGGATCGCGCCAAAGGCGGCAGTGCGCCGAGCCAGACGCGTGGGAACAAGGGGAAGCGTATCAAGAAGGCTGCGTGACGTGCCGCCGGCTTCGAGATGGCCACATTGTGGTTTTTGCTTTTGTCCGGTTCTTCAGGATCAGCCTTCTTCAGGCCAGTAGAGACGCATCGGATTATCGACCAGCAGTTTCCGCCGCAGCTCGGGCGTCGTGGCGATGTGCGGAATGAAATCGACCAGCAAGCCGTCGTCGGGCATGTGGCCCGTCAAATTGGGATGCGGCCAATCGGTGCCCCACAACACGCGATCCGGGAACGTCTCGATGATACGCCGGGCGAATGGAACCACGTCGCGATAGGCGTTTTGCTCGCCGTTCAGAGCGGGAGGACCGGCGGCCGACAGGCGCTCGGGGCAGCTCACCTTGGACCAGACGTTTGGGTGGTCTCGCATGAATTTCTCGAACAGTTCGAACTCCGGCCCATCGGGCGGCCTGGTCACATCCGGCCGGCCCATGTGGTCAACGACGACCGTGGTCGGCAGCGCCGTGAAGAAGTCCCACAGCTCGGGCAAGTCCACGGACTCGAAATAGACCACCACATGCCAGCCCAACCTCTCGATGCGGCCGGCGATTTCCATCAACGCGTCCTTGGGCGTGAAATCCACCAGGCGCTTGACGAAGTTGAAACGCACGCCGCGCACACCGGCTTCGTGCATCGCCTGCAGGTCCCCATCGGCGACATCGCGCCGCACCGTCGCGATACCGCGCGCCCTGCCGCCCGAATGCATCAGCGCATCGACCATCGCGCGATTGTCGTCCCCATGGCATGTGGCCTGCACGACGACGTTGCGAGCGAAACCAAGGTGGTCGCGCAGGGCATACAACTGCCGCTTGGATGCGTCGCAGGGCGTGTATTTGCGCTCCGGCGCGAACGGAAATTCCGCGCCGGGGCCGAAGACGTGGCAGTGCGCATCCACCGCGCCGGACGGCAACTGGAAGCGGGGCTTGGAGGGGCCGGCATACCAGTCGAGCCAGCCTGGCGTCTTTTCGGATTTCATCAGTCTGTGTGTCTTTCAGTTCGTGCGTTTTCTCGACCGCGGCTTGCCGGCGTGAACGATGGTTCGCCCGACGACACCCAGGATGTTCGGGATCACTTGCCCTTCGCTTTCAGGGCGGCATCCAGACGCGAGAAGACCCGGCGCGCATTGCCTTCGTAGACCGCCTCTTTTTCCCGCGGGCTGAGAATCGTGGAAGCCTCGATGTAGCGCCTGGTGTCGTCGTAGTAGAAACCCGTTTCGGGATCGATGCCGCGCACCGCCCCGATCATCTCGCTGGCGAATAGGATGTTCTTCGAAGGGATGACCTTGGTCAGCAGGTCGATGCCCGGCTGATGATAGACGCAAGTGTCGAAATAGATGTTGTTCAGCAGATGCTCGGTCAGCAGCGGCTTCTTCATTTCCTGCGCCAGGCCACGGAACCGGCCCCAGTGATAGGGCACCGCGCCGCCGCCATGCGGGATCAGGAACTTGAGTGTCGGGAAGTCCTTGAACAGTTCCGAAGTCAGGCACTGCATGAACGCCGTGGTGTCGGCATTCAGGTAATGCGCGCCGGTGGTGTGGAAGCACTCGTTGCAGCTCGTGCTGACATGCACCATGGCCGGAATGTCGTATTCGACCATCTTCTCATAGATCGGATACCAGTGGCGGTCCGACAGCGGCGGCGATGTCCAGTGGCCGCCCGACGGGTCCGGGTTCAAGTTGATGCCGACAAAGCCGTAGTCCTTGACGCACTTCTCAAGCTCGGGGATGCAGGTCGCGGGGTCCACGCCCGGTGACTGTGGCAGCATGGCAGCGCCGATGAAACTGTCGGGAAACAACTGGCTGACGCGGTAGCATAGCTCATTGCAGATCGCGGCCCAGGTGGACGACACGGCGAAGTCGCCGATATGGTGCGCCATGAAGCTGGCGCGCGGGCTGAAGATGGTCAGGTCGCTGCCGCGCTCCTGCATTTTCTTGAGTTGGTTGTTGATAATGCTTTCGCGCAGTTCGTCGTCGCTGATCTTCAGTTCGCCGACGTGGGGCCTGGCCGACGGGTCCTTGATGCCGGCGATCTGCCGGTTGCGCCAGGCCTCGAGCGCCTTGGGCGCGGTGGTGTAGTGGCCATGAACGTCTATGATCATGGGATTTCCTCCTCGAATGGGTCGGTCCGTGCGCCCTTGCCGTGACTCGGCCGGACGTCTTCGCCGCCGCATCTTCGGGCCGAGCGGCCTGCTTGACCAGTAGCGGTGGCGCGGCGATCACGTCCGAGATCGCCGCGGGAGGGTATGGTATCGATGGTGCCCTTTCCGGGTTGCAACTGGGCTTAAGGGAATTCGAGGGCCACGCCCGGCTGGGTAACCCTGGACCCAATGGGGACCTTGCCAGTCAGCGCGCGCCTTGGGCGGTTGATCTGGTGCCGGTTGGCAAACAGCAGGGCGGGCCGCCCGTCGGGTTTATCACTATTTTATCACGTTATTCCTGCCTGTATAGCGGATGCTGATCCAGCAGCGGCCTTGCACGCCCGATACGCCGTCCCGGCAGAGGCCGGCGCCGCGATCGAGGGCGACGACCAGACCATTGTGACCGGGCTTGGAACGCGTGCGATTCCGCCGAGTCATCGCCCAAGCCACCGCCCCGGGCGTGCTATGGCAAAACCTGCGATATCATATTTCCACGCCACCTTGTCGTTCTTACGTATTGACGGACGGCTTTTGGGCGTATAATCCGATTATCGGAGGCCACGATGCGCCTCATTTCGTGGAACGGAGGCCGGCATGACGTACTGCTTTGCGCCCCAGGCCGCTTTCATGCGGGCCGGATGTTGTCGCTGATCTGAGGAAGCGACATCCCGTGCCCGGGATGGAAAGCGTAACCACAATCTTTGCATCGAGGTATTCCGTCATGAACGTATGGCGCAACCTTCACCAATTCGCTCCGGCTCCGAACCAATCCACATCTGCCGGCCGGCCAGTACCTATGCGGCATTCCCGGCCGATCGAGGTCGATGGCGTCTTTCTAGGCGCGGCCGTCGAGCATGAGCTGGGTGTCCGCTTCATCGCCGTGGACGCACGGGTGATAGACATGGATCAGAGCATCTGGCCCACCGTGGATTATGCCTACCGGTCGGCCCGCCAATTGTTCAAGTCCGGACGCGCGGCCCAACCTTTCTGAAACGTCATCGAGCAGGCAGCCAAGAATGACAAAGCAAATTCGCCTGAATGCGTTCGACATGAACTGCATCGGTCATATCCAACACGGAATGTGGACGCATCCGCGCGACCGGTCCACGACCTACAACACGCTGGAATACTGGCAGAATCTGGCCCGCACGGCCGAACGCGGGTTGTTCGACGGCATATTCCTGGCCGACATCGTCGGTGTTTACGACGTCTACAAAGACAGCCCCGCAGCCTCGATCGTCAACACCGTGCAGATCCCGGTGAACGACCCGATGCTGCTGGTGCCGGCGATGGCGGCGGTTACGAAACATATCGGTTTCGGCGTCACCAGCAACCTGACCTACGAACCGCCCTATCTGTTCGCACGCCGGGCCTCCACGCTTGACCATCTGACCGGTGGTCGTTTCGGATGGAACATCGTCACCGGCTACCTCGACAGCGCGGCGCGCGGCATGGGACTGGCAGCGCAGTTGGACCACGACACGCGCTACGACATCGCCGACGAATACATGGATGTCGTTTACAAACTGTGGGAAGGAAGCTGGGAGGACGATGCGGTCCTGCGCGATCGTGCCAACCGCATCTTCGCCGATCCCACGAAGATCCATCGCGTGCAGCACTTCGGCCGGCATTACCAGGTGGATGCGATCCACCTCGCCGAGCCGTCGCCGCAACGGACGCCGGTGCTGTACCAGGCCGGATCGTCCACGCGCGGCCGGGAATTCGCCGCCACCCACGCGGAATGCGTGTTCGTCAACGGCCAGGACAAAGCGGGCACAAGCGCGGTCGTCAGCGATATCAGGCGGCGCGCCGCGGCGCATGGGCGCGACCCGGCGGACATCGTCGTGTTCCTGGGCCGCACCGTGGTCGTGGGCCGCACCCGCAAGGAAGCGGAAGAGAAATATCAGGAGTATCATCGGCACGCGAGCATCGAAGGTGGCCTGGCGCATTTCTCCAGCTCCATGGGCATCGACCTGTCCCGGTACGAATTGGATGAGCCGATCCGTTACGAGAAAAACAACGCCAACAACTCGGCGGTCGAGGCAATCACCACGCTCAGCCGTGAGCCATGGACGCTACGGCGGATCATCGGGCAGATGGGTCTGGGCAGCCGCAACGCATCTATCGTCGGGTCGGCGGATGAGGTCGCTGACGAGCTGATCGCCTGGGTCGAGGAAACCGGCATCGACGGCTTCAATCTAAGCCGCATCGTCACCCCGGAAAGCCTGGAGGATTTCATCCATCTCGTGGTGCCGGTCCTGCAGGACCGTGGTGTTTACAAGCGTGAATACGCAAGTGGCCCCCTCCGCCAGAAGCTGTTCGGCCATGCCCGGCTGCCGGAGACGCACCCGGCGGCCGGCCACAGGCACCCGTCCCTTCAAACCCGACAATCGGCCGCGGAATAGGAGCGCGACATGAGCAGCCGCATCGGACGGCGTCATCCGGAGACGATCGTGCCCCTCGAAGACATGCCCGATCTCCATGCCCCGGCATCGGTTCCGGACGGCCCCGTCGTCCGGCTTGGCAACGTCGGCAAGAAGTTCGGCACGGTCACCGCGCTGCATGACGTCACGTTCGAGGTACAGCGCGGGGAGATCCTGGGCATCATCGGCCGTAGCGGCGCCGGCAAGTCCACGCTGATCCGGTGCCTCAACGGCCTGGAGAAGCCCGACCGAGGCCGGGTCGAAATCCTGGGTCAGGATATCGTGCCGCTGACGGAGAGCGCGCTGCAACAGGTGCGCGGACGAATCGGCATGATCTTCCAGCACTTCAACCTGCTCTCGACCAAGACGGTCGAGCAGAACGTCGCCCTGCCGCTGAAGATAGCCGGCACCCCAAGACCGGAACGCACGGCCCGTGTGCGGGAGCTTCTGGAACTCGTCGGACTGTCGGATAAAGCGCAGGTCTATCCGGCGAAGCTGTCAGGCGGGCAGAAGCAGCGGGTCGGCATCGCCCGCGCGCTGGCGGCCCATCCGGCCCTTCTGCTGTGCGACGAGGCGACATCCGCGCTCGATCCTGAAACGACATTGTCGATCCTGAATCTGCTGCGCGATATCAACCGCCGGCTGGGCCTGACCATCGTGCTGATCACGCATGAAATGAGCGTGGTACGTGCTATCGCCGACCGGGTGATCGTAATGGATCAGGGCCGCATCGTGGAGGAAGGCGATGTCTGGCAGGTGTTCGCCGCGCCGGAAGCCGCCCTGACGCAGCGATTGATCGGTAGCCAGACCAGCGAACTGCCCAGCGCGCTGCGCGATGGCCTCAGAAACGATTGGACCCAGGGCGCGCATCTGGTGCTGCGGGTGCAGCTTTCCGGAGACGCCGCCCAGCGTCCCGTTCTGGCGGAGATGACTCGCGATCTGGATGTGTTGCCGGTGATGCTGAACGCAACGGTCCAGCATGTGCAGGAACAAGCCGTCGCCAGCTTCGTCGTCGCCTTCGCCGATGCCGGCGAGGCGCTTGCTCGCCGGGTCGGGGACTATCTCGCGGCGCGCGTGTCGCGCCTGGAAGTGCTTGGTTATGTACAGCAACTGGCCTGACCTTTTCCTGCAAGCGCTGCAGGAAACGCTTGAGATGACTCTGGCCGCCGGCGCCATCGCCTTTGTTGCCGGCTTGCCGCTGGGGCTCGTGCTGGTGGCCTCGGCCCCTGGCGGGATCTGGGAGCACCGCTGGATCAACAGCATCCTGGGCGCGGTCGTGAACGCCTTCCGCGCGGTGCCGTTCATCGTCCTGCTGGTGGCGCTGATCCCGCTGACCCGGCTCATCGCCGGCACTTCGATCGGCACCGAAGCGGCAATCGTACCGCTGGCAATCGGCGCCACGCCGTACTACGCGCGCATCGCGGAAGTTTCGCTGCGAGAAGTCGATCAGGGCCTGATCGAAGCGGTGAAATCCATGGGCGGTGGCCGCTGGACCATCGTGCGCGAAGTGCTGGTGCCGGAGGCACTCCCCGGCTTGCTGTCAGGCTTCACCGTTACACTCGTGACGATGATCGGTGCATCGGCAATGGCGGGGGCGATCGGCGGCGGCGGGCTGGGTGATCTAGCGATCCGTTATGGCTACCAGCGCTTCAACACCGGCATCATGGTCGGGGTGATCATCGTCCTGATCGCGCTGGTTTCCTTGGTGCAGCTTGGCGGCGACCGGCTCGCCCGCCTGTTCGATCATCGTTGAAAAGGGTTTCCGAATCTATGAAACGACGCAGTCTTATCGCCGCCGCCGCCCTGCTGCCTTTCGCGGCGCGGGCGGCCGAAGCACCGCTGAAGATCGGCTCTCCGGCTGGTCCCTATGGCGACATCCTGGCATACGCGATCGAACGCGCCCACGCGCAAGGCGTTGAAGCAAAAAAGATCGAGTTCACCGACTGGATCACGCCGAACGAGGCGCTGGCCGCCGGCGACATCGATGCGAACCTGTTCCAGCATGTTCCGTTTCTGAACGCCGCGATCAAGGCGCGGGGCTACAAGCTGGTGCCGATCGCGGCGGTCACGGTGATGCCGATGGCGCTGTTCTCGCACAAGGTGAAGTCGTTCGATCAGGTTTCGTCCGGCGCGACGGTCGCGATCGCCAACGATCCGGTGAATGGCGCCCGTGGGTTGCAGCTGTTCCAGAAAGCCGGGCTGATCACGCTGAAGCCGGGCGTCGGCGACGATGCGACGGTCGAGGACATCGTCTCCAACCCGAGGCGCCTTCGTTTCCTGCAACTGGAAGCCGCGCAATTGCCGCGCGCGCTTGACGATGTCGCGGTGGCACAGGTCAGCCTGGCTTATCTGGTGATAGCGGGCGGCGATCCGGGTACCGCGCTATTGACCGATGGCGCCGGCGACACACACTACGCACTGAACTTCGTTGTGCGTGAAGACCGGAAGAACGATCCGCGTATCCTGCGTTTCATCGATATCTACCGCTCGCCCGAGGTGAAGGCATTCATCACCGAGCATTACGGCAAGTTTATCACGCCGGTCTGGTAACGTCTCTGCATTGTCGTCATGGCCCGGTGCCAGTCAGGGCCATGACGACATCAGAAGGAACCGGTCCTACAACCCCGCGAACAGCGGCGTGGACAGATAGCGTTCGGCGAATGACGCCGCGATGCCAACAATCAGCTTGCCGGCGTTCTCTGGCTGTCCAGCAAGATCGATCATCGCATGCAGCACGGCGCCAGAGGAAATCCCGACCGGCAGTCCCTCGATCGCCGCGCAGCGACGGGCGGCGGCGAACGATTCAGCCTCCGATACGGCGCGAACTTCGTCCAGCAGCGCGCGTTCCAGCACGTTGGGGGTGAAGCCGGCGCCGATCCCCTGGATGCGGTGTGGGCCAGGGCTGTCGCCGGATAGTACCGCGCTTTCCTGAGGTTCCACACCGACGATGCGCAGGCCGGGCCGTCGCGGCTTCAAGCCCCGCGCGATGCCGGTCAGCGTGCCGCCCGTGCCGACACCACCGACGACGATATCGACCTCTCCGGCCGTGTCCACCCAGATCTCCTCGGCGGTCGTGGCCCGATGCGCGGCCGGATTGGCCGGGTTGTCGAACTGCCGGGCGATCCAGGCGCCTTCGGTGCGGGCGAGAATGGCGTCGGCACGCTCGATCGCACCGGGCATGCCCAGTTTCGCCGGCGTGGATTCCACCTGCGCGCCGAGCAAACGAAGCAGCTTGCGCCGTTCGACCGATGCGCCTTCCGGCATCACCACGATCAGCTTGTAACCTTTCGCGGCGGCCACGAAGGCCAGGGCGATTCCGGTGTTGCCCGATGTTGGTTCCACGATGGTGGTCTTGCCGGGGGCGATCTCGCCGGCCAGTTCGGCGGCTTCGACCATGGCGAGACCGATACGGTCTTTCACCGAGCCCAGCGGATTGAAGAATTCGAGTTTGAGCGCGATGTCAGCGACCAGGTTATCGGCAGCCTTCAATCGAGGCAGCCGGACCAGCGGTGTGCCGCCGACAAGGTCCAGCACGCTGTCAAACATTTTTCCACGGGGGATGACCGGACGGTCGGGCAAGGGGGGCTGGGCGGATCGCGATGCTTGATCCGCCGGTTGAGAGTTCCTGCGAGGTCTGGGCATTGGGGTGGTCAGATCACAAAGTTCAGGGGTTCATTAACTGGCTTGCGCAATCCAGCCTTGGCGGCACGCTTCAACAGGTCTTCGATGGTCAGGGCTTCAGCATGGGCCAAAAGGGCCGCATCGAACTCGCTCCACAACGGTTCGATCACCGCGCGATGTAGGCGTCCGCCGAGATCGTGGGCGCTCTCTTCAAGGCTGTTCAATCCGACATTGATGACGTCGGACACCTTGATCAGGCGGGCTGGCTTGCCCAGCCGGTAGCCGCCATGCGGGCCACGGGTACTGTCGAGCAGGCGCGCACGCGACAGGGCCTGAAGCAAAGGCTCCAGCGTACGGCGGGCCATGCCGGTGCGTTCAGCGAGTTCGGCGGCATTCACGACAGTTTCGCCGCCGCTGTGAAAGGCGACGTCCAGAACGATAGCCAAAGCCACCATTCCACGATCACGACGCGTGAGAAGCATCTTCTCAATCTCGCTCCCTGTCATTTTTCGCCCAATAGCCTACAGCGCACGGGGTAGCAAGTCCATCCAGCCGCGGACGAAATTAAAAATTTTCGCCCTCCCGTGCTACGCCCCAGTAGAAATACCTTCCCGGCGCCGATCGCCAATGGACCACTTGGCCGGGCGACCGCCCGTCCCGGTGAAACAAGACTTCGGTAAGGCGTCGGCAAGGGGCCTCTATCCCTTAAATGAAGGAGAGAGATTCTCGATGTATTCTACAAACATCTGGGGCCGCGCGACCAAACGGACCCCCATTATACTTCTATGTAGAGTTATAAGAGGATTAATACGCGACATGATAAAGGAGTGACCTGGCCATCACTCCCGTGTGCTGTGGCGCACCGTCACCTTCTCCCTCAACTTGACGTTGCCCTTTTGGGGCATCGCTTACATCGCGGCCGGCACGGCTGCTTGTCCGGCAAAAAGACCGCGTGACCATTCAGCCCGGCCCGGTCGCGTCCCACGTCGAACAGACAGCCCTCCGCTGCCGTGACTATCCGGGCAGCGACTGAGGCTGGTCTTCGCAGCCAGGTGTAGACGGCGAAACGCCGCCGAGGTTTCCCCCGGCGGCGTTCGTCGTGACCGGCTGGCGGCGTCAGGTCAACGCATGGGCCAGCAAGCCGGACAGTGTCGTATTCGTCGCTCCGTCGATGGTCGCGATCGCCACGCCCGCGCCACCCGAGGTCGGTGCGATCGACAAGACCGAACCTTGCGCTGAGTTGGCCACTGTCAGGTAGTTCGACAGCGTGGACGTCGCACCGTTCCAATCGGTTGCCGCCAGGGCGGTGCGCAGATCCAGCGTATCACCCGTGGTCAGGATGTTGCTGGTGAACGTGTCAGAGCCTTGGCCGGCGGGCGGGATGACATAGGTATTTCCGCTGCCGGTGTCGGTGATCGTGTTGGTGCCGCCGGACAGGTTCACCTGGTCGCCGTTGCCACTGATAAACAACATGTGGTCGCCGGCGGTGGAGACCACCGAGACCTGACTCTGGCTGACCGTCGTGCTGGCCTGGCCTTGGGGGATGGTGATCACCGTCGGCGTAGCAGCGGTCGCTGCCGGCAGAGGGCTGGTCGTGGTCGGCCCGACGCCGGCGCTGAACGTCCCGCCGTTATCGACGATCGAATACCAGTTGTTGCTGGTGTTCTCCTGCCAGACGACACCATTGACGTAGGCGAGTTCCGCGACATTCGCGGTGCCCGAGATCGCGGTTCCGTTGTAAGCGACCTGTGCACCTGAAGTGATCGTCCACGCATTCCCCGAAGCGTCGGTGATTCCGGCGGTGGATCCCGCCATCACCACCGTGTCGTTCGGCGAAGCCGCAGCCGTGGACGTTGGGGTCGGCATCGGCGTCGCGGTTGTGACCGATGCCGCCGCCGTCGTGCCGCCTGCCGCGTCGCTGGGTGCCGGGTCGAGCGGCACGATGGGCGTGCCGCCGCCGTTGACGCTGTTCGGACCCTGGTTGGTCAGGATCTGCGTCGCGGCCATGATCTCCGAACTGTACTGCTCCATCCCCAGGATGAGAGGGTCGTTCCCATTCACGTTCTGATCGGCCTGGAAGACCGCGGTGTTACCCGAGCCGCCGGTGGAGTCACGCACCATCGCACCGTGATCCTGCAGAGCCTGCCAGAGCATGTTGGCGCCGGCATTGGCAGCCACGTCAGCCGGTTCGGCCGTCCCGGCGGGAATGCCGATTGTCACGCCGTATGGGACCGTCCCAGAGTACGCCGGACCACCGTTGCCGTTGATCGCGAAGCCGTCTTCGGAGGTCTGCGGCCACGCGTAAGGCGCCAGCGAGTTCGTGCTGGTCTGGCTGTAGGACTCCAGCATATCCGTCGGCAGTTCCATGCGCAGCATATGATCGATGGTACCGGCCTGGAGATCGCTCTCCCGCAGGGTGCCGACGCCTTCGTCAAAGTTACTGTTGTCGACGGTAATGCCCGAGCCGGAGTCGGACTCGCCCGAACCCTGGCTCACAGTTGCCGTGTTCGATCCCGTCCACTGAAACCCGCCGAAGGAGTACCAGGTGCCAGTGGTCGTGTCGTCAACCGACAAGGTGTTGTCGGTGCCCGCAGCCGCCAGCGCGCTGGCAGGAATATGCACCTGGAAGGTACCAGGCGTCCCCCCAGAGGCGGCATTGTTCGTGACCGTAACCAGCGGGTCGCTGGCCGTACCGGTGTAGATATTTTCGTTCCAGCCACTCAAGGTCGTGTTGATATACGCGTTGGCACTTTCAAGCTGGGCGTTTGCCTGCCACTGCGCGCCGGAGCCGAGCGGTAGGTTAAAGATGCTGTCCGAGGCAAACGGCGTCTGCGACGGGTCGCGAGTGCCGGTCGTGGTCGGATCAGTGGTGGGTGTCGATGTCGGCGTTGGAGTCGGTGTCGGTGTGGGCGTGGGTGTCGGTGTGGGCGTGGGTGTCGGTGTGGGCGTGGCCGCTGCCGGCAGAGGGCTGGTCGTGGTCGGCCCGACACCGGCGCTGAATGTCCCGCCGTTGTCGACGATCGAGTACCAGTCGTTACTG
>JARLIN010000198.1 GCA_031291715.1 Rhodopila sp. | reverse complement strand
GCAGCGGCAATCTCCTCGCCTGGATCGAGCCATGTGGCGCTGACGGATTTATTGGCGCTTTTGTCGGCGAAGGCGCGGTACCTGACCCACGCAGGCCTTCCGGCGGCCGGGCACCCGCGACAAAACTTTGCTCCTCGCCGGATGAAGCCCGGCAATGGATCGAGGATCAGGCCGCTGCCTTCGATCTTCCGATCCAATGGATCGAGGGCGATTCTTAAAACTTCGTTAACTTACCTAAGCTAATCGGCGCAGCAATTTCAGATCACAGAAACCTGCCCGTGGCTGCCGCCTGGGAAGACCAGAGACATGCGCTGGCAGCTGCGGCCCGGGGGCAACATGAGACGCCGCAACCGCTTGGAAGCCAACACTTCCCCTCATCTCTGGCGGAGGCCATAACGAGGGGCCTGTTGAAGGCGGAAGCCGAAGGCGCGCTAAGGCGACACCATCCAGCCCGTGCCTGACAGCGAGATCGAACATCGGCGTTCGAAAGTTGTTGTCCAGATCTTGTTCCGTCGACGGCTGGGAAAATCAGAGACCGCACCGAATACAAAATGGCAATTTGGTTGTGTGAAGAATTCATGAACAACTACAGATAGTTTCGCGTTACCATTGCGGAAAAAGGTTGCGCTGCTGCCGCGCGCCATGCTGAAAGTGCATTACAGGACCCGAGGATAGCCGATAGTGTCATGTATCGCTGCTACCTGATCCGCGCCGGACGTATCGCCATAGGCGACGCCGTCAACGTGGAAACACTCAACAAGGCCATCGCCCATGGCCGCCGATTGTTGGCGGCACAGCCACAAGCAGAGGCCTTTACCGGGATCGAGATCTGGCGCGGCACTTCCCTCCTCTACAGCGACAAATGCCACACGACCGACACCGGATGCCCCGCTCATATCATCAGTCCATTTCAGACGTATAAAACAACGAATTTGTCTGCCGGACATCCGTCCGCAACCAGGTCGTTACTCTCGAAGCAGTCGGCCGTCATGGATGAGATCTCATCGCATATGCGAACAATGGCAGACACACAGTCCGAGGATGGAGGTGGCGTTTCGGGCCAGGCATCCGGCACCTGGCTGCTAAGAGTCCGCCCAGCCCCGATCGACCGGCGCCGACAGACGGTCGATTATCATTTCGTATCTATAAGGCAATGGATAAGTCAGGGCGCTTTTCTAATGAAGGGTCTCGACAGCGCCCGGACGGAGTTCAGGCTCGTTGCGCTCGCCCACAACCTGCGGCGCGTGATCAACATCTGGGCGTCGTCGCCCTGATCCAAGTATTCCAGGGTCGAAAATAGACGCCCCAGCCCGCCGTGGCGACAGGGTTTCCGGCCGGCACCAAACGTGAAGTTTTTATCCACGACAGTCGCCAACGAGGCTGTGCGATCCTGGTGGTGATCGCCTCTCTCTCCGATCAAGTCAAAACGTTGCGAGAATCCCGAAAAATCGCCACCAGAACCGTCAACAAGCTGACAAATTTGAAATACAGGGTAGAATAATCAACCTCGACACTCGACGACAGAACAAATGAGGCGCGCAGGCTAAGTCGCGCTCGGTCAGGGGAAACCAAGATGGAAATTCAGGCTCTCGGCTATCTCGGGATCGGCGGCGCCAATCTCGACGACTGGGCTGACTTCGCCACCGGCTGCCTCGGCATGCAGGCGGTTGATCGTGGCGCCGGCGTGCGCGCCTTTCGCATGGATGACCGCAAGCAGCGTCTGGTGGTTGACCGTTCATTTGCCGACGGTGAGCGCTATTTCGGCTGGGAGGTCGTGGACGCAGCGGCGCTGGATGCGCTTGCCGCGCGGCTGGATCGTGCCGGCGTGGTGGTGCGGCGCGAACCCGCGTCGCGTGCCGACCAGCGCCTGGTGCGCGGGCTGATCTCGTTCGCGGACCCGTCGGGCAATCGGCTGGAGGCGTTCCACGGCGCGCATGTCGCCAATGAGCCGTTCCGTCCCGGCCGGTCGATCTCCGGCTTCCGCACCGGGCCGCTCGGCATGGGCCACGCGGTGCTGATGGTGACGCGGATAGATGATGCACTGGCGTTTTATCGCGACCTGCTTGGGTTCCGGGTCAGCGACTTTATCCTGAAGCCGTTCGTTGGCTATTTCCTGCACGTCAATCCACGGCACCATAGCCTGGCGCTGTTCGAGGCGCCGCACGACGGAATGCATCACCTGATGGTGGAGCTGTTCTCGTTCGACGACATTGGACAGGGCTATGACATTGCGCTTGGCGATCCCGAGCGTGTCGCGGTGTCGCTGGGACGGCATCCCAACGATCTGGTCACATCGTTCTACATGCGCTCGCCGTCGAACATGCTGATTGAATATGGCTGGGGTGGACGGGAGGTGAACGACGCCACCTGGCAGCCACAGCAGTTGAACACGGTCGAGAGCTTCTGGGGGCACGACGGATTGATGCGCGCGATGGGCGGCGATGGGGCGCCACCGCCGCATGTTGCAGTTGGCGCGCAGCGGGAGATGCCGCGCGCGCCGCTGCAGGTGATCGACGGCAACTACCAGCGAATGAGCGGCGTGTGTCCCTGGTGGGATGCGGTACGGGGACGGGCCTGACGCTAGAGGACGCCGTCCGCTATTTCAACACCGCCTCCGTCTTCCGCACGATCAGCTCGAAGTCGATCTCCCCGCCCAGGCCGGGTGCGGTCGAGGCATGCATCAACCCGTTCGGGTAAGTCTTCGCCCGGCGCACACGATTGGTGAAAATCGTCTGCTTACCGGAAGGAAGAAGCCCGTCCGGTCGGTTGGAGTTAGACCAACTCCACCCGCAGTTCCCGCCCAACGATCTTCGCCGCCCGCAGCAGGCTTTCCAGCGTCGCACTCCCATTCGTGGGATCCAGCAGCCGATCCACCTGCGTCCGGCTCGTGTTCATCAGCGCCGCCATCCGCGCCTTGGTCAGTCCTTTGTCCTTCATTGCCTCGGCAAGCTGTTCGGCGATCACACTCTTGATCGCCGCGGCCGTCACCTCCTCGCGGATGCCGCGCTCGTCCAGCCAGGTCTCGAAGCTGGAGCCGATATGAGGGTTCGTCTGCCTGGTCATTTTGTGACCTCCTTCAATCGTTGATGCGCCAGCGCCAATTCGGCTGGCGGCGTCGTCTGGGTTTTCTTGATGAACGCCGACAGTGCGATCAGCATCCCGTCATGAAAACCAAATAAAACCCGCGCGTCCC
This sequence comes from Rhodopila sp., assembly GCA_031291715.1. Lineage (GTDB taxonomy): Bacteria > Pseudomonadota > Alphaproteobacteria > Acetobacterales > Acetobacteraceae > Rhodopila. The sequence continues at coordinate 7,364 of JARLIN010000198.1, read as the reverse complement.
GTCTGCTCGGCAGCGAGGACCGCACTTCCCACAAGCCTTTTCCCATCGGACGGCAAACCGGCAGCCCGACCGGCCAGCCGAATTGCACCCTGGCGATGTCGTGGCCGATGGATCGTTGATCCTCCCGCGGCAATTCGTTAAGCCAATCTCGCACCGGTTCATTGCCGGCGGTCGATCTCCAGAAAACCAGCGGGATTGGCTTGAGCCCGCCGATCATCTGGACCGCCTTGTACCAAAATAGGTACCGGCCTGCAAGCGATTTTTTCGGGCAGCGATCGGCGAAGCGCCAAGAAGGCGCCTGCACGGCGTTATCGCTAGGGTGTCGGTACACATCGATACCTCCGGCATTGGGGGACCACCCGCCCACGCAACACCAAAAGCATTAAGAAACGCCTAACATCTCACTCGCCCCGGTGCCCTTGCCCGCCACCCTTCCCCCGGCCCAAACTCCCGACCAAGGAAACCCAAGGGACAGCCGCCAATGCCTGACCGCGCCGTCATCGGCGATGCACCGCGCCGGCGAGAGGACGCTCGTTTCGTCACCGGCCACGGCGCCTACCTGGACGACCTGGCGTTCGAGGGCGTCACGCACGCCGTCTTCCTCCGCTCCCCGCACGCTCATGCGCGGATCATCGCCATCGACGCCGCCGATGCCCTCAAAGCCCCGGGCGTCACCGCCATTCTCACCGCGCAAGACGCCGCCGGCGACGGACTGCGCCCCCTGCGCCCCACCGTCGAAGCGAATGTCCAGACCAACGAGCCGTTCCGTTTCCTCCCCCAACCCCTGCTAGCGCAAGGCAAAGTCCGCTACGCCGGCGAACCTGTCGCCCTGGTCATCGCCGAGACCCGCCATCAGGCCCTCGACGCCGCCGAACGGATCGCCATCGACTACCAGCCCCTGCCAGCCGTCATCCGGGCTCACGACGCCTTTAGGCCCGACGCTCCCCAGGTCGCGGCCGAAATCCCCAACAACCTTTGCCTCGACTGGCATTGGGGGCAAACCACCGAGGTCGCCGACACGATCAAAGCCGCCCCGCACGTCGTAACGATCACCCTGAACAACCACCGCATCGTCACCAATCCGATGGAGCCCCGCGGCGGCGTCGGCACCTACGACCCGAACACCGGCCGCTACACGCTGCATCTCTCCAGCCAGAACATCCACGGCAACCGGGACACTGCCGCCCGCGCCCTGGGCGTGGACCCGCGCGCGGTCCGCATCATCGCCCCCGATGTCGGCGGCGGCTTCGGCGCCAAGAACTTCGCCTACGCCGAACACGCCCTGGTTCTTTGGGCCGCGCGCCGCACCGGCCGCCCGGTCAAATGGATCGCCACCCGGTCGGAGACCTTCCTGTCCGACCACCAGGCCCGCGACCACCTCGCGACCGCCACCCTGGCCCTGGACGCCGATGGCAACTTCAAAGCCCTGCACGTGGACAGCATCGCCAACCTGGGCGCATACATGGCGGGCGGCTCCGGCGGCGTCCAGACCAACCAATATCCCCACCTGCAGGGCACCGTGTACAACCTCCCCGCCGTCGCCCTCCGCGTCCGCGCCGTCCTGACCAACACCACGCCGATCGGCGTCACCCGGGGCCCCGGCTTCGGCGAGGCGGTGAACATCATGGAGCGCCTGATCGACGCGGCGGCAAAACAATGCGGTTTCGACCGTATCGACCTGCGTCGCCGCAATTTCGTAACGACCACCCCGATGACCAACGCCTTCGACTTTGTCGTCGACAGCGGGGATTTCCGCACACATTTCGATACCGCCATAACCAACGCCGATCTGACCAATTTTCCGAAGCGACGCCAAACCAGCGAAGCAAACGGCAAATGCCGGGGCATCGGACTAGCCTGCCATATCAAGGCCACCGGCGGCCTCCCCACCGAGAACGTCGATATCCGCTTCGAGCCGGACGGCACCGTCTCTTTGATCACCGGCACCCAGACCATCGGCCAGGGGCACGAGACCACCATGCCGCAGATCCTCGCCGATCGGCTGGGCCTGCCCAACGCCATTATCCACTTGAAACAAGGCGACACCGACCTGATCCCGATGGGCGGCGGCCACGGCAGCTCCCGCGCCACCTACATGGGCGGCACCGCGATCTGGCGCGCATCCGACATCATCATCGCCAAGGGCAAAACCGTCGCCGCCCAGGCGCTGGAGGCAGCCGAGGCCGACATCGTCTTCGAAGACGGCACCTACCGTGTCGCCGGCACGGACCGCACCATCACCCTGCTCGAAACCGCCGCCAAAGCACGCGACAGTAACGACCCGCTCGACACCTATCACCAGTGGACGCGGGACGCGATGACCTTCCCCAACGGTACCCACATCGCCGAAGTGGAAGTCGATCCCGAAACCGGCGCCGTCAGCCTGGAACGCCTTACCGCCGTCGATGACTACGGCATCGTCGTAAACCCCATGATTGCCGCCGGCCAGGCGCACGGCGCCATCGCCCAGGGCGCCGGACAGGCGCTGCTGGAGCACGCCGTCTATGACCCGGACTCCGGCCAGCTCATCAGCGGCAGCTTCATGGACTACGCCCTGCCCCGCGCCGGCGACCTCCCCAGCTTCGACCTGAGTTTCGCCGGTACGCGCTGCACCACGAACCCCGTCGGCGTCAAAGGCTGCGGCGAGGCCGGCGCCATCGCTCTGTTTCCCGCCGTCGCCAACGCCATCGCCGACGCGGTCGGCGTCACCACACTGAACGGCCCCGCCACGGCGAACCGCGTCTGGCACGCCATGCAAGGCATCCAATCCTGAAACACCCCCTCATCCCCCTGCTGATCGTCGGCCTCGGCACCCTGGTCGTGCCGCTCGATTCAGCGGTGAACATCGACTTCCCTGCCATCGTCGCGCGCTTCGGCCTGCCGATCCCGATGATCCAGTGGATCGTGATCGCCTATGTCCTGACGCAGACGAGCCTGATGCTGAGCTTCGGCCGCATCGGCGACATGCTCGGCTACCGCCGGATCTTCCTGTTCGGCACCGGCATCAGCGCCATCGCCTTCCTCGCCTGCGCCCTCGCGCCGACGTACGGCGCACTGCTCGCGGCCCGCGTCGCCCAGGGTATCGGCGCCGGCCTGATCCTGAGTTGCGGCCCCGCCCTGGCCACCAGCCTCTTTCCCGAGGCCATGCGCACCCAGATCCTCGCCCACTACATGATGATGTTCGGCATCGGCAGCGCCCTCGGCCCATCAGTCTTCGGCGTGCTGATCGAGCGCTTCGGCTGGAGCGCGGTCTTCAGCTTCCGCGCCCCCATCGCGGCGGTGGCATTCCTGCTGGCCTGGACCCTGCCCCGCCCGGCTCGGGGCGAACGCGAACCCTTCGACGCCGCCGGCGGGGCGCTGCTGGCTTTGGCCCTGAGCTTCATGCTGCTCGCGCTGAACCGCCTGCGCCCACCCGGCCCGGAAACCGCCGTGTTCGCCGCCGTCGCCATCGCCGGCCTCGTCCTGTTCTACCGCCAGGAACGCCGCGCGCCAAAACCGATCATCGATTTCAGCTATTTCCGTGACGCAGACTTCGCCGTGATCAACGTCAGCAACGCGCTGATCAACCTGTCCGCATTCTCCATCATGCTGCTGGCGCCGTTCTACCTGAGCCGAATCCCCGGCCTGTCGCTGCCGGCCGCCGGACTCGTGCTGGCGGCATCGCCCTTCGGCATTATCGTCGCGGCCCCGATGGCGGGCCGACTGGCCCAAGGCCACAAACCACGCCTGATCGCGCTGATTGGTACCGCCCTCAGCGGCACCGGGCTGTTCGGCATCTCCCTGTCCGGCAGTATCCCCGACATCCCAATTCTGGTGCTGTCCATGGTCACCCAGGGCGTCGGCCTCGGGCTGTTCCAGGTCGCCTATTTCGACATCGTCACCGCCGCCATTCCCGCCCAAAACCGAGGCGTTGCCGGTGCGCTCGGCATGGCCACCAGAACCATCGGCACCGTCAGTGGCGCCACCGTGCTGATGCTGGTCTTCCAGTCGCTGCGGACCACGGCCCCAGACGGGTTCATGACCGCGTTCCAGGCCACATTCCGCATCGCCGCCGCGATCCCCGCCGCACTGATCTTCCTGGAGTTCAAGCGTTACCGGCGAACCAGCCTTATCGCTTCAGCAGCCAAAACAGCAGAGACAGAACCACGCTGAGCAGCAGGCACGTCCCCAAGGGCGCATAGAACCTGAAGTTTTCCCGTTCGATCAGGATATCGCCCGGCAAGCGGCCAAGCCCGGCTCTCTCCAGCCACGGCCAGACCAGACCAACGGCAGCGATCGTCAGACCGATGGCGATAAGTGCGCGCGACATTGTATGCCTCCACCTGTCCATCCGGCGGAACAGATCCAGCGCGGCACGCAAGTGGCTGATGTTGTCAGGCGGACAGCCCGACAGGCATCACTTCAGATGCCGCTGGAAGAACGCCACCGTTGGATCGTTCGACGCCGCACCGGCCCGGGCGGCATTGTCGATGTACAACAATTCCAGCGCCCCGCCCGCGCGACGATAGTTGTGCGCGAACCGCTCCGGCTCGTTGTCATCGAACGTCCCCACCGGATCGCGATAGTCGTGCGTCGGGTCCGGCCTGCCCTGGATCCACAGCGCCGGGGGCAGCGCCACCTTCTCCCCGCGCTCCAGGATCAGCATCGGGTTGCCTTCCTCCATCGCCGCCTCGGTCTTCCAGTAAAGGTCATGGCGGCTCGGGATATCGCCTACCCAGGCCGGCGGGTTGCCCGAATCCCGCAGCCGCACCGCGTTGCGGTAGCGTGACAGCGGGTTGATCACCGGCCACTGCATCACCACCGCCCGAACCGAGGCATCCACCGCCGCCCCATCCGGCGACGCCACCGCCGCGTACCGCGAATCCGCCGGTCGCATCGCCGCCAGCATCGCCAGATGTCCGCCGCTGCTCTGCCCGGACAGCCCGACCGCATCCGCGCGCAGGCCCAGCCTGCCGGCGTGCGCCTTCAACCAGCGGATGGCGTAGTTGATATCGACCAGCGAGGTCGGATAGCCCGAACCGGCATGCCGGAAGTTCAGCGCCGCGACGGCGAACCCGGCCCGCACCAAAGCCAGGTCGCGCCCCTCGCAATCCTTCAGGTCCTGGTTGCACCAGGCACCGCCATGCAGATCGACGACCACCGGGAACGGCCCGCTCCCCACCGGCATGAACAGGCGCAGCCGCTGCGGACCGTCCGCATGCTCGATGTAGTTGAAGTCAGCGACGGTATAGTCGAATGGCTGTTTGCTCATTGGACGCGCTCCCGTTTGATTTTCACACACTGTACGACGCCGAGGCGAAATCGCCGAGTCGTTTGTGGCAGCGCCTGCCTGACCATGTCACGCGGGTAACGGCCATGACACATGGGGTCAGCCTCGCCCGGCCGATCTGGACAACCGCCGATCCGGTGGGTTGTTTCGCACCGCGATCCGCCGGATGCTGCATCGGATGTCCGTTTCCCGTTTCCGCCTCGGCGCCGTCCTTGGCATCAACCAGACCCTGTCCTGGGGGATGACCTTCTATCTGCCGGCGATCATCGCGGGCCCAGTGGCGGCGACCCTCGGCCGCCCACCGTTCCAGATCCTTGGTGCGTTCTCATGGGCACTGCTGGTCACCGGCGCCTGTGCGCCCCGCGTCGGAAAGTGGATCGACCATCACGGCGGGCGCGGCGCGCTGCTCGCCAGCATCGTTGTGATGGCCATCGGGCAGGCGGTGCTCGCGCTGAGTCCCAATCTGGCGGTCTGGTACCTCGGCTGGACGGTCATCGGCCTCGGCATGTCGATGGGCCTGTATGACGCCGCCTTCGCGACCGTCGGCGGCCTGCTGGGACAAGAGGCCGGCCCGAGCATCACCGGAATCACCTTGGTGGCGGGTTTCGCCAGCACGGTGTTCTGGACGCTGGGCGCCGTGCTGATCGGCGTGCTGGATTGGCGCGGCCTGCTGCTGGCCTATGCCGGGCTGATGCTGCTGGTGAACCTGCCGATGGTTTGGCTGCTGGTGCCGGCCGCCCCGCCGCGGCCGCGCCAGGACGCCGCCGCCGGCGCCGTGGTGAAATCGCCGGCCCAACGGCGGGCGGTCGTGCTGCTGGGCGCGTTCTTCGCGCTGCGCTGGTTCATCACCTCGACCATCGCGGTCCACGTCCTGCCTTTGCTTCAGGGCATCGGCCTGACGGCGGCCGAAGCGGTCGGGGTCGCCGCGCTGATCGGTCCCGGCCAGGTCGCCGGCCGGATTCTGGAGTATGCTATCGGCCCGCGCATCAACCTGCTGGTCAAGGCCCGGATCGGTGCGCTGCTGTTTCCCCTCGGTGCCGCGATCCTGCTGTTGGGCGGCCCGTTCGCGGCCACCGCCTTCGCCCTGATGTACGGCATGAGCAACGGCATCATGACAATCAATCGCGGCACCCTGCCGTTGGCCCTGTTCGGCCCAGAGGGCTACGCGCGGATGCTGGGCTGGCTCGCGGTGCCAGTGTTGCTGGCGCAGGCGACCGCGCCAACCCTCTCGGCACCATTGGTCGCGGCACTGTCGGCGCTGGATGTGTTTCTGATTTGCGGGGCCGGCGCAGCGGTCGCGGTGCTGTTCCTGCTGCCACTGCGGTTGCCGCGGTAAGCCAACGCAGTTGTTCGACCATGTCGGTAAAAGAATGACGCGCCCGGCATTCGACCAACGGCAAAAGTAATCTACCCCAGCATCCCGAGGAACGTCTGCAACGCCGGCACCACAACCTCCGGCGCATCCTCCTGGATGTAGTGGCCCGCGCCCGGCACTTGAATCACCGGCGCCTTCGGCCACAACCCGGCGAAGTCGGCCAGTGCCAGGGCTGGCGGAATCGCCCGGTCCAGCATCCCCTCGATCATCAGCGCCGGCTTCTCGCGCAGCGCGGCGACACCGGGCGCCCCTTCCCGAACGAAATCCCGTATCCGCCCCAGCGCCAGATCGAGCGGAAACGCGATCGCCCCCTTGCATTCGGCGGGCGTTGAGAACGGCGCGCCATACGCCCGGATGAATGTCGGATCGACCCGATCGAGCCGCTCCAGCCCCACGATCTGCATCACCGACAGGATGGTCGAGCCAAGCTGCGACAGCACCGCCTCGGTCCGTCCGGTCGGCAGGCCTTCGCGAATCCAGCGGAACCAGGGCGTCTCCACCGGGTTCGGCAGATCGCGCCTTCCAGCCGTGCCGTAGCCGACGACGGTGTTCATCAGCACGAGGCTGTGGATGCGCTCCGGATGCCGCACGGCATGCCCGATCCCGATCGGGCCGCCCCAATCCTGCATCACAAACGTGACATCGCGCAGGTCCAGCGCGTCGATCAGCGCCGTCAAGTTATCGACATGAGTCCGCAGTGTGTATTCGCGATCCGACGGG
>JARLIN010000197.1 GCA_031291715.1 Rhodopila sp. | reverse complement strand
GGGGCCGGGGTGTGGGGGTTGGCGGCGTGGGGGGCGGGTCAGTCGGTGATGCAGTCGGTCAAGGTGATGGCGAGGTTCCACCCACGGGCGTGAGGTCGTCGAGCAGGCCCGGCCAGGTCTGGGAGGGGAAGCCCATGATGGTGAGGGTGCGCAGGTGGGCGCGGCCGAGGCGCGGCTCGAGGCCGCCGGTCAGTTCCTCGTCGACCAGGAGGGCGTCGAGATGCGTCGGCGTCTCGGGCACGCGCACGCGCTGGCGGCGGGTCGAGATGCACGAATGCAGGTAGGTGAGCGTCTCGGAATCGTCGAGCCACTCGGCCTCGGGCATGAAGCCTTCGATCAGCGCCAACACGCGGTCGGTGCGGTCGATAAAGCTGGCCAGCGCTCCGCGCCAATCGGCGCCGTCACGCGCCACCACCAGAAGAAGGCCGGCGGCTGATAGACCGGCCAACCGAGGACCTCGAACCACGGGCGACCAAGTCGGGGTTGAAATGCCAGGCGCCAAGCGACCCATTCCGTCGCTCCCCAGATGAAGGCGAGCACGACGGCACTGACGAGGAGCACCTGGCCCCAAAGGATCTTGGTCGCGTTCATGGCGACGGAAGATCAGGAGGCCCTTTTTCGGTAAGCTCAAGTCCTGAGTACTGGCGTGGGGGAGTCGGGATACAGCAGCGAAGAAATCGGATGAACCGCTCTGCCACCGGTGGCATCTTGAGGGTAGCGGGCACGCAAGCGAGCTGCTGTGGTGAGGCGGATCTTCGTGGTACTCATGAACTCGATCTGTTATCGTGTCATGTTCGGACGTTACACGTGGACGGCCGCTGCCCCTGGCGGGGCAGCAGCCGTCCACCGATAGGGGTTCGACTACCTCGACCGAGGATTCCGGCCTGTTCCAGGATCTACTGCCAGCGTTCACACAGGTCGGCGGCATCGGGCTTGTCGCCGCCCGCTAAGGATAGGGCATGTTGGTGAAGGGGCCGGGCTGAATCGCACGACCAGTGAGAGGGGTGTTGTCCGGCGACGCCGCATCTCGCCAGGCGTGCCCCGCCTGACCTATCGGATCAACCAGTCCGTTTTTGGGATCCCGGTCAAAGCGACGGGCTGCGCATGCTCCTTGTCGGCGCCCAACGCCCGCGCTGCGATGATCTTGCCAAGCGCGCTTTCAGATCCGTAACCCTGTGCGAACAGCATCTGACCGGGAGTAAGCTGGGAGGCAAACTTTTCCACTTCGGACGGCGACAGGCGCACGATCGTGCCATCCTCCAACAGAACGCCATCCACATAGCCGCGCGGCGAGTGCAACTGCTCCTTCACTCGGCCGACCGCCTCAATCTGATCCGGCTCTTCATGCGATCTGCGCGGGTTGCCGGCGACGGTGGTGCCGGTGGTGTCATTGGTTACCGAGACTGCGAGCACGAGCCGCACCGCCTTTGCCGCCAGTCCGTGGATGGTAACTGACTCCCCTGGCCTTACCGCGAAGACAAGCTGGTTCGAGAGGCGCTGGGCTACATACACTTCAGTGCCGTCCATCAGTATCAGGCCCTCCACGTTGCCGCGGGCGGTCAACAGGTACTGAGCCACCTTGCCTTTCATTTCGGGAAGTTGCGTGGGGTCATAAACCGTCGGACGCTGTGCCAGTGCCGCGGCGGATGTGGCGGCGGCGATGACGATGGCGGCAAGCAGGGGGTATCTAACTCTCATGGTGTCCTCAATGCGGACTCGGTTTGTCCCGCGGGGGGTCTGTAGCTTTTCCGGTTGCAAACCGCATGCCAGACTGCAACGAATTGTAATGGCTTTGATTGATGTCATGGGGAGCCCACCGCTCTGTCTGGCTTTACAACACTGCTGTCCGGCTTTCGGACGCATCCAGGTCGCATGGCGCATCTTTGCGCAGAACGGATCGCGGTGAACGTTCAGCCGGCACGCGCCAATTGTCTGGCTGCAGCGGAGGGAGGCGGTTCTCCGCACTACGGTCGCGATACATGCGCAGGCGAATCAGGACACATCCCAGGCGCAGCAGATAGGGCAGCGCAGCGAATGCGTGTCCGAAACGCTAGGTCAGAAAGGAAAGGGTGACAACGACGACAAACCCGAACCCAATCCGCGCAAAGACACTGCGGGTCCACCACAGAAACAGGGGATGGCAAGGCTTCATGCTGCGGTCATAAGGAGTGGCCATCGGCTCTTCCCCTGACATGGCTCCAGATCCGCTGTATATCGGGGAGCCGACGCGATTCACCCCTTCCGGAGATAGTGGCGAGGGCGGTTCCAGAATGAGAGGCGCAGATGCCAGCGCGAATGTGTCGGGCCTGATCGGTTGATGGAAGGTCATGTCGTCCTCCTGCCAGGAGAAGGTCAGGCGTCGGCGATACCGACGGCGCTCTCAGCAGGGTGGCGGGGGCTGGCGGCCAGACCGCCAGCTCGCACCCAAGCATTGCACTGTCTTCATGCGCTGGCGCTGTTGCCAACGTAGTCGCCGCCGTCAGCGACCTGCTGGCTTATGCCGACGTAGTCGCCGCCGTCAGCGACCTGCTGGCTTATGCCGACGTAGTCGCCGCCGTCAGCGACCTGCTGGCCTGTGCCAACGTAGACTCCGCCAGTCGCAAGCAAGGCAGGTGGCTCGCCATTCGGCAATTGAGCGGGAGCCCAAGCTGCGAGGGCAAAAACGGCGATGGATGCAGCCAAAAGGATCTTCATGGATCTTCTCCGTCTCTGTAACCGGGCACTGCGTACCGGTGGTGTTACGACCGTCGTCAGGTCAAGCGCCTCTGAGCGCGCCGGACGGCGCGGTGCATTTTCAAGGCGTCGTGCCCTCGCCCTGTGTGTCAGGGCGAGGAAAGCGGAGTCCGCAATCAGTGGCTAAGCGGGCGTCAACGTGGGCCGCGCTGCCCCCACGACCCAATGCCAGGACCCATCATGCCAGGACCGGCCAACAGGCCAGGAAGTAGCGCGTGTGCCTTCTGCGTGTCGTCTAGCGACGCCATCAACTTGGTCGCCGCCGCCTGCACTGTCTTGAACGCCTCCGCCCGCTTGTCCCACAACTTTCCCATGTATGCCTGGTGTTCTTGCCAGGACATGGCGCGGAGCGCATTGAAATCGATACCGTTGCGCGTCTCCTGCATCTGGGCCGCGCTGTCCTTGACCGCCTTGGCGTATGCGTCCCAGGCCGTTGTTTGATCGGGCCGGATGCCGAGTTCGGTCTTCAGCGTGTCCAGCCGCGCGGAGGGATCGAAAAAGGCGGAACCCCCTGGTCCGCGCATGAAGCCGGGGCCGCCCCATCCGCCCATCATGGCCGGCCCGCCCTGGCCCTGCATGAAGCCCATCGGCCCATAGCCCGGTCCATAACCCGGCCCGGCCGCCTGAGCGACCGCGACCAGGCTCCCGCCGCCGATCACCGCCGCGGCGACAGCGGCCGCCAGTCCCTTGCTGATCTTCGTCATCGTGCTGTTCCCTATTCCGCAGCGGCTCCATCGCCACCGCCGCACGATATCTGGGCCGTATCTGTCACCAGGCTTTGTCTCTGGCGCCTGAAATTGTTGCAGGATGTGCCATACCCGGGGCTCGACACACCCTGTCACACATTTACTCTCCCGGCTGGGAACCGATCGCCTATGATCCGGCCGTGGACACGACACCGCACATCCTGGTCGTGGACGATAATCGCGAAATCCGCGAACTTGTCGGACACGCCCTGACCCGCGAAGGCTTCCGCATCACCGCGGTCGGCGACGGCAAGGCCATGCAGCGAGCCCTCGCCGACTCGCACATCGACCTCATCGTGCTTGACCTCATGCTGCCCGGCGAAGACGGGCTCTCGCTGTGCCGGCGTGTCCGGGGGGAGAGCGACGTCCCGATCATCATGCTTACCGCCACGGGTGGGGAGGTGGACCGCGTGATCGGCCTGGAGATGGGCGCCGACGACTATGTGCCCAAGCCGTTCGGCAGCCGCGAGCTGATCGCGCGCATCCGGGCCGTGCTCCGCCGCAACCGCCACCCGCCGGCGCCGTCCGACCCGGAGCCTGAGCCGCGGCGCTACGTCTTCGACCTCTGGGC
>JARLIN010000196.1 GCA_031291715.1 Rhodopila sp. | reverse complement strand
GGCCATGACGGATGGGCCATGACGGATGGGCCATGACGGATGGGCCATGACGGATGGGCCATGACGGATGGGCAATGGCGGATGGGTTAATCTTTCCGCCGCTTGGTATCAGTCCCCCTTAAAATCCGGCTTGCGCTTCTCCAGGAACGCATCGACCGCTTCCCGATGATCTGCCGTCGCGTGGGTCAGGGCCTGCAAGCTGGCCGACAGCTCCAGCAGTGTATCCAGCCGGCTGTGCCGTCCTTCGATCAGCAGTCGCTTCGCCATCCGTACCGCGTGGGGCGGGTTCGCCGCGATCCGTGCCGCCAACGCCTTCGCCGCCTCCAGCAGCTCCGCGTCCGGCACGACGCGTGAGACCAGCCCGCAGGAGAGAGCCTCCTGCGCGTTCAGCATATCGCCGGTGAACGCCATCTCGCAGGCTTTCGAGTAGCCGACGACTCGCGGCAGCAGCCACGCCCCGCCGTCACCCGGCACGATGCCGACTTTCACGAAGCTCTCCGCGAAACGGGCGCTTTCGGCGGCGATCCGCATGTCGCACATACAAGCCAGATCCAGCCCGGCGCCGATCGCCGGTCCGTTCACCGCGGCAATGATCGGCACGTCCAGTTTTTCGAACGCGAGCGGGATACGCTGGATGCCGAACTTGTAGTACCGCGGGGTCAGTGCCGGCTTGTTCGCGCGCGCCTCGAACTCCTGCTTCATCTTGCGCAGATCGCCGCCGGAGCTGAAGGCGCTGCCGGCGCCGGTCAGGATGGCGACGCGCGCTGTCCCGTCCTCGTTCAGCCGTTCGATCGCAGCGACGATGCCATCGACCGTTTCGCGTTCGGAGATCGGGTTGCGCATCGCCGGATCGTTCAGCGTGATCGTGACGATCGCGCCATCCTGCTGGTACAGTACCTTGTCGGTCATTATTCCTGTCCTTGAAGCGATTAGCGAAGACCAAGCCCGCGGGCAATGATGCCGCGGAGGATTTCCCGCGTGCCGCCGCGCAGCGAGAACGATGGCGCGTGCATCATCGTGTGCGCCAGCACGGCGGCGAAAGCCTGGGTGGAGTGTGCGTCGGGTTCCTCGTCCACCAACTGGCGGGCGATCTCGGGAATTTCCTGCTCCACCAGCGCACCGAGGTCCTTGACCAGCGCGGCTTGCAGCGCGGGGTTCTCGCCCTTTTGCAGCATGCCGGCGACCGAGCGCGACAACCGCCGCAGTGTCATGATGTGCGCGGTCAGCCGGCCAATGGCGACGGCCCCAGCGTCGGAGGGATCGGGTCCCAATGCGCGGACCAATTCGGTGAACAACCAGAACGACGACAGGAACCGCTCCGGCCCGCTGCGCTCGAACGCCAGTTCTCGGGTGACCTGGTTCCAGCCGTCGCCCTCGCGACCCAGCAGGGCGGTATCGGCGAGGAAAGTGTCCTCGAAGACGACTTCGTTGAAGTGGTGCTCGCCGGTCAGCGCGATGATCGGGCGGATGGTGATGCCCGGCGTGTTATGCAGATCGACCAGGAACTGGCTGACGCCGCCGTGCCGGTCCCCGGCCTTCTGGTCCGTCTGACCGGTGCGGCAGAACAGGATCATGTAGTGCGACTTGTGGGCGAAGCTGGTCCAGACCTTCGTGCCGTTGACCAGGTAGCCGCCCTGGACCTTCGCAGCGCGCGTGCGAACCGACGCGAGGTCGGACCCGACATCGGGCTCGCTCATGCCGATGCAGAAGAACACCTCGCCGGCGGCGATCCGGGGCAGGATCTTCTTCTGCTCATCGGTGCCGACGCGAAGAATTAGCGGGCCGGATTGGCGGTCGGCGATCCAATGCAGCGCCACGGGTGCGCCGGCCGCCAGCATTTCCTCCAGCACGACGTAACGTTCCAGTGAGGACCGTTCATGCCCGCCATGTTCCTTCGGCCAGGTCATGCCGATCCAACCGCGCTGGCCCATCTTCCGGCTGAAATCCGCATCCATCCCGGTCCAGGATTCCGCTCTCTCCACCGGTTTGCGGCCGGCCAGCGCGGTCTGGAGGAAGTCGCGGACTTCCTGGCGCAGGGCTTCCGCCTCGGGGGAGGGGGGTGGTGGCGGGAAGCTGAAGGCGTTCACCTGATCGATCCTCGTCTGTCGGGTACCAGCCGGTAGCCCGCTCGTCAGGCAGGGTCAAGGGATCAGGCCGGCACCCGGCGGACAGGCTGAGCCGTGCGCATCAGGCGGCGCGCGACGAAGACCAGAAGGAGCGAAGCGGTGACCACGAACACCCAGTGCGCGGGGCGCAATCCGCGCGCGATGGTTTCGTTCGCGTACAGCACGCGCCAGGAATTGACCTTGGTCGCCAGCCCGTACCAGGCGAACTCCAGTCCGGCCGTGGCCAGGCCGGAGACCACCGCCAGGCCGCTATACAGCACGGCCATGAAGCCAATGCCCTGCTTCCTCCGCCAGGCCTCGGGCACGGCGCGCCAGGCCATCAGCCAGACGAACAGGCCGGAGACGAAAACCGGCTCCGACACATTCAGCTTCGATTGGATATAGAAATGCAGCAGCGCCACCGCGCTGAACGGATAGGCGAGGCGGTGCAGCCGTTTCCAGTTCCGGCCGAGTTTCTTGACCCAGGCATCCGTGGAGGTGATCGCCAGGGCGAGCACGACAAGCAGGGTGACGAAGCCGATGGTCAGGTAGAACCGCAGGGCGATCTCGGAAATCACCGTCAGCAGCCTGAAATTCTCATCGACCACGTACAGGGAAAGGTGCGCGACCGCGTAGCAGGCGGCGGCTACCCCGACATTGCGCCGGACCAGCAGAAGGGAGGGCCAGTCCAGCGCGCGGGCGAACGGCGTGATCGCCAGCGCGATCAGCAGCAGGCGGATCGCCCACAATCCGGTGCCGTGTATCGTCTCCATGATCGGCCGCCCGCCCAACGCCCCGGTCGCCAACCACGTCGCGTACAGCCCGCCAGGGATGAACAGCGACGTCAGAACAGCAGCCTTGAACGGCAGGAACCTGCCACGCCGATCCCGCCAGGGCACATTCATTGGTGGAGCCTCCGTTTCGGCTGATGTAGGCGAAATCCAGTCAAAAATCAGACCAGGAACCCCAAAACCTTGCACGATCCGGCCAGCGAGGTCAGCATGCTTCGGGAAGATATACGAAACAGGGAGAAGATCAGATGTCCGCCGCGCTGCAACTTCCGCAAGGTATTTCGGATGCCGAATGGCATACACGCTGTGAACTCGCCGCCCTTTATCATGTCATCAACGATCTCGGCTGGACCGACCTGATCAACACCCACATGTCGGCGCGGGTCCCCGGTGAGCCGAACCACTTCCTGATCAACAACTACGGGGAGACGTTCGACGAGATCACGGCCTCGTCCCTCGTGAAGATGGACATGGAGGGGAACGTCCTGTCCCCCGGCGGCAAGTTCAACAATGCCGGCTTCATCATCCACAGCGGGGTCTACAAGGCCCGGCCCGACGCCAACTGCGTGTTGCATACCCACACCCGCGCCGGCGCCGGCGTGTCGCTGCTGCGAAGGGGCCTGCGTCCGATCAGCCAGGACGCGCTGCACGTCATCGACGATGTCGTCTATCACGAGTACGGCGTGCCGGCGACCGTGGAGGAATGCGAGGCCCTCGGTAAGAGCTGCGCCACCGG
Source organism: Rhodopila sp. (assembly GCA_031291715.1). Taxonomy (GTDB): domain Bacteria; phylum Pseudomonadota; class Alphaproteobacteria; order Acetobacterales; family Acetobacteraceae; genus Rhodopila. The sequence goes on along the minus strand of JARLIN010000196.1, from coordinate 4,953 downwards.
AAGCTGCGTCGTGCTGCTGAACCACGGGCTGCTGACCCTGGGCGAAACGATCCATGGCGCGATGATGCGGTTGTATATGCTCGAACGCGCGTGCGAGCTGGAACTGATCGCCCGTCAATTGGACGAGCCCCCGGTCATTATCGACGAGTATGTCCAGCGCAAGGCCGCCGAACGGATGAAGAAGATGCGTCCGACCGAGGGTTATGGCCTGAACGAGTGGAAGGGGCTGGTGCGTACGGTCGAGCGCAAAGGCGCGGATTTCCGCCGCTAGCGCGGTTTCAGGGCGCGCGCCAACGCCCAGCCATGACGCCGAGGCGACGATGCGCCCGGCCGCGCCTCTGTTGGCACGGCGAAACTGCCCTAACGCACGGCGCGGCGGCTTTCCGGGACGGCGCGGATGGTCCATGACAGGGCTGTCCACACCATTTTTTGCACCCGACGAGGCTACTGACCACCCGTGACCGAGCCGTTGCGCCTGACCGACCTGAGCGAAGGCATCCTGCGCACGACCTTTCGCCACTGGGCACGGGTCGCCCGCAGAACCACGAAAACCGCCACGGAATTCATGGCCGCTCTGCCGGGCGACGTGATCCGCGCTCTGAGGCCGCCCGCCGCGCCCCTTCGGTTGGAGTCTGGCATCCAGTCCCACGCCGATGCGACCCGGATCGCGCTTTACGTCCATTATTCCCCCACCGGGCGGATTTCGGACATGGTTCGCCGGCAGCTTGCGCTGCTCGGCCAGTCGGGATTCGCCATCGTGTTCATATCGATGGCGGCGCGGATTCCCGAAAGCGACTGGCAAGCCGTCCGCCGCCTTTGCGCCCTGGTCGTGCAAAGGCAGAATTTTGGCCTGGATTTTGGCGCCTGGCATGACCTGCTGCCGGAGGTGAAGCGGCGGTGGCCCATCCCCGATGAACTGATGCTGGTGAATGACAGCGTTCTGGGTCCAATCCATCCGCTCGCACCGGTCATCGAAACCATGCGTGCGGGCGGCGATGGATTCTTTGGCCTCACGGAGAACCTTGAAGGCGGCCCCCATCTGCAGAGCTATATGCTGCTCGCACGCGGCAAGGCCGCGGTCGGGGATCTCATGCACTTCGTTCAACGGCTGCACATCAGCGGGTCGAAATGGGTGCTGATCCAGAGGGGTGAGCTCCGCCTGGCGCGCTGGATGCGGCGGCGTGGTCATCGGGTCGCCGCGGTGTTCGGGTATGCCCGCCTGGTGCGGGCCGCCGTTGCCGAAGGCGCGGAACGAAAGCGCCTTTCGGAAGCGCATGGGCGGCTGGGTGGCCTGGAGCGGCTCTCGGACGAGGAGGCGACGGCGCTGCTTTACCGATGGCCGCTGAGCCCGATGCATCACATGTGGCATCTCCTCGCGACGCGGTTCGGTGGCCCATTCCTGAAAACGGAGCTGATCCTGCGGAACCCCTGGCGGATGCCGGGGGTGGAGGACTGGCCGACGGTCATTCCGCTGGATGCGCCGTGTCCGGTGGCGGTTATCCAGGCTCACCTGGAGACATTGAAGCCGTCAGCCCAACAGGAACCATAGGCGGAACAGCAGCGTCTCCGCCCAGGTCTGCCGGACGAATCCGGGCAGGCGCAGGGCCTTGAGGCGAGCGAACAGGCCGCTATGGTTCGCTTGTTCGATGGCTGAAAGAAAGGCGCGCGTGGTGTCGGGCAACGGGACCGGCCCGGCCTGGAGCGCCGCGACCTGGCGCCAGAACAGGGTCATGAAAGGACCCCGGCCACGGCGGGCGGCGCCAGCGGTCCGATGCCAGAAGCCGCGCGGTTCGCCGACGAGATTGTTGCTATGCTGGCGATACAGGATGTCCGGCGTGTCACCCGCGATCACGGATCCGCCATTGGCGGACACGACGACATAAGCCCACCAGTCGTGAAACGCCCCTTCCGGCACCGTACTTGCGTCAATCAGCTCGGCTGCCGCCCGGTTCAGCATCATGCAGCAGCCGGGGGCGAGATTTTGAGTCAGCGCCGAGGGAAAACCAGGCGGGCGCCGCGGAGCGAGGACCTGTCCGACCGGTGCGAGCGTGGAATCGACGAGGGCCCGCCCGCAAAAATAGAGCGCCGGACGCTCCGGCGGCAGGTGGCCGAGCGCGGCGACGCCGTGCGCGAGCTTCTCCGGCAGCCAGACATCGTCCTGGTCCGAAAAAGCGAAAAACGCGGTCGGCCCTTGGAGAGCTACACGCAGCAAGGCCAGGAAACTGCCGGTTGCTCGCATACGGCCGCCCTCGGGACATGCGACGAACCGTCCGGCCCCTTGCCCACCGGCGTAGTCCGCCATCAGCGCCGGGGTTCGATCCGAGGACCCGTCATCACGCCAGTAGAGCCGCCAGTTCGCGTGCGTCTGCGCGGTGAAGCTGGCGAGCTGCTCGTGCAGATATCGCTCGCCATTGAAGGTCGAAAGCAAGATGGCCACACATGACTCGCCGGGACCGTTCCCGGTTCCCGGCGAAACTTGCGTGGTCTGATGGGTACTCAGGCCCATCTGGGGACGTTGAAGGCGGTCTAAGCCGCCTTCCGCGTCATCAGGTTCATCGCGATCATGGTTTCGGCGATCTGCACCGCGTTCAATGCTGCGCCCTTGCGCAGGTTGTCGGAGACGCACCAGAATGACAATCCGCGCTCGACCGTCGGGTCCTTGCGAATGCGGCTGACGAACACCGCGTCTTCCCCGGCGCATTCGAGCTGCGTGACATAGCCGCCGTCTTCACGGACATCGACCACCTCGACGCCGGGGGCATCGCGCAGCAGGGCCCGGGCCTCGCCGGCGGTGACCGGCTTCTCAAACTCGACGTTCACCGCCTCGCCATGGCCGATGAAGACCGGCACACGGACGCAAGTGGCATGCACGGCGATGGCGGGGTCGAGGATCTTCTTGGTCTCGACGACCATCTTCCACTCTTCCTTGGTGGAGCCGTCATCCATGAATTTGTCGATATGCGGGATGCAGTTGAAGGCGATTTCCTTGGTGAACTGCTGCGGTGGGCTTTGCTCATGCACGAAGGAGGACTTCGTGTGGTTGAACAACTCGTCCATGCCTTCCTTGCCTGCGCCCGACACGGATTGATAGGTCGAGACCACGACGCGCTTGATCTTGAACTCGTCGTGCAGCGGCTTCAGCGCGACCACCATCTGGATGGTCGAGCAGTTCGGGTTGGCGATGATGTTGCGCTTGGCGAACTGGCGCAGATCCTGCGGGTTGACCTCCGGCACGACCAGCGGGACGTCCGGGTCCATGCGGAACTGGCTGGTGTTGTCGATCACCACGCATCCCTGTTCCGCCGCGCGCGGCGCATGGATGGCCGACACCGACGCACCGGGGCTGAACAGACCGAAATCGCAGCCGGTGAAATCGAACGTGTCCAGGTTGCGGACCGTGAGAATTTTCTTTTCGCCAAAGGAGACTTCAGCGCCGGCCGAGCGACCGGACGCGAGGGCGATCACTTCCGACACAGGGAAGTTCCGCTCCGCCAGGGTTTTGATGATCTCGCGTCCGACTGCCCCTGTGGCGCCGACAACCGCGACCCTGTAAGCCATGATACTCTCCTGTTTGCGACGCGGCACACCGGTGCGCGCCCAATGTGACACCGTTCGGGGCCGCACGGTTAGCGGCACCAGAGCCAAGAGGCAAGCAATACGCGGTTTTCTTGTTTTGGACGCATGAAAACGGGATAGTGGAGGCATGCAGCGGATCGTCACCCTGACCGAGCGGAAGGCAGCCGAGGCAGCACGGCGCCGGGAGGCCGTGGCGGCGCTTGTTCCGGTCCTGGCGAACTATGCGCGGGCGAATGGCGGGCGATTTATGCTGTTCGGCTCGGCCGCGCGGGGGCAGATGAAGTACGGCAGTGATGTCGATCTGCTGGTTGATTTTCCCGAGGAGACGCAGGGCGCGGCGTGGAATTTCGCCGAGGCGGCATGCTGGGACCGTGGATTGGACCCGGACCTGATGCCTTACAGTTGGTGCAAACAGGCGTTTCTGGACCATGTCGCGCCAGACCTGCGGGTATTGGCATGAGCGACGCCCGCTTCCGTCAGGTGATCGATCCGTAGACCCACCGCTTGGCACGCCGGCGAAATCCGCGCTAACACCCGTCCAAGTTCACGGAGGAACGGCGATGCGCGAAATCGGGCACTTCATCGGCGGCAAGCACGTCGCCGGGACCAGTGGCAAGTTCGGGGATGTATTCAATCCCGCCTCCGGCGAGGTTACCGGCAAGGTCGCGATGGCCGATGCTTCAGAGGTCGAAAAAGCTGTCGCCGCCGCGAGTGCCGCCTGGCCGGCCTGGGCCAACACCCCGCCGCTGCGCCGCGCCCGCGTCATGTTCAAGCTGAAAGAACTGCTTGAGCGCGACCGCAAGGAAATGTCCGCGATCGTCACCAGCGAGCACGGCAAGGTCCTGTCCGACGCCGATGGTGAAGTGCAGCGCGGGCTGGAGGTCGTCGAATTCGCCTGCGGCATCCCGCATCTGCTAAAGGGCGAATACACCGATCAGGTCGGCACCGGCATCGACGCCTGGTCGATCCGCCAGCCCCTGGGTGTCGTCGCCGGCATTACCCCGTTCAACTTCCCGATCATGGTGCCGCTGTGGATGATCCCGGTGGCGCTCGCGACCGGCAATTGTTTCATTCTGAAACCATCCGAGAAGGATCCGTCGGTCGCGCTGCGCCTGGCAGAGCTGCTGAAGGAAGCCGGGCTGCCCGACGGCGTGTTCAACGTGATCCAGGGCGGCCGAGAGGCGGTCGAAACGATCATCGCCCATCCGGGCATTGCCGCGATCAGCTTCGTCGGCTCGACCGCCATTGCCGAAACGATTTATCGCGGTGGCACATCGCACGGCAAGCGCGTGCAGGCCCTGGGTGGGGCGAAGAACCACCTGGTGGTAATGCCCGATGCCGACATCGACGACGCGGTCGATGCGCTGATGGGATCGG
>JARLIN010000021.1 GCA_031291715.1 Rhodopila sp. | reverse complement strand
AGGGGGAATTCCCTGCCGGCGCTCTTGTTTTCGCAGGAAAGCGTAAACAAACCGTAAGCCTTCAGTACGGCCGCGTGTCAGTCCCGGGTCAGACGCCTATAGCCAAGGTCGTCGATCCGGGCCGTCCAGCCAGGTGGCACCACCGTGGTGGAGTCCAACGCCTCGATAATCGCTGGACCCGCGATCGCCGTTCCGGCCTCCAGGCCATTGTGCCAATGGACATCCGCCGGCGCGAAGCCGGTCGTGGCGAACCACACATCCCGTCGCCGCACCCGCACGCTGGATGGATCGCACGGTTGCGCGAGTTTCAAATCCGGCAGCTTGCCCACCGCCGTCAGCCGCAGGTTCACAAGTTGCACCGTCTCCTCGCGATTGGCGTGCCCGTAGGTCTGTTCGTGCTTGTCGTGAAACGAGGCCGCCAACCGGTCCAGCGTTTCCCGCGTTACCGGCCCATCCTCGACCGGCAGTGTCAGTTCGTAAGCCTGCCGCCGATAGCGGACATCCGCGAACCGCGGCAGCGCCTGCCGCTCAGGCGGAACACGGGCGGCCTCCAGCATCGCCGCCCCCGCCGCTTCCATCGCCGCGAACGCCTCGGCGACCCGACCCGGATCGACCTGCCCCAGATCGGCGTAGAGCGTCCGCGCGTAGTCCCGCTTCAAGTCGGTCGCCACCAATCCCAACGCCGAAAAGGCTCCCGGCGCTGGCGGAATGATCACCTCCGGTATCGCCAATTCCTCGGCCAGCGCCACAGCGTGCACCGGCCCTGCGCCGCCGAACGCGATCAGGCTGAACTCCCGCGGATCGTGCCCCCGCTCCACCGAGACGATGCGCAGGGCCTGTGCCATGTTGCTGTTGACCACCTCGATGATCCGCGCCGCCGCGTCCCGTACGGACAACCCGAACCGTCCCGCCACGTCCGCCTCGATCGCCCGCTCCGCCGCCGCCAAGTCGACCGGCAGGCCGCCACCCAACAAGGCCTCCCGGTCCAGCCAACCAAGCACCACGTCTGCATCCGTCACGGTCGGCCGAACACCGCCGCCGCCATACGCCGCCGGGCCCGGATCGGCGCCGGCACTGTGCGGCCCCACCTTCAGCGCCCCACCCGGATCGACCCAGGCGATCGAGCCGCCACCGGCACTGACCTCGGCCAGGTCGATCACCGGCACCCGGATCGGATGACCCGTCCCGTGCATCCAGCGCTTGGTGTTGGCCGCACCGCCGACTTCGTATTCGGCCGTCACTGCGACCTCATGACCGACGATCACACTCGCCTTGGCGGTGGTCCCGCCCATGTCGAACGAGATCAGGTTCGGCCTCCCCAACTGCCGCCCCGCCAGGGCCGCCGCGATGACCCCCGCCGCCGGCCCTGACTCGACCGCCATCGCAGGCATTCGCAGGGCTTCGGCGATGTCGAACACGCCGCCGGACGATCCCATCACATGTAAGGCCGGCAGCCCCAGCGCCGACGTCGCCTGCGACAGCCGATCCAGATATCCCGCCAGCAGCGGCCCGACATAGGCGCAGACCGCCGTGGTGCTGGCCCGCTCGAACTCGCGGATTTCCGGCAGCACCTCGCACGACAGGAACACGCCGACATCCGGAAGTGCCGCCCGCAGCGCCGCCCCCACCGCCTTTTCGTGGCTGTCATTCAGGAAGGAAAACAGGAACGACACCGCCACCGTCTGCAACCCGGCGGCCCGGATCGTCTCGATCAGCGCCGGGATTTCGTCTTCCGCCAGCGGCGTGACGATGTCCCCCTGCGCATCGACCCGTTCGGTGATCTCCCACCGGTACCGCCGCGGCACCAGTATCGCCGGCCCATCCTGAAACAGGTCATACAGGTCGGGCCGGGACGACCGCCGCAGTTCCAGCAGGTCCCGAAACCCGCGCGTGGCGATGAAGCCGCACTTTGCCCCCTTGTGCTCCAGCAGCGCATTGGTCACGACGGTCGTGGCATGCGACAGCAGCGCGACATCGGCCGGATCGACGGCGTTCTCCGCCAGCCCGCGCCGGATGCCCTCGATCACCCCCTGGCCGAAATCGCGCGGGGTCGTCAGCACCTTGGCGATTCCGATGCGGCCGCTGGCTTCTTCCACCATCGCCACATCGGTGAACGTGCCGCCGATATCGATGCCGATACGCCAAGCCATACGCCCTGCCCCTGTCTGGTTTGCGGCATCGTTGCCCATGCTCCGGCTTGAGGGCAACCGTCGCAAGCCGCACAATGGCTCATGCGATCCGACAACCCAGCCGTCAGCCGCGTCATGTGGTTCTTCGCCATCGTCTATGCGGTGGAGGGGATCGGCCAGGCACGAGCCGGCATACTTGGCCAGCCGCTGACCTATTTCCTCAAGCAGACCCAGGGCTGGGATCCGCTGAAGATCAGCGTCTCGCTCGCCGTCCTGGACCTGCCGTGGATCATCAAGCCGCTCTGGGGCGCGATCTCGGACTTCGTTCCGTTGTTCGGCTATCGCCGGCGGACGTACCTCATCGCGGCCAATGCCGCCGCGGTGCTGGCTTTCGCCTGGGTGGCGCTGTTCAGTGACATGACGACGTTGATCCCGGCGCTGACAGTCACCGCCGTCGCCATGGCGATCTCTTCCACGCTGTGCGGTGCATTGTTGGTGGAGACCGGGCAGAAGCACCAGGCCAGCGCCCGTTTCGTCAACCAGCAATGGCTGTGGTTCAACATCGCGCAGATGGCCGCGGTCCTGCTGGCCGGCTACCTGATCGAGATCCTTTCGCCGATCGGCGCGCTGCGGGCGTCGGCATGGGTCGCTGCGGTGGCGCCGCTGTCCATCATCGCCAGCGTCTGGCTGATCCAGGAGAAGCGCGCGCGTATCGACCTGCCGGCCCTGCGCCAGCGCCTGCGCGCCCTATTGACGGTGTTTCGGACCCGCAACCTGTGGCTCGTCGCTGGTTTCCTGTTCCTTTACTATTTCAGTCCGGGCTTCGGCACGCCGCTGTATTTCCAAATGAGCGATCGTCTGCATTTCTCGCAGGGCTTCATCGGCGTTTTATCTTCGATCGGCGCCGGCGGCTGGATCCTGGGCGGGTTGCTGCACAAGTGGTGGTTGCATCGCCTCAGCGGCCCTGCCCTGCTCCGTCTGAGCATCCTGGGCGGTGTCGTCACCACTCTTTCCTACCTGCTGATGATCGGTCCCGCCGCCGCCGTGGCGATCTACCTGCTGAGCGGCATTGCCGCCATGATCGCCACCATCGCCACGCTGTCGCTGGCCGCCGACGCCTGCCCCGAGGGTGCCGAGGGTTTCGCCTTCGCCGGCATGATGTCGATCATCAACGTGACAAATCCGCTGTCGGACGCACTGGGATCGCTGCTCTATGAACGGGTCTTCCAGAAGCAGCTTACGCCGCTGATCCTGGTATCCGCGGCGGCGACGGCACTGGTATTCTTCCTGATACCGCTGATGGTGTTCCGCGTCCGATCGCCTTCAGGCGCACCAGCCTGATACCGACAGCCAACCAGGCCTGACCGGGATACGCACTGGGTTGCCGAGGACTGACGAGGCAAACGGCTGCCCGCGCAACAAGGCCTGCCAGCAGGCGCACTGGGCATCGGGCCGTCCCGTCACGGACAGTCCGACAGCACCCCGGCACGCTTCCTGCCAAACGGCAAATTCCGTCACTGCATGCGCCTATACAATCTCGGCATTCAGCCGCATTTTGCAGTGCAAAAAAGCGCTAGCCGGCAAGCAAAGTCTGACTTCGTGCGCCATGATCCAACCCACCTGCCTGAGCCTCTTCTGGCACTTCCTCGACATCGTCTGGATCTTGCGTTGACGCCGCAATCCTCGTCATAGCTCGGCGACAGTCCGGGCCAGGACGGAGGGGGACTGACCGTGGGCTAATCATTCCGTCGCTTGGGATTGGATCATTCGGGAACCCCCGCGAGGCGCAGCCCCTCGGCGTAACTGTTCAGATCCTCCGGCCGCAACAGCGCTGAACGCGCCACGGCTTTCCGGACAGAGAAGTGGGGTTCCAGCGCCAGCAGCCCCTTGCGAACATCGGCCGCCTCCTGGCTGGCACCAAGGTGCCCAAGGGCGGACAGCAATATCCTGTAGGTCGAAGAAAGTCCTGGATGGAGGCCTAGGGCTCGTCTGCCCATCCGCGCCGCGGCTTCGTACTGGCCGGTGGCCACGAGCGGTATCGCGAGGGCCATATCGAAAAAGAAACCATGCGGGTCATGCGGCGACAATTGCTGGGCGTGCTGAATATGGCGAATCGCCTCGGCGTGCTCGCCCAGATAGGAGTGGGCTAGGCCGGAATAGCACCATGCCATGGCAAGGTTCGGGTTCAGCGCGATCGCGCGTTCATGCAGGCAAACCGCGGCCTCGGCATCCTTGTGCAAATACCCTCGGACGTGGCCGGCCACGGTAAAGCCCCGGGCGTCACCGGGATCCAGGATGACGGCCCGTTGCGAGAGCTGGTCGGCACGCTGGGTCGCCTGCGCCCTATCCGTCTCTGCCCACTGGCCGATCGAAAGGAGATACCAATGCGCGAGCCAGGAGTGACACGCGGCGCAGGAAGGATCCAGCGCCAGCGACTGTTCCAGTAAAAGGCGAGCTTCCAGAAAGCTCGCTTCATCCAGGCAGTAGATCGCCGGAATGGCGCGTAGCATCAGATCGTACGCCGTGGGGTTGACCTGAGGGCGCGCCGCAGCCCGTTGTCCTTCCCAGACCAGCAACTCCGACGCGACCTGTGAGGCTGTCTCGGACGCGATCCGGTCCTGCAGGTTCGGCAGGTCCGGCATGAGGCCGTCGAAACGCCGCCCCCAGGTTATCTCGCCGGAACCCCGCATGTTCAAAAGCCGCAACACGATCCGGATCTCGTTGCCCTTCTGGCGAAAACTGCCCTGCATCAGGACGTCCAGGTCGAGTTGCCGCCAGCGCTCGGTTTGTCCAGGCGGCTCGTTGGCCAGGGCGGCGACCGACGCGGTTGCGACGCAGGTGATCGAGCGAAAACGGGAAAATGCCGTGGTGATTTCCTCGGCCAACCCCAAAGAGAACGCGTTCGCACGGGTCGATCCGATGGTCCTGAACGGCATGACTCCAAGCCGGATGGCGTTGTGTCGCACACCTGCCGGCCGCAAGAGGTCCGCGCCGGACGATGCGTAACCAGAAGCGGCCGCCTCGGATGGCGCGACAAGCGAAGCATTGGCTCTTGCCTCTGCCAGAAGCTCTTCGGTCTCGACCGAAATCGCGTCGCGCGTCAGGACCGCTCCAACCACGCGCACGAGATCCGATACCCGATAGGGTTTCATCAGGAACTCGAAATGCTTGTCGCCGCCCAGTGATGCCTGACGCGCCTCGGCGGGGGCGTCGTTCTGCTTGCCCGAGGTTACCAGGACGCGGAGATTGGGCCGAACCTGACGCGCGCTCCGCGCCAGCGCGATGCCGCTGACACCGCCCGGAAGGTCTGCTTCGGTCAGCAGGACACGAATCCGTTCCTCCGACACCAGATGCGCGAGAGCACCCGAGGCGTTGGCCGCCGCGAGGGTACGATAGCCGGACCGGGTCAGGGTTTCGCAGGTCGTCGTTCGAAGGTCTGCGTCGGGTTCGACCACCAGCACGGTCTGGTTATTGCCACCGGGCGCGGCCCCTTCGGCTTGCGGCGGGGGATCGGAATCGCGCCCCTTCGCGCGCGGCAGGAACAAGGAAACCGTCGTGCCCCGCCCGACCATACTGTCCAGTTCGACCCAGCCCCCGGATTGACCGGCAAAGCCATGCACCTGTGCAAGGCCGAGGCCGCTGCCTTTGCCGACCGGTTTGGTGGTGAAAAACGGCTCGAAGACCTTTTCCAGCAGCTCTGGCGCGATCCCCGTGCCGGTATCGTTGACATCTATACGCACGTAATGGCCGCGAGCCCGCGCCGAAGCGCCGGTCCAATGCGAACGTACCCTCGCGTTGGAGCACGATATGGTGATGTTCCCGCCGACCGGCATGGCATCCCGCGCATTCAGCACGAGGTTCAGGATCGCCGCTTCAAGCTGTCCCGGGTCAACGTAGCAATTCCACAGCCCTTGTTCCGTATGGAGAACCACCTGCATGGTTTCCCCGGCAGCCTGCGCAAGCAGTTCATGCGTCGAGGAAATGACATCGTAAACCGAGATGGTTTCCGGCCGCAGCATCTGCTTGCGGGAAAAGGCCAGCAATTGACCCGCCAACCGGCCGCCGCGTTCCGCCGCACGCTCGATCATTTCCGCGCGCCGTACAGCGTGGCCGTCGCCGTGCGCCTCAGCGCTGACCCGGAGAGCGGTCGCGTTGCCGAGGACGACAGTCAGCAGATTGTTGAAATCATGCGCCACACCGCCGGTCAGGCGTCCCAGCGCTTCCATCTTCTGCGCCTGAAAGGCTGACTCTTCGGGCGGTGCACCGGCCGAGACCGGGCGACCGATTTTGCCTGCTACGACGGCAAGAGCGGATGTGAGGGAACCATCATGATAAAAGGACTGAATTGATTTGCAGAAAGTTCGCCAAATCTCGGCGACCCTGCGCGTGCCAAGCATGTCAGGAAACCGCGATGCCTATCATCAAAAACCATATGCAGGCACAGCCGAAAATCAAAGAACCATATAATTGCCGCCCATCAAAAGAGCTTGCGACCGCGCTGGCTGATTGATCCAGCACGGCGCCGCAGCAGATGGGCCGGACTGCGCCGGATTATGACGACAGGCGGAGTGTCAGCCTCGCCGCTGATCGTTGTCCAGTTGGTTGGACAGACGTTAGGAAACCGGTGACGCCACGTTGAGCAACTGACGCAGCCGAGATGCTCCGGCCGGCCCCTTCATCGCTTCCCGCCAGCTTGCCTCGGCGACACGCTGGTGCGCCGCGATCGCTTCATCCGCGCCGGTGATCATCGCCACCCCGGTCTGCGCGGCCGGATGAGTGTCCGTGCGGAACGGGTTGATTGCCAGACTGACACGATCCCGCGCCCTCAGGATCTTGAACGACGAGCTCGGCGGCGATCCGGCCAGCAGGCCGAACTGCAAGCCCATCGGCTCGGTTTCCATCAGTGTCGCGATATTCTCGACCTCGGAAATCGCGACATCGCGGCAGATCCGCCGCACGCGGTCTGAGACATGGGACCCACCGACGATCCCAACCTCGACCAACCGCTGCACCGCCGGCAGCGACACCATCGCGATGATGCTCGGCCGACGCATCGCGTACATCCGCTTCCGCGCGGCGAGGATGCCCAGCACCTGCTCCGCCATGCTGCGCATCGCCATGCGTTCGCCGCCGGCCTGATCGGCGGCCTCGTCGAACGCCTCGGCCAAGGCGCTGTCGTAGGCGTCCGAGGTGGTCAGGTAACAAAGTGGCCCAGCCAATTGGAGAACCTGATCGGCGGTCTCCTCGATCTGGCGCACCCGCTCGAAATAGCCGATCGGACGGTTGTAGTACTCGACGCCAATACCAAGAAGCGATAGCGGCGAGATTTTCAGCAACTCGGCCAGCCGCTTGATCGTATCAAGCTTGATGACCTCACCTTTTTCGTAGCGATACAGCGCGGCACGGGAGACACCCAGGCGGGCAGCGATCTCCTCTGCACGCAGACCGGATTCGAGGCGATAGGCCCGGAGCTGCTGTCCGATCTCGGTGAAACGCATCGACATGTAATACCCGTCCTCACGCAACTTCTGCGGGTTAAACGCTGACCAATCACCACTTCGCGGAAACTGGGGACGGCATCACCCGGAACACCCAGGGTTCCGGGCCGACGCCGTCTCAGAATCGGCGTGGTCGCCACAGTTTATGATGGACGCGCTCTAAAACTCAATCCCTTTTCATGTTGTGCGACTCGTTCCGGCGCGGCGATCCGAGATTATTTCTTTTCCCGGATGCTGTGCGCCGCCATGCCTTCAACCGCCAGAACCAACGCCGAGTGGTCCAGCTCCGCCCCGCCATGCGCGACGCAGGAGGCAAACATCTGCTGTGCCACAGCCGTGTTGGGCAGCGCCACGCTGAGGGCCTTGGCCGAGGACAGCGCCAGGTTCAGGTCCTTCTGGTGCAGCTTGATCTTGAAGCCGGGGTTGAACGTGCCGTTCAGCATGCGTTCGGCGTGCACCTCCAATATGCGGGAGGATGCGAAACCGCCCATCAGCGCCTGGCGCACCTTGGCCGGATCGGCACCCGCCCTGGACGCGAACACCAGAGCTTCCGAGACCGCCTGGATGTTCAGCGCAACGATGATCTGGTTCGCCACCTTGCATGTCTGGCCGGCGCCATTCTCCGGGCCGACATGCGTTATGTTCTTACCCATCAGCTCGAACAGCGGCTTGGCGCGGGCGAAGGCAGCATCCGGACCACCGACCATGATGGTCAGTGTCGCCTGCTTGGCACCGACTTCACCGCCCGATACCGGGGCGTCGAGGTAGTCGCAGCCCTTCGCATTGACCCGCTTGGCATAGTCCTTGGTCTCGATCGGGCTGATCGAGGACATGTCGATCACGAGGCTGCCCTTCTGCAGTCCCTCGGCCACACCGTCCTTGCCGAACAGCACCGCTTCGACATCGGGGGTGTCGGGCACCATAAGGATCACCACCTCCGACGCCGCTGCGACGGCCTTGGGGGTGGCGACCACCTTGGCGGCGGCGCGGATTTCGTCGGTCAGGCTGGACCGCTCGGGCACGATGATCTCGTGGCCGGCGTTCTTCAGGTTCAGCGCCATCGGGCGGCCCATGATGCCCAGGCCGATGAATCCGATCTTCATATCGTATGCTCCTTTAGCGATTGGTTATCCTCGTACCGTCATGGCCGGGCCTGTTCCCGGCCCTCTGCGCACGGACGATCAGGGGGCGGATGGCCGGGACGCGCCGGGCCATGGCAGATTGGGGGTACTCCTCAAACGTCGAACCGCTCGCGCCAGTCCAGTCCCGCGACAGTGTCCCCGGCGGGGCGGTATTCGCACCCGACCCAGCCCTGGTATCCGAGTTCATCAATCCGGCGGAACACGTAAGACCAGCCGATCTCGCCTGTCCCCGGCTCGTTCCGCGCCGGGACGTCGGCGATCTGCATATGCGCGATCACCGGCATGAACTGCTCCATGCGCTTGGTGATGTCACCCTCGGTGACCTGCACGTGGTAAACGTCGAACTGCAGCCCCACCCGGTCGCTGCCGATTGCCTCGACGATGGCGGCACCCTGCGCCTGAGTGTTCAGAAAATAGCCCGGCATGTCCCGGTGGTTGATCGGCTCGATCACCAGCCGTACGCCGGCCGGCTTCGCCTGTTCGGCGGCCCAGGCGAGGTTCGCCGCATAGACCGCCGTCGCCGTGGTCGGCGACACGCCCGCGGGCACGATACCGGCCATGCAATGCACCTGGCGGCAATCCAGCGCGGCGGCGTAATCCAGCGCTTTCTTCACCGACTCGCGGAACTCGGCCTGACGGCCGGGGATGCTGGCTATGCCGCGCTCCCCCTTCGCCCAGTCGCCGGGCGGCATATTGAACAGCACCTGGGTCAGCCCCTCCCCGCTCAGCCGTTCGCGCAGCGCCGCGGTAGCGAATTCATAGGGAAACAGGAACTCCACCCCTTCGAACCCGGCTCGACGTGCGGCGGCAAAGCGGTCCAGGAACGGAACTTCGTTGAACATCATCGAAAGGTTGGCGGCAAAGCGCGGCATGACGGACTTCCTTCTCTCTTTGGCATATAAGATCGGCTGCCGGCCCCAGGCAGACCTGCCCCCTTGTCTGCCCGTCCGAAACACGCAACGACTGGCGTCGGCCGGTGCCGAGGCGGACACTGGCGGGGGCGGAAGCTACAGGCGAGCGGCTGGTTTGGCTAGATATCGACTGTCGCCCGCTCTACGACCAATCGCGGATGGAGAAGCATGATCGCGGAACGGATCCTGATGGGACTGCTGCTGGGTGGCGTGGCGGTCGGCTGTGTGCTGGTGCTGTATCCATTCTTCTCCGCACTGCTATGGGCCGGCATCCTGGTGTACACGACCTGGCCGGTGTTCGACTGGCTGCGGCTGCATCTGCACCTGCGCCGGGTATGGGCTTCCTTGCTTATGGTGGCGCTGACCGCTGTGGTCCTGGTGCTGCCGATCGGCGTGGCGGCTCCCGGCAGCTCCGACGACGTGGCCCATCTGCGGCATGTGGTGATGGACTCACTGAGAGCCGGTCTGCCGGACGCCCCTTTATGGGTGTTCGACATCCCGCTGGTCGGCCTCACGCTCGGCGATCTGTGGAATCGCTGGGCCGCCGATATCAGCGTGATGCTGGAGGCGCTGCGCCCCTATTTCGGCATCGTCCTGGAAGGCGGGCTGGGCCTGCTGTTGGGCATCGCCAACGGGGTGCTGATGTTCCTTCTGGCGCTGTTCGTCGCTTTCTTCTTCTACGTGTATGGCGAGCCGATCGCCGCGCGGCTGAGGCTGATCCTGCACCGGATCGCCGGCGTACAGGCCGATCGGCTGATAACGGTCACCGGCGCGACGGTGCGCGGCGTGGTTTACGGCATCCTGGGCACCGCGGTGGTGCAAGGCATCCTGACCGCGTTCGGGCTTTGGCTCTCCGGCGTTCCCCGGCCCGTCCTGCTGGGCGGTGTCGCCGGCCTGCTGTCGGTCCTGCCGATCGGCGCGCCGGTGGTGTGGATTCCGGCGGCGATCTGGCTGATGAGCAGCGGCCATCTCGGATGGGGCATTTTCCTGGCTGTCTACGGAGTCGGGGCGGTCTCAGGCGCCGACAGCCTTATTCGGCCGTGGTTCATCGCGCGCGGCGCCCAGCTACCGTTCCTGCTAACGGTCCTGGGCGTATTGGGCGGCGCCCTGGCATTCGGGCTGCTGGGAATTTTCCTGGGGCCGGTTCTGCTGGGGATCGGCTACACGCTGGTCAACGAATGGGCGCGCGGAGCCGACCCGCGGCCGGCGCCGGCGGATCATTGATAGCCGCCAAGCCTCGATTGCCCGGGAAGTCCAACTATTGCAACACCGACCGAAATATGCGCCTAACGTGGTTGTCGTTACCAGCAGGCTGAATAGCCTGGAACAGCACACCAGACCATCCACCGCTCAGTGATATGCTCCGCGCACATAACAATCGTGCTATGACCCGGCAGCATCCGTCCAAATGGCGAATGCCGGGGTCCCCAGCATGACCATTGACCGGAATGAAGCGGCCCTGGCCGCCAGGCATTGTCGGCCGTATGTGCTGGTCGTCGATGATGAACCTGTGCTCCGCGAGGAGATCGTCGAATATCTCCAAGCCCGCGGCTTTGAGGCCGACGCCGTCTCGAATGGCCGGGACGCATTGGATCGCCTGAGAGCCGACTCCTCCGTCACCGTCATGCTCAGCGACATTCGCATGCCGGAGATGGATGGTCTGGCTTTGGCCGAAGCGGCGATCGCCCAAAGCGGCGAGGAGCATGCGATCGAGGTCGTCATGCTGACCGGGCACGCGACAGTCAACGACGCCGCTGCGGCGGCCCGTCTGCGGGCAATTGATTTCCTTTTGAAACCGCTGGAATTCGCGACGTTGAAAAGCGCATTGCAGCGTGCGCACGACTCGGCCCGAACACGACGCGCAAAGTGGCAAGAAGTACGGGCACTGGATATGATGTACGCCAATACCCGGACAGAGATCGCATCCCTCCAGTCGCTGATATCACAGTTGCAGAGCAGACTGGCGCAGCCCGAGAACGCCAGGT
>JARLIN010000195.1 GCA_031291715.1 Rhodopila sp. | reverse complement strand
GCTGCCGGGCCTGGCCGGCGCCTGGCTCGGGGCGCTTTATACCCCCAGCGACGGACGGGCGGAGCCAGCCCACGCCGCGCCGGCCATCGCCGAGGCCGCTCGCCGGCTGGGCGCTACGATCCTGACGCGATGCGCGGTGCGCGGTGTCGAGAGCCTGGGCGGGCGCATCGCCGGCGTGGTGACCGAACGCGGCACGATCGCCTGTGAGTCGGTCGTCCTCGCCGGGGGCGTCTGGTCGCGGCTGTTCTGCCGTCCGCTGGATCTGCGGCTGCCGCAGTTGAAAGTGCTGTCCTCGGTCATGCGCACCGAACCGCTGCCCGGCGGCCCCGAGGCGTCAGCGGGCGGTTTCGGCTTCGGCCTGCGCAAACGCCTGGACGGGGGCTACACGGTGGCGAGTTGGAGCGGCAACGTCGCCGATATCGTGCCCGATACATTCCGCTTCATGCGCGATTTCCTCCCCGCGATGCGGATGCAGCGCGGGGACGTGAAACTCCGGCTTGGCAGCCGCTTCGTGCAAGAGCTTGTCCAGCCACGGCGCTGGAAGCTGGACCAGCCGTCGCCGTTCGAGGCGGTGCGCGTGCTGGACCCGCCACCGCATCAACCGATCCTGGACCAGGCACGGACCCATGTGACGGAGGCGTTTCCGGTCTTCCACGCCATGCGGATCGCGCAAAGCTGGGGCGGGATGATCGACGTCACCCCGGACGGCATCCCGGTCATCTCGGGCGTGGACCAGCTGCCGGGTTTTTTCATCGCGACAGGATTCACCGGCCACGGCTTCGGTATCGCCCCCGGCGCCGGCCGCCTGATGGCGGAACTTGTCATGGGCGAAACGCCGGTGGTCGATCCGGCGCCTTTCCGCTATAGCAGGTTCACGGACGGAACACGGCCCGAGCCTTCGTCACTCGCCTAGGGACAATCGCGATGGTCAATAGCTTCCCCACAATGCGCCTGCGCCGCCTGCGGTCCAGCCAGGTCATGCGGGACCTGCTGCAGGAAAACACCGTCTCGGTGAACGACCTGATCTACCCGATCTTCGTCGAGGAGGAACTCGACGACTTCGCGCCGGTCGAGTCCATGCCGGGAATCTTCCGCATCCCCGAGCGGAAGCTGGACGCGGCGGTGAAAGAGATCGCGGCGGCCGGCATCAAGGCGGTCATGACCTTCGGCGTCAGCCACCACAAGGACGAGATCGGCAGCGATACCTGGAACCGCGACGGCCTGCTGGCACGCATGATCAAGCGCGCCAAGGACGCGGCGCCGGAGCTGATGGTGATCTCCGACACCTGCTTCTGCGAATATACGTCGCACGGCCATTGCGGCGTGATCCACGGCAACGACGTGCATAACGACCACACCATCGAAAATCTCGGCCGTCAGTCCGTGGTCGCGGCGGAAGCCGGCGTGGACATGATCGCGCCGTCCGCCATGATGGACGGACAGATCGCGGCCATCCGCGGCGCGCTGGACGGCAACGGCTTCAGCAACATCCCGATCATGGCCTATTCGTCAAAATTCGCCTCGGCCTTCTATGGGCCGTTCCGCGCGGCCGCCGGCTGTGACCTGATCGGCGACCGCAAGGCGTATCAGATGAACCCGATGAACGGCCGGGAAGCGCTGCGGGAATCCGACCTCGATGAGGCCGAGGGCGCCGACATGCTGATGGTCAAACCCGCCCTGCCCTACCTGGACGTGCTGACCAGGATTCGCCAGCGCAGCCTACTGCCGCTGGCCGCGTACCAAGTCAGCGGCGAGTACGCGATGATCAAGTTCGCGGCCGCCGCCGGCGCGATCGATGAGGACCGTGTGGTGCGAGAAAGCCTTGGTGCCATCAAGCGTGCCGGCGCGGACCTGATCCTGACCTATTTCGCGATGGACATCGCCCGGCAGGGCTTCTGATACCAGCGACCCGTCATTCGACTGACGTGTCGATATTTCGGGCGGCTAGTATGAAATGATCGTACCAGCCCTCGGGTTCAGTGGGTCCTGATCCAGGCGACCATCGGGGGCACCACCTGCGACTCGATGCCAAGATAACCGTGGGGCGACATCGCCTGGCAGGCGTCGCCGCGCGACAGGCCGCCGGATACGGCCAATAGCTGGTGCGCCGGCGTGCTGGTCAGCCGGCCCATGGCAGCGTCCGCCGCGGCGAACGGGCTCTCCTGACAACCATCGTCACGATTATGCACCACGAGCACCGGCACCACGATCCGGTCCAGCGGGATCGCCGCCATCCCCTGCGCCCAGACGGACGAGGTGAGGATGACCCCGCCGATGCGCTTGCCCAACGAAGCCGCCCCGTTGGCAGCGGAGATCGAACCGCGACTGGTGCCGATCAGCCAGACCGGCGCCGCAGAGTGGGCTTTGGCCAGATCGACCACGGTGCCGATGTCCCGTGCATGTTCCGCTCCCGCCCGGAACGACCATGACATGCCTTGCGCGTGATCGGATGGCGTATCGACCACCAGCACGGTGAACCCTTGACTGATCAGGTCCGGGGCGATGCGGATCAGGAAATTCCGCTGCGCTGCCGCATAGATCCCGTTTCCTCCCGGAAACAGGATGAGGCTGGCCGGTGGTTTGGCGGCGAAGGTGGCATAAACTGGTTGGGTGACGCCAGGGCGTGTGTGCAGGTCGATCCGTTCCTCGGCCCGACCAGCGTACGGCAGCAAGACCAGCAGCGCGACCATTATGCGGCGCATCAGTCCTTCCTTATTCAGCGACCACGGCCCCGATCGCGGTTTCCGGGTGAAATTCTCCCATGAAAGGATAGCGCCCCGGACCGAGCGGCCGCAGCCGAATTGTAGCGTAGTGACCGGCGGCGATGACCTTTTCGACCTTGAGCGCGGTCGAATCGAATTCCTCCGCCGTGGCATCCTCATTCGTGACGACCAGGACGGTTGCCTTGCCCGCCTGAACGTGGATTTCCGCCGGTACGAACCGGTGATCCTGGAGTTTCACCGCGATCTGAGCCGGTTCGTCGGCGACCGCGGATCCGCCAAGGCAGAGCCCGACCAAAAAAAGCCCAATGACACAGTTCCGGTATTTTGGTGAGCCGTAGTCACGCATCGCTTGGTTCCTTCGTCCGGGGATGGTCGGCCTTCGGCTTATCCGGGCCATCCATCATCCCTTTCGCAATTTATTCGCAGTCGCATTGCTATTGCAAATCATTCTCATCTTCGGCATGGCTGTCTCCATCGACATCATGGAGACGGCCCGAATGCGAGTGGATATCAACGCAGCCCAGGACGCGAGCGTCAACGCGCGTGCCATGCCAAATCAGCGGGCTGGCCTGAGGCTGGTCGCCCTCGCAGCCGCGTGGACGTTTTGTGGTCCGTGGATCAACGCGGCCTTCGCCGGGCCACCGATAATCCAGGTCCCCACCGACGAATCGCTCCAACCTGATCAGAGCGGCGCATACGCGTCAGGGCCCTTCGGATTCCTGAACAAACTTTCCCGCAGCAGCTTCCTGCTGGGCGACATGGGCGGCCTGCGCACGGAACTGAGCAAATACGGAATCTCCTTCGCGCTACAGGAAACCAGCGAGGTATTGGGCAACGTAACTGGGGGGGCCAAAAGAGGGGCCGCCTATGACGGCCTGACGCAGATGCTGTTGCAACTGGATACCAGGCGGGCCTTCGGCTGGGACGGGGGCACCTTCAACGTCAGCGCGTTGCAAATTCACGGCTCCAACCTGAGTGCCACTAATCTTGTGACCTTGCAGACCGCGAGCGGGATTGAAGCAGACCCTTCAACCCGCCTGTGGGAGCTTTGGTACCAGCAGAAATTCCTCGACGAGAACCGCCTTGACGTTCGGATCGGCCAGCAAAGCCTGGATCAGGAATTCATGGTCAGTCAGAACGCCAGCTATTTCGTGAACACCATGTTCGGCTGGCCGATGGTGCCTTCGGCCGACCTGCCGGGCGGTGGCCCGGCCTATCCTCTTTCGGCCCTGGGCGTGCGTCTACGGGCGCGGCCGACCGATTCGCTCACGTTCCTGTTGGGCGTCTTCAATGGCAGCCCGACAAACAACAGCCCCGGCGATCCGCAGAGGGTCAACCCATCGGGCACGAGCTTCCCGCTCAACGGCGGTGTCACGGTGATCGGGGAAGTACAATACAGTTACCCCTCCCTCGGCTCGATGCTGAACGCGGGCGAATCCGAACCGCTCGCCCGAACCTATAAGCTGGGCTTCTGGTACAATTCCGAAAATTTCGCGGACCAGCAATTCGACAACACGGGCCTGTCCCTGGCGAATCCCGCGAGCAACGGCATGGCGCTCAATCATCACGGCAACTTCAGCGTCTATGCCGTCGCCGACCAACTGGTCTGGGTTGACCCGGAGGAGACCGACCGGACGATCAGCGTGTTTGCCCGCGTCCTGGGTGCACCGCAGGCCGACCGCAACCTGATCACCTTCAGCGTCAATGCCGGGGTGACGTTCCACGAACCTTTCCTGCACCGCGACGATGACACCTTCGCGATCGGCATGGGCTACACCAAGGTCAGCGGCAGCGCGGCCAACTTCGACAAGGCCTCGGCATTCTATACAGGCGGCTTTGTCCCGACGCGCACCAACGAGACCTACCTGGAAATGACCTACCAGTACCAGGCCACGCCGTGGTTGCAGCTCCAGCCGGACATTCAATACGTGTTCAATCCCGGCGGCGGTGTGGCCAACCCGAACGTCCCCGGCCAGCGCGTCGGCAATGAGCTGGTCATGGGCGTACGCACAAACATCCTGTTTTGAGGAAACGATCCGATGACAGCCCGGCGCCAGGGGAATCGCATATGGCGTTAGCCTGTTTGGATAGGGCTTGCGGTACGGCGCCGGATTGATTCGAAGCGTGGGATTCTCTCAGGAGGTTCCATGGAACGGTTCAATGCCTGCTTCGCCGATCTTGATGACCCGCGTAAGGCCAATGCGCGACACCAATTGACCGAGATCCTGATGATCGCCCTGTGCACCATGCTGTGCGGCGGCGAGGACTGTTC
>JARLIN010000194.1 GCA_031291715.1 Rhodopila sp. | reverse complement strand
GTCCGTGACGTGCTCGCGAAGGCGCCGGGTGAGGCGATCCGGCTGCTGCTGCTGCGCACGCATTACCGGTCGGAACTGGATTTCACCGATCAGGGCCTGGCCGAGGCGAAGCGGGAATTGGATCGTTTCTATCGGGCGCTTGAGCAAGCACCGGATGCAGAGGCCGGACTGGTCCCGCCCGCCGTGCTGGAAGCGCTGTGTGACGACCTGAATACGCCTCTCGCGATCTCCGCCATGCACGGGCTGGCCGATGCGGCGATGACCGGGGACCGGGCCGCGGCTTCCGGCCTGCGCGCCGCGGGCGCGGTGCTTGGACTGTTGCAGCAGGCCCCCGACGCTTGGTTCCGTGGCGGCACCGATGATGCCGCCGCGATCGAGGCGGCGATCGCCGAACGCCTAGCCGCGCGAAAGGCGCGGGATTTCGCCCGGGCGGATGCGATACGGGCCGACCTTACGGCAAAAGGAATATTGCTCGAGGACGGACCCAAGGGCACCACCTGGCGGCGCGCCGGCTGATGACCGGACGGGACGGCGGCGCCGATCTGCACCCGATCGGCAACAGCCCGGTGGTGATCCTGGTGCGGCCTCAGTTGGCCGACAATATCGGCGCCTGCGCGCGGGCGATGGCGAACGGCGGCCTTTACCACATGCGGCTGGTGGCGCCGCGTGACGGCTGGCCGCAGGAAAAGGCCTGGCGCAATGCCTCCGGCGCCGACCGTATCCTGGATAACCTCACGCTGCACGAGACCGTCGCCGATGCGGTGGCCGACCTGCACCATGTTTTTGCCACCTGCCCGCGCCCGCGCCACATCGTCAAACCGGTGCTGACCGCGCGTGGCGCCGCGACGGAACTGCGTGAAATCTGCAAGCGCGATTTGCGTGCCGGCCTGCTGTTCGGGCCGGAGCGGGCGGGACTGGACAACGACGATATGGCCGCCGCCGACGCGCTGGTGCGCTACCCGCTCAATTCGGCGTTCATGTCGCTGAACCTGGCTCAGGCGGTCATGGTGATGGCATATGAGTGGTGGACGGCCGAAGACGGCACCCCGCCGCGCACGCTGATGACCAACGAGAGCCGGGTGGCGACGAAGGGCAAGCTGGATAACTTCCTGACCCACCTCGTCGATCAGCTCGATGCCTGCGGCTTCCTGCGCAACCTGCCGAAGCGGCCCGGGATGGTGCGCAACATCCGCCACCTGTTCCAGCGCGGTGAAGTGACGGAACAGGAGTTGCGGACGCTGCACGGCGTGGTGACCGAGCTGGCGATCGGCCGCCGGCAGCGGGGCCGGCTGGAGAGCGACGGGGATGAGGCGCCTCCCGGTCAGTAGGCGATCCGATTTCCCCCTGATAGACTCGCCTCACATCCAACGGAGGAACGATTCATGGATCTCGGTCTGAAAGGCAAGAAAGCCATCGTCTGCGCCGCCAGCAAGGGACTCGGCCGCGCCTGCGCGATCTCCCTGGCGCGGGAGGGCGTCGAGCTGGTGATCACCGCCCGCACTGCGGCCACGCTGGAAGCGACGGCGGCGGAAATCCGCCAGTTGACCGGCGCGAAGGTGACCGCGGTCGCTGGCGACATCACGACCGAGGAAGGCCGGGCGGCGGCCCTGGCGGCATGCCCGGCACCGGATATCCTGGTGAACAACAATGGCGGCCCGCCGCGCGGCGATTTCCGTGAATGGGACCGCGACATGTGGATCAAGGCAATCGATGCCAACATGCTGGCACCGATCTTCCTGATCAAAGCCGTCGTCGACGGCATGATCGAGCGGAAGTTCGGCCGCATCGTCAACATCACCTCGGGTTCGGTGAAGTCGCCGATCCCGGAACTGGGCATGAGCAACGGCGCCCGCGCCGGCCTGACCGGCTTCGTCGCCGGCCTCGCGCGTCAGGTGGCGAAGCATAATGTGGTGATCAACAACATCCTGCCCGGCCCGTTCCTGACCGACCGTTTGCGCGGCGGGTTCCAGGACGCCGCCCGCAAGAGCAACCGGCCGGTGGATGAGATCGTGCAGGAACGGCTATCGACCAATCCAGCCGGACGGGCGGGCGATCCCGCCGAATTTGGCGATGCCTGTGCGTTCCTGTGTTCGGCGAAGATCGGCTACATTGTTGGGCAGAATCTGCTGCTCGACGGCGGGGCGTTCAATTCGTCCAGCACCTGAAATGAGGGGTCGGCGGAGGTTTGCCTCCGCCACCCACCGTGCGCGCATCGTTTCGGACCCGCCGGTTTCCCGCCCGATCGACCCCACCCCACGAAGCCAGCGCCGGTAAAGTGTTGCAGATGGCCCGGACTTTCGCCGGGCCATGACGGTAGAGAGTGGGCATGACGGGCGCCGCGCGCGTCATGACGGTAGAGGGCGGGTCATGACGGTAGACAGCGGCCGAAACCGGAAATTACGGTCTCGCGGTCGCGCGGAGTACCGCTTCCGCCAACTCGTTCTGACCGTCCTGCCGCAGCCCCTCCACCACGCCGGACTGGTCCGCTGCCGGCCGATTCTGGCTCATTTTGACCTTCCCCTCCAGGCGAGCGATCGGCAGCCTGATCCCGACGATGCCCCGCAGCATGCCTTGGACAAAATCGTCGGGCGCGTCGGACACCGCCCAGGGTTTGGCGCGGGGTGTCTCATGCCGGTTCGTCAGCCGGGTCACGACCTCCAGCAGGCGGGCGGGGTCGTCGAAAACCTCCAACGTGCCATAGGCGTGGATCGCAGCGTAATTCCATGTGGGGACGACCTTCCCGTGCTCCTTCTTGGCTGCGTAATAGGACGGGGTGATATAGCCATCCGGCCCCTGAAAGATCACAAGGGTCTGCACGCCGGGATTCGCTGAGCGGGTATGTGGGTTGGCCTTCGCGAGATGCCCGATCAGGGTGCCATAGGGCGCCGGATCGGGGTCGAGCAGCAGCGGCGCATGACTCGCGATCAGTCCGTCGGCGGTCATCGACACCAGGGTGGCGAGGCCGGTCGCGCGCATCAGGTCATGCAGGACGTCGACGCGGTCTTCGTTGAAATGGGCGGGCACGTACACGTCTGGAACCTTCGCGAATCCGTCATGGCCGAGCGTGCCCGGCCATCTGCGCACCGTCGAGCGGGGCTAATGACCGAGACGCGCCCGGCCATGACGGTGAGAACGAATTGCGCCAGAATCGGACGGAGCGGAAGGATCGCTTCCGCTTCGTCTCGTCAGTCCAATTGCCTACAGCGCCCCGCCGCGCCGCCCGGCCATCGCACCCAGCCGCAGACGCAGCGCATTAAGCTTGATGAACCCCTGCGCATCGACTTGATCGTAGGCGCCCTGGTCGTCCTCGAACGTCACGACCTTCATCGAATACAGACTGTTCGGGCTTTCGCGGCCGATGCAGGTGACGTTGCCTTTATACAGCTTCATCCGCACTCGCCCCGTGACACTGTGCTGGCTGGTATCGATCAGCGCCTGTAACATCCGCCGCTCCGGGCTGAACCAGAAGCCGTTGTAGATCAGTTCCGCGTAACGCGGCATCACGCTGTCCTTCAGGTGCGCCGCCTCGCGATCCAAAGTGATGCTCTCGATCGCCCGGTGCGCCGCCAGCAGGATCGTGCCGCCCGGAGTCTCGTAGACACCACGGGACTTCATGCCGACGAAGCGGTTTTCCACCAAATCCAGCCGGCCGATGCCGTTCGCCTTCCCCAACTCGTTCAACCGGGTCAGCAGCGCCGCCGGGGAAAGCGTCACACCATCGATCGCCACCGGATCGCCGTTGACGAAATCCATCGAGATCACCGTCGCCTTATCCGGCGCATCCTCCGGCCGGATGGTGCGCTGATAGACGATCTCGTCCGCTTCCTGAGCGGGATCTTCGAGGATTTTTCCCTCGGACGAAGAGTGCAGCAGGTTGGCATCGACGCTGAACGGCGCCTCACCGCGCTTGTCCTTGGCGATGGGGATCTGGTGCTTCTCGGCGAACTCGATCAGGCGCGTGCGGCTCGTCAGGTCCCATTCCCGCCAGGGGGCGATGATCTTGATGTCCGGCTTCAGCGCGTAATAGGACAGCTCAAACCGCACCTGATCGTTGCCCTTGCCGGTCGCGCCATGCGCCACGGCATCCGCCCCAACCTGTTCGGCGATCTCGATCTGCCGCTGCGCGATCAACGGGCGGGCGATCGAGGTGCCCAGCAGGTACTGCCCCTCATATAAAGTGTTGGCGCGGAACATCGGGAAGACGAAGTCGCGGACGAACGTCTCACGCAGGTCATCGACGAAGATTTCCTTCACGCCG
>JARLIN010000193.1 GCA_031291715.1 Rhodopila sp. | reverse complement strand
GGCACCGCTCATTCGCCTTCAGGGGGGGGGGGGTCAGCGCAATCTCCGCACACCCGAGGGGGGGCGTATGGCCGGCACACGCCCGCCCAGGACGGTGAGGGTGTGGCGTGCGCGTCGCCGCCGCCCGGAGCATTAACCCGCGGCATCAACGTGACCGCCTGGTTCCGCTTTCCCGCCAGTCGCGATCCCGCCGCGCTGGCCGCGTACCTTTCGGATCAGGCGCTCGCCGACCTGCATACCGCCGGGTTTGATTTCGTGCGCCTGGCGGTCGATCCGGCGATTGTCGAAACCCCGGCGCAGCGCGCGGTGCTGATAACAGCGATCCGCCGCATCCAGCTTCAGGGGCTGGCGGTGGTGGTTTCCCCGCATCCGCACGACTGGCACCTGGAAACCGACCGCGACCGGGTACGCGTATTTTGGCGGACCCTCGCGCCGGCGCTGCGCTCGCTCGATCCGGCGCGGACCGTACCAGAGGTGCTGAACGAACCCGTCTTCCCTGGCGATCCCGCCGGCTGGGCTGCGTTGCAGCACCTTGTGCTGGCCGACATCCGACAGGCGCTGCCCAATGCGACTATCGTACTGACCGGCCAGGACTGGGGCAGCATCGGCGGCCTGCTGGCGCTGACGCCGGAGGACGACCGGAACGTCCTCTACAGCTTCCATCTCTACGACCCGGCGGAACTGACGTCCCTCGCGGCCTACAGGCCAGACATCGACCGAGCCGCGCTCGCGCGTCTGCCGTTCCCGGTGCACGACCGATCAAGCTGCGAAGCGACGGCGGACGGTGCCGCCGATCCCGCTACGCGCGATCTGATGCGGTACTACTGCGCGTCCGGCTGGAACGCGGCACGGCCCGCCGCCATCGTCGGCCGTGCCGCCGCCTGGGCGCGACAGCACGATGTCCACCTGCTCGCAGGCGAATTCGGCGCAACCGCCGACCTTAACGCACCCGCGCGTCTGGCCTGGCTGAAGATCGTCCGAGATGCGTTCGAAACCGAAGGGATCGGCTGGGCGCTCTGGGGGTACGACGATGTCATGGGTCTTGCCGTCCGTCGGCCGCCCGGCGCGCGGCCGAGGCTGGATCCGGGGGTCCTGGCGGCGATCGGGCTGACGACACCGATGTGACCCTGGTTCAGAAAGGTTCCCCTGGTATGGATAGCCTCGACCCCGCCGATTGGTCCGATTTGCGCGCCCTTGGGCATCGGATGGTCGATGACATGTTCGATCATCTTCAAACCCTGCGTGACGGCCCGGTCTGGCAGAAGATGCCGGAACCGCTTCGCCGCGATCTGCGCCAGCGACTGCCGCGCGGTCCATCGTCGCCGGCGGCGGTCTATGAGAATTTCCAGCGGTTGGTGCTGCCCTATGACACCGGCAACCTGCATCCGCGCTTCATGGGCTGGGTGGATGGCGGCGGTAATCCAGTCGGCATGCTCGCGGTACTGCTGGCCGGCGGGCTGAACGCCAATCTCGGCGGGCGTGACCATGCGCCGATTGAGATCGAGCGTCAGGTTATCGCCTGGGCTGCCGAGATGCTGGGCTTTCCCGACGCGGCATCCGGCGTGCTGGTAACCGGCACCTCGATCGCCAACCTGATCGGCGTGCTGGTGGCCCAGTCCGCCAGCCTCGGTCCGTCGGTTCGCCGCACCGGATTGGGCGATAGCCGCCTTGTCGCCTACACCTCCGCCGCCGCGCATGGCTGTCTGCCCCGGGCGATGGAGATGGCGGGACTTGGGCGTGACGCGCTGCGCATGATTCCGTGCGATGATCAAGGCCGTATGCGCCTGGATGCGCTGACGGCACAGGTCGCACGCGATCGGGTGCAAGGCGCGCGGCCGTTCCTGATCGCCGGCACGGCCGGGACCGTCGATATCGGCGCGGTCGATGACCTGACGACGATCGCCGATTTCGCCACATGTGAGAAAATATGGTTCCACGTCGATGGTGCGTTCGGCGCGATCGCGGCCCTCGCGCCGAAGCTGCGGCCGCTTCTGGCCGGGATCGAGCGTGCCGACTCGGTCGCTTTCGATTTTCACAAATGGGCACAGGTGCCTTACGACGCCGGCTGCATCGTGGTCCGCGATGCCGCCCGCCAGGTGGAAACCTTCGGTGCCGAGGCGGCCTACCTCCGGCGCGAGCAACGGGGCCTGGCCGGCGGCGGCGTCTGGCCGTGCGATCTGGGGCCCGACCTGTCGCGGGGCTTCCGTGCGCTGAAAGTGTGGATGACGCTTTCGGTTTACGGTGCGGACCGGATCGGTGCAATCGCGCAGCAGGCTTGTGACCTGGCCACCAAGCTGGCGGCGCGGGTCGATCGCGAACCCGCGCTGGAACGTTTGGCGCCAGTCGCGCTGAACATCG
The DNA here is from genome assembly GCA_031291715.1 of Rhodopila sp. Taxonomy (GTDB): domain Bacteria; phylum Pseudomonadota; class Alphaproteobacteria; order Acetobacterales; family Acetobacteraceae; genus Rhodopila. Next base: position 6,157 of record JARLIN010000193.1, on the reverse strand, counting down.
TCTGCTTTCGCTTTATCGCGGCCGATGGCGACCTGGACCGGTTGAACGCCGACATCGTCGCGGACCTGCAGGAAGCCGGCGTGGCCGCGCCGTCAACCACGACCGTTAATGGTGTGCTCGCGATCCGCGCGGCGATTGTCAATCATCGCACGACCCATGCCGATATCGAGATAATGCTCAATGCGGTATTGGAAATCGGCCGAAACCGCGGCGAAGCCGCACGGGCCATAAAGAAAGAGCCCCCGGTTATTCACCGGGGGCAAGTATACAGGGAGGCTTCACGTCTGGGAGACGCAGGGACCAGTGGCCCCTTTCCAGCGACCAGCGCTGGAACTCTGGCGGCAGTGCCGCCGTAACTGATGACCGCCTTCTATCCCGCACCTGCGAACCGGGCTACTGCTCAGAACCGGAAGCCGCTATGCTCGGTATGCATATCTACTTATTGGTACGATCAAAAACCGTATGGCTGATATGATCGCCAAACGAAATGCGGCGCCCCTCGCATGCACGAGGGGTTTCGGGGTGCCGGGCGATATAATCACGGTTTACGTATATACGGGCGGACTGTGCCCGCTCGGGGTTAGTCCCGCGATCTCGCCCGTCGCCAGAAGCGCAGCGATCGGGTTCAGTGCCTCTCCGCCAGGCGGGCGAGCAGGAAGTCCCTGAACACGGCGACCCGCTTGGAATTCCGCAGTTCTTCCGGATAGACGAAGAACACGTCCACCTTCGGCCCCTTCAGATCGGTCAGCACGTTGACCAGGTCCGGGTTCTCTTCCACTGCGTAATCGGGCAGTGCGCCGATTCCCATGCCGGAGCGAATAGCCAGCAGCACCGCGTGGATCGAGTTGACCTCCAGCAGCGCGCGCCTCGGGTTGCCGGGCCGCCGGCCGGCTTCCGCCAGCCAGTTCACCTCCTGCACCGGCGGATGGTGCTGGCCAAACAGCACCAGGCGATGCGCGTCGAGGTCTTCGGCCCGCTGCGGAACACCGTGCTTCTTCAGATATTCCGGCGACGCGCAGACATGCCATTGCAGCGTCATCAGATGCCGCTGCACCAGGTCGGGCTGCTTCGGCGGATGCATGCGGATCGCGACGTCCGCCTCACGCATCGCGAGGTCGAGTTCCGCGTCGTCCAGCAGCAGCGAAATCGAGACATCCGGATAGGCTTCCAGGAACCCCTGCAGCCGCGGCGCGAGCCAGGAGGATCCAAATCCCACCGTCGTCGTCACCTTCAGCCGGCCGGCGGGCTTTTCCTTGCTTTCGGTCAGCAGCGCCTCGGTGATCGCCAGCTTGGCGAACACTTCCCGCACCGTGCGGTTGAGTGATTCGCCTTGCTCGGTCAGGATCAGCCCGCGGGCATGGCGGTGGAAGAGCGGCACCTGCAGGGCTTCTTCCAGCGCGGAAATTTGGCGGGAAACCGCCGACTGACTCAGGCTGAGCGTGTCTCCGGCATGCGTGAAGCTACCCGCTTCCGCCACCGCGTGAAAAACGCGCAGCTTATCCCAATCCATCACAAAGCCTCTCCAGCGGCTGGTTGCACCCAGGCCACATCAAATCACCCGCGCACGATGCTCGTGTGCGGTGCACCAAGCCTAAACGTACTTTCGCGAGTCATGTGACGGAAATTGGTGCTTTGGGGCAATTTTCGTTTACTCCGCGGCCAACGAGGGACGTATTTCACGTTCGGCGACAAATTTTTCCGCCTCCAGCGCTGCCATGCACCCGGTTCCGGCGGCGGTCACAGCTTGACGGAAGACCTTGTCCTGCACATCGCCCGCCGCGAACACGCCGGGGACCGAGGTTCGCGTGCTGCCCGGTGCGGTCCGGATGTAGCCTTCCGAATCCATGTCGATGTGGCCGGCGAAGATCGCGGTGGTCGGGCTGTGGCCGATGGCGATGAACACGCCGTCCACGGGCAGAACCGACTCGGCGTCGGTGCGCGTATCCCGGAGCCGCACGCCGGTGACCACCTCCGGCGCGCCGCCGCCGACGATGTGTTGCACCGTGCTATTCCAGACCACATCGATCTTGGGATGGGCGAACAGGCGCGTCTGGAGGATCTTTTCCGCCCGCAGGCTGTCGCGGCGATGGATCAGGGTGACCTTCTCGGCGTGGTGGGTCAGATAGAGTGCCTCCTCTACCGCCGTGTTGCCGCCGCCAACCACGGCGACGGTCTTGCCGCGATAGAAGAAGCCGTCGCAGGTGGCGCAGGCGGATACGCCTCGGCCTTGCAGCGTCTGCTCCGACTCCAGGCCCAGCCATCGGGCCTGCGCACCGGTGGCGATGATGACCGAATCCGCGGTGTAGGTGTCGCCCGAGTCGCCCAGGCAACGGAACGGTTCGCGGGAGAAATCCACCTGCGTGATCAGATCGTGGATGATCCGCGTGCCGACATGGGTGGCCTGGGCCTCCATCTGCTCCATCAGCCAGGGGCCCTGGATCACGTCGGCGAAACCCGGGTAATTTTCCACATCCGTGGTGATCATAAGCTGCCCGCCGGGCTGCATGCCGGCGACCAGGATCGGCGACATATTGGCGCGTGCCGCATAAATCGCAGCGGTGTAACCGGCAGGTCCGGCCCCGATGATCAGGACCTTGGTGTGATGCGTCTGGCTCATACCTGAACATATCGGCGCGCTGGCTGCCAGGGCAAGCGATAGGTCGGGTCTCGATATGATCGTTGTTGACCTGTTTATGCGGATTTTCACGCGACATTGCGACGTGGCGCCCCCATTGTGGGGATATGCGCCGTCTTCTGCCCTTGCTGCTGCTTGCCGTACTCGCCGTCGCGGCGATCGCTGGGGGGCGCGGCATTGGTTGGGACAGCCTCGCGCGTCATCAGGACATGCTGACGGGATGGGTCGCAGCGCATCCCGCCGGTTCGGCGGCTCTTTTTCTGGTCGCCTATATCCTGACCGCCGCGCTGTCGCTGCCGCATGCGGCGCTGCTGACAGTTGCCGGCGGGCTGCTGTTCGGCACGGTGCTCGGCTGGGCCCTGACCGTCACCGGCGCCACCCTCGGTGCCTCTATCCTACTGCTCATCATCCGTTCGGCCTTTGCCGAGACCATGCGCCGGTACCGCCACCGGATCCCCGAACAGGTCCAATCCCGACTTGCCCGGGACGGATTCAGCTACCTGCTGGCGCTACGGCTGGTCCCGCTGTTTCCATTCTGGGTCGTCAATCTGGCCGCTGCCGTGACCGGGATACGGCTGGCCGTGTTCGTGCCGGCGACATTGCTCGGCATCGCGCCCGCGAGCTTTGTGCTGAGTTCGATCGGTGCCGGCGTGGGCACCATCCTCGCCGAAGGCCGCACGCCGGACCTGTCGGTGCTGTTTTCGCCCCGAATCCTGCTGCCGCTGCTTGGGCTGGCGGTGCTGTCGCTGCTGCCGGCACTGGTCCGCCGCCGGCCGGGCGCCCATGCCTGATTTCGATCTGGCCGTCATCGGTGCCGGCGCCGCCGGGCTTTCGGTTGCGGCCGGGGCGGCACAGCTTGGCGCGTCTGTGGCGCTGATCGAGCGTGGGCAAATGGGCGGTGACTGCTTGAATACCGGCTGCGTGCCCAGCAAGGCATTGCTGGCCGCCGCGCATACCGCACGGTTTGTGCGGGATTCCGCGCGCTTCGGCGTGATCGCGGCCGAGCCCTTGATCGACTGGGATCGGTTGCGGGCGCACGTCCATGGGGTGATCGCCACCATCGCGCCGGTCGACTCCGAGGCACGCTTCCGCGCCCTGGGTGCGACCGTCCTGCGCGGGGAGGCCCGCTTCCTAAACCCCGCGACAATTTCCGTGGATGGGTGCGCTATCGCCGCCCGGCGCTTTGTCGTCGCCGCCGGAAGCCGCGCTGCCGTTCCGCCGATCGAGGGGCTGGACCGGGTTCCATATTGGACCAATGACTCGCTGTTTGATCTGACCGAGAAGCCGGACCACCTGCTGATCCTGGGAGGTGGGCCGATCGGCTTGGAAATGGCGGATGCCTTCTCCGGCCTGGGTTGTCTCGTCACCGTCGTGGAAGCCGGCCGGATCGCGCCGAAGGAGGACCCGGAGCTGGCCGCCGGTCTGCGGAAGGCCCTGGCCGCACGCGGGGTGGCCTTCCGGGAAGGGGGCATGGTGACCGGCGTAGCGCCGGGGCCGGCTCTGGTTCTTTCCGATGGAACCCGGATCGAAGGCTCACACCTGCTGGTGGCGACCGGCCGGACGCCCAACCTCACGGTGCTGGACTTGCCTGCAGGGCGCATCCAGGCCGGGCCGGCGGGGATCGCGACCGACCGGGGGCTGCGCAGTGTCACGAACAAACGCGTCTTCGCCGTGGGGGACATCGCCGATCCGGCCGGGATCGGGCCGCGCGCCTTTACCCATGTCGGCTCCTATCACGCCGGCATCGTCATCCGCCGGGCGCTGTTCCGGCTTCCGGCCCGGGTCGATTATGCCGCGCTGCCGCGGGTCACGTACACCGATCCGGAACTGGCGCAGACCGGGCTGACCGAAGCCGAGGCCGCTGCCGCCGGCCTGTCGGTTCGCGTGCTGCGGTGGCCGCTCGCCGACAACGATCGCGCCATCGCCGAACGGGAAACCGCCGGCCTGGTGAAGTTGGTCGTCAGCCGAAATCGCGTTGTGGGCGCTGGTATCCTGGCGCCGCATGCCGGCGAGATGATCAGCCAATGGAGCCTGGCGATCGCCCGCGGGGCATCGATCGCCGCGCTCGCCGGGCTGATCGTGCCCTATCCAACCCGTTCCGAGGCCGGCAAACGGGCAGCAGGCAGTTTTTTCGCGCCGCGGCTTTTCTCGCCACGGACCAAGGCCTTGGTGCGCTTTCTGTCCCGGTTGCCTTGATCGCCTGCTTCGCCCAGGGTTCCAGTATGAGTGAGACGGCATCGCAGCAATCGGACGGTCGGGTAGCGTTGGCCCTGCAAGGCGGCGGCTCGCACGGCGCCTTCACCTGGGGGGTGGTGGACCGATTGCTGGAGGATGGGCAACGGATCGACTCGATCTGCGGCGTTTCGTCCGGCGCGATGATCGGCACGATGATAACCCAGGGCCTCGTGCGGGGCGGCGCCGCCGGCGCGCGGGCGGAAATGCGCCGGTTATGGCAGCGTGTGGCGCAAGCCCATGCCCTGAGTCCGTTGCAGGCCGCCCCATTGGAGCGCTGGCTGTGGGGCGGGTGGGACCTGTCCAACTCTGTGCTTTGGCAGGGGATGGAGATGGCGATGCGGATGTTCAGTCCGGCCCAGATCAATCCGTTCGGTCATAACCCGATGCGCGCGCTGCTGGAGGACTTGGTCGAACGGCATCTGCTGGCCGATCCCACCGCGCCGCGGTTGACCGTCGCGGCGACCGATGTCGCGACCGGGCAGGCGGTGTTCTTCGACAATGCGTCGATCAATGTGGACGTCCTCTGCGCCTCGGCCTGCCTGCCGTTCGTTTTCCCGGCGGTGGAGATCGATGGCCGGGCGTACTGGGATGGCGGGTATGCGGGCAACCCGCCGCTGGGGCCGCTGCTTCAGCCGCATCCGCCGGCGGAACTGATCCTGGTGCGCGCGCAGGCCGCGCACCGGCCCGGGGTGCCGACGACACCGACGGAAATCACCAATCGGTTGAACGAGATTGCCTGTCAGAACGTGCTGACGGCCGAGTTGGCGGCGCTGCCTGCATCGGTGAAGCTGCGCCATTATGATGCCGACGATGCGCTGCTGCATTTGCCGATCTCCTCCAAGCTCAGTGGCGAGGCGGCTTTTTTGAAGGAACTGTTCGAAGCGGGACGAGCGGCGGCGGGCAGGGGGTAATCCACGCGGCGGACAGATTAACCCACGGCCATGGTGGATGGAGAGGCGGCGCCAATGCGGTTGGTATTACGTCGCTCTTTTCCCGTCCGCGGGGATTGCCATGGACTGTGATCGCAAGAGCCTTTCCAGGACCGGATCGACGCTGGATCGCGGGTCGAAAACCATAGCGACCTCCGTGCCGCGAATGCGCACGATCGTTCCCTCCAGGCGCAGGCTATGGTTCGGCAGCGCCAGCACGGCCCTGGACCCCGGCGCATGATCGCGATCGGTCCGCAATTTCGCGCCATAAAACGACAGATCGATAATCTGGACCGGCCGAGCGTTCGCCTCAACACCAACCGTGTGCAGCAGCGCACCGTGTACTTCCACCGGGCGC
>JARLIN010000192.1 GCA_031291715.1 Rhodopila sp. | reverse complement strand
TCATGCCCCGACGTTGGGGGAGCATACGCGAGAGGTGCTGACCGAATACGGGTATTCGGCGGGGGAGATCGAGGCGCTGTACGAGAAGAAGGTGGTCGCGGGGGGTGATCGGGTGCCCCATGCGGGTAACGATGATGAGGCGAGGGGGAAATAAACGCGGGCAAACCAACCGTTGCTCAACCGCTATGGCCGGGCGCTTCCCGGCCTTGGCGGCGATCGAGGGATCGCTGGAGCATGATGTTCGTCGTGGGAAGACTGTCGGCATCTGCTTTCATCCGTCATTCCATTGTGGTTTCTTAACGGACTCGAATTGCCCCCAACCGATCCGAAGGCCTGAAGAATATCGAACCACGGACGAACGCTGATGGCGTCCTAAATCCAAGGACGCGCGGGTTGGCATTTCGCTCCGGGCCAAGCAAATCCCAATACGCGGCGATGTCGTGGCCCCCCGCGGCTTCAGATGCGTAGCCCCAACACCTGACCCGCCCGGCTTGCCAAGGGCGCCGAGCGGCATACTATCGCCTCAATAACCGGAGGCACGAACCAATGATAACCAAATTCGACAGCCTTTATGCCGGCCATGTGGATATCGAAAATATCGGCTACGGCGGCATCCCGATCAATGATCGGCGCTACGACAACGCCCATCTCTCCACCGCCCTGTCGAAGGCCCAGGCCATCGCGGAACTCATGGATGGGCTAGGTTACTCGACCTTCTGGATGGCGGAACACCACTTCCAGCGCGAAGGAACCGAATGTATCCCGAACGTGCTGCTGATGGCGCTGCATCTGACCCATGTAACCAGGAACATGAACATCGGCTGCGGCTTCAACATCACGCCCATGTGGCATCCACTCCGCCTCGCCGAGGACTATGCGATGGCGGACATCCTGTCGAACGGCCGCGTCGTGTTCGGCGTCGGCCGCGGCTACCACACGCGCGAGGTCGAAACATTCGGCTCGCCGCTGATCGACCAGGACGCCAACCGTGAGCTGTTCGAGGAACAGGTCGATATCATCTTCAAGGCGTTCAACAACGACTCGTTCAGCCACAAGGGCAAACACTACACGCTGCCGCCGGACGTGCCGTATCGCGGCTACGACCTGAAGGAACTGACCCTGGTTCCTCGTCCGGCCCGCCTGCCGGTGGAATGCTGGCAGCCGATCCAGGGCGGGTCGGAGCGCGCTTTGGCGTTCATGGCAAAGCATGGCATTCAAGGCATGGTCGGCGGCGGTTCAGCCGAAGGCGGCGCGATGCACAGCGTGGTGCTGAAATGGCAGCAGGAACATGCCAAGATCGGCAAGCACATCGATCTGGGCGAGCGCCTGTGCTTCGGGTTCCATTTTTACATTGGCGACGGCAAAGAACAATGCATGCGTGAGGCCGCCAAATACTACGAAGAGAACATGAAGATGTTCGGCGAACTGCGACTGAGCCGCGCCATGACAGACGAGCAGATCGAGATCATGCGTGATCCGCTGCGCGCGCCCACGGCGAAACTGCCGCGGATCGAGGACGCGGTGAAAGCTGGCGGCTTCCTGACAGGGTCACCCGACGAGATCATCGAGCATCTGAAGCAACTGGAAAAGGCCTATCCGGGTCTGGACCGGATCTCGATCAGCCCGTCTCTGGGTGTGCCCAAGGCTGTGATTCTGGAGCAGTTGGAACGTTTCGCCAGGGAAGTGATGCCCGCATTCAAGAACGCGAAGGTCGAGGTGAAACAGACCGCGTTGGCGAAGTAGGTACACGCGTCCCGATCGTCATGGCCCGGTTCGGCCGGGCCATCGCTTCCAGGCCAGGGCCGCGAAATGTGCCCAGACAGTCCCAGGGAAGGGCTATGACGATGAGGCCCGCGAGCGGCCGGCAGCTCGACCAGGTCAAGTTGACATCGACTCTCCGCCGGTTGCCTCTAAGTCATGCCCGGACCTGATCCGGGCACAAGTTGCACCTCGGTAAGTGGTTATTCATCAATGAACTGGTCCGGCACGGATGGCCGGATCAAGTCCGGCCATGACGGTGGAGGGACGGTCGTGCGTCACTCGTTATACCAAGCCGCGGAAAGATTAACCCACGGGCAGTCTCCCCTTCGTCATGGCCCGGCGACTGTCCGGGCCATCCGATCCAACACCGTGCCGTGGCAGATGGCCCGGACGATTGCCGGGCCATGACGAGGATTGAAAGTCGGCCCCAAGGCGGGTTGGTATTATTGATTTCGCGCGCGACCGGCGTGTCGGTCTTTGCGCAGGCTGGTTTAGCTCTTTGTCAGATCGCATGATTCACGCGCTTTGGACGCTCCGCCCAGCGCGATCATGCTCTATTGCCCTACCGCGACATCTGCAGCCAGACGATGTACTGAAGCCAGGCCGGGCTCGGCCATATCCGCGATATGGCCATGATGTGTGAACAGAACCACCTGTGTCACCTGCGCGAAATCCGCCAGCACCCGGATCGCCGCGCGTGCGCGCCGGTCATCGAAGTTCACCAGCAAATCATCTCCGATGAACGGCAGTGGATCGGTCGTGCGCGCATCGCCCTCGATCGCCGCCAGCCGCAGCGCCAGATAGAGTTGATCCAGCGTCCCCTCGCTCAGCCGATCGGCCTGGCATTCCGTGCCGTCCGGGCGGCATGCCACGACCACGATTTTCCCGTCTTCTTCCTCGTCCACGCTCAGACGATCGTATCGGCCTTCGGTCAGCCGAGCGAATATTTGACCGGCGCGGTTGAGTAACGGTCCCTGCTGTTGGCGACGGAAGCGCTCGATGCCGGCGCGCAGCAGGACGTGGGCCATGCGCAGCGTGACATAGCGGCCGGCGATGGAGTCGATATCGGCCAATGCGGTTTCCATATCCTGTGCGGCCGCGGCCGCATCCTTGCCGTGCTCCATTGATGCTAGGCGTTGTTTCAGCCCGACCATCTGCTCCTGGTTCGCCAATACTTCCGTGTTGATGCCGCGTAGTTCCGTTTCGATCGCCGCGATCCCGGCTGGAAGCGCATCGAAGTCCACGCCGTCGGCCTCGGCAGCCAATTCGGGCACCGTCTTGCCGTCGTCCAGACCCCGCAGTTCCGCTTCCCGGCCCGCGATCTGTCCGGCCAGCGCCCGATGCCGCGACCATCGATCGAGCGTTTCGTTCAATGCGTCATCGTCCGCCGCGCCGGCCTGCGTGCGCAGCCGACACAGCGCGTCCTCAGCCGCGTCGCGCTGCTTCCCGGACTCTTCGACCGCCGCCCGGATCCGGCCGGCCTCCGCGATCAGGTTATTCCTGTGCTGCGCATCCTGGCGAGCAGCGGCAAGGCGACGGGACAGGGTGATGATGGAATCAAGCGGGTCAATTCCCGCCAGATCTGGGGCGATCTGCCGCACCACCGCACCCGTAGCGGCCGAAAACTGATCGACCGAGGCGGTCATTTCGGCGATCCGGTCCATCGCGTCCCGCCGATCGCGGGCAGCTTTGTCGATCGCCTCCCAGAGCCCCAGGGCGGTTGCCCCGAGGTCCGGCGAAGCGTCCGGCGGTAAGGACAGCGCTTCCGCCGAGGCGGCCCAACTTGCGTGCCAGACCGTGATATCCGCCTCGATCCGCCCCATCGCCCGGGCCGCTTTGGCCTGTTCGGCTATGGCGGCTTCCACCGCCTCCTGGGCCTTTGTCCGATGCTCTACCTGCTTCTCCCGGTCCCGGCACGAACGTTCGGCCGATCGCAGCAGCGTAGCCAGCGCATTGCCGGCGGCTTTCGCCTCCGCCGGCAGCAGAGCCGCCAACGCGGCGAAGGCGTCTTTATGTCGGCGATGCATGGTTTCCAGCCGCCGCTCGGCGTCCAGGACGCGCTTATAGTCCGCCAGGATCGCTGCCCGCTTCTGCATCCATTCCCGCATCGCCGCCGGTTCCGCGGCCTCGATCCCGCTCGGCTGCCATAGCGCCCGCCAGCCGGCCTCGGCCGCATCCAGACGTTCCGCGGCGGCGATCCGTGCCAGTTCATCCCCGTCGCGGAGCGCCTGTTGCCGGACTTGCGCCGCGCGCCGCTGCTCCACCGCGACCACGCGCTCCTGCTCCACGGCCCGCCGGTCGGCCAGGCGGTCCGCGGCCTGGATCAGCCCTTCAAACCGCGCGGGCAGGCCAGGGCCAAGATCAAGCGCCTCAGTTTCTGCCGGCGAAACCGGGGCGCCGCCATCCAGATGCACGCGGCGGATCAGCGCCCAAGCGCGGTCGCGACGGACGCGAGCGGCCTGGATGGCCTCGGTGGTGGGCAGATCGCCAGCGGCCGTGTCCGCCTGGGCCTGGGCAGCCCAGTCCCGCAGCAAGCGATCGTGTTCCGCGAGGCTGGTTTCGATCGTCCGCACGTCCTCCTGCCGCGCCTTCAGCACGTCCGCCAACCGCTGAATATCCGCGGCCAGGGGCACCGGCGCGGCGGCGAGCGCGGCGGCATCCCGATCCCAAAACGGCAACGCCGCCAGAGATCGCGCCAGGTCGGCCTTCGCCGCCTGAACCGCGCTTGCCGCCTCGGCCAGATCGGCGTCCAGCCGGCCTTCCTCTTTTGCCGCTTCGATCGTGTGACGCAGATCGGCGGCCGGTTCGGCCGGGGGCAGCGCTTCCAGCACCGCCTTCGCGTCGGTCAGCTTCGTCTCAGCCGTGACGAGATTTTCGATCGCGGCGGTCTGCTGGCCCGACAAACGAGCATGACGCCGAAGCGCCTGATTCACCTTCTCCCGGTCCAGCGCGTTAGGAATTTTCGCGGCCAGACCGTCGGCATCCAGGCTTAGGCCCAGACGGCGGCCTTCCTCGACCATGGCGACAGCGCGCTGGCCGGCGAGCAGCCCCTGCGCTTCGCGGTCCCGCGCCGCGCCGGCGACGCGCTGCCGGTCGGCGGCCAGCGCATCGACCACCTCACCCAACGCCAGGATCGGCGGGTTCTCCGGCAGGTGTTTCAGTTCGATTTCCAGCGCTTCGGCACGCGCCTGTTCTCGTGCCAGGTCGCGCAATGCCTGGTCGCGGCGGGCAATGGCATCGCGCTGCTGTTCCGCGGCATTGGGCGGCAGGTCGGGCACCGGGCCGAGCGCCTCCCTGTCTGCCAGGAATCGGCTGAGGGCCAGGCGCGCGGGCGTGGTCCGGCGGATGCGATCGAGCCGGGAGCGCTCCGCATGCAGCGCCGCGGCGCGCAGGGCGTAATCGGCACGGGTTGTTTCCAGCGCGGACAGGTCGTCGCGCGCCTGCTTGTAGTCGGCCGGTTCGATCCGCCGTTCGGTGACTGCGTGGCGCGCCTCGGTGAAGCGATCCGCCGCCTCGTGGAACGCCCGTCGTCCGCGCTTGTCACCGAACAGCTTGCCGGCGTCGGCGTCGAGCCGGTCCACCAGGGCGTGAAACCCGTGCAGGCCGGTATGGGCGCCGATGATGGCCTCGCCCACCTCGCCCTGGCCTTTCAGGATCGAATCACCGCCCTGGCGCAGTTCCGCGCCGTTCAGGCCGAAGATGCGGTTGAAGCGCTCGCGCGTCGCGCCGGCGAGGAAGGCGGCGATGGCGCTTTCCGGCAGCGGCCGGTCTTCATCATCGAACAGGTCTTCCTTACGGCCCTTGCGGCGAAAGAATGTCGCCTGCCGCCCGTCTCGCGACTGCAAGGCCACGCCGATGCGCAGATCGCGGGTGGCATGCAGAAAGGCGTATGGCGAGCGATGCGGAAAGCCGAACAGGCAGTCGCCGATCGCCGCGAGCGCGGTGGATTTTCCGGCTTCGTTGGCGCCCAGCACGATGTGCAGACCGGGCGCCTCCGGAAAGGTCAGTTGCACGTCACTGAGATGGCCGTAGCGGCCGAGGATAAGCCGGCGGAGCCTCATGCGGGCTCCCCCGACAATGCGCGGGCGACAATGTGCCAGGCCTCGGGCGCCAGCGCTCGCAAGTCGTTGATGTCGCGGGGCGGCGGACTCATGTCGCGGCCGGAGCCTGACGGGATTTGGGCGGAAAGTGCGCTGAACTCCACCAGCAGGCGCTGCTGGACATCGGGATCGTCAAGGGCTTGGAGGAAAGCCTGTTCCAGGTCGGCGGCCGAGCCGTCCTGATCCAGCGGCCGGAGCGGCATGCGCGACTCCAGGCGCACGCGTTCGATGTACAGGCTGCCGCTGACCGCGGCGGCGGCGTTGCGGCACTCGGCATCGATCGCCAACGGATCGGCAGCCAGCTCGGCGTGTCGCTCGGTGGCACCGGAAAGCGTGACGCGGACGATGAGTGGCAATCCACCGGCCTGATCATGCGCGGCGGAGAGTTCGAAACGCAGCCTGGCTGCGATTTCCGTCATGGTTTCCGCCCCGTCCAACGCGACGGAAACCGATGCCCAGCGCAGCACATCGGTGGTGCGGTGCTGGACGTCCGTGATGCGGCCGTCCTGGACATCGACCAGGGTGCATCCCTTATCGCCGGTTTCGCGCGCGTGCCGGCCCTGGATATTGCCTGGAAAGACGATCCAGGGATTGCCCGGATGCAACGCCCGGCGCTGGTGAATATGCCCCAGTGCCCAGTAGTCGTAGCCCTTGGCGATCAGGCCCGAGACGTGACACGGAGCATAGGTTTCGTGCTCCCCTGGATCCTCGGCCGAGGTGTGCAGGATGCCAATGTTCAGGCGTCCACTCACCGGCGCCGGATAGGTGGCCGACAAGTCCTCGGGCACCGCACGGTCCGGAAAGGACCGGCCGTGCAGCGCCACGCCCAATTCGTCGAGCAGGAACGTCTCCGTCTTTCGCGACGAAAACTCCTGCACGTTCGGCGGCGGCACGAGCGACTTGGTGATGACCGAGCGCGCATCGTGGTTGCCGCGGATCAGGAAGCAGGGCCGGTTGAGGCGCCGCATCTCGCCGGCGAAGAACAGGCCGGTGCTGTAGTCGCGCCAGTCGGCGTCATACAGGTCGCCGGCGATGATAACGAAGGCGACATCCTGGGCGATCGCGAGGTCGATCAGGTTCGCGAAGGCACGGCGCGTGCAATGCCGGGTCACGCTTTCGGGTACGGTGCCCCGGCTGGACAACCCGGTCAGTGGACTGTCCAGATGAATGTCGGCCGCGTGAAGGAATTTCATGCGCCGCAGCCTACACGGCGGCGCATCACGCGCCAACGTGCCGTCCGTTATTCCGGGCGATCATTCGCCCAGCGGAAATTTCGCCTCCATCACCTCTGGATCGTCGGGCATGCGGTGGATGGTGAAGCCGAGATGGCGGATGAAAGACAGCATCGGCTGGTTGTCCGCCAGGATCTGGCCCACCACCTCCTTCAGGCCTTGCAGGCGGGCCCACTCGATCAACCGGCGCATCAAATGCGATGCCAGGCCGCGGCCTTTCATGTCCGCCTGCACGATTACCGCGAACTCACCAGACCGGCCATCCGGATCGCACGCCAGCCGGGAAACTCCGACCGTTTCGCCGGTTGCCTCCCGCACCGCGATGAAAGCCATTTCCCGGTCGTAATCGACCTGAGTTAGACGGGCCAACTGCTCGGGTGACAGCTCTCGGATCGCGCTGAAAAAGCGATAGCGCACATCTTGCGGCGATAGCCGGGAGAAGAATGCACCATGAGCTTCCGCGTCCTCCGGCCGGATGGGGCGGATTGTCATGCGTTCCGCGCCGATCTGTCGGTGCTCGGTCAGTTCCGCCGGATAGGGGGCAATGGCCAATCGTGCGGGCGGTTCGCCGGGTCCGCGCAGCCGCAGCCAGGCATCGGCCGCCAGCACGCCTTCCGCGTCCACGAACAGCAATGGCACGTCCAACACTGCGATGTCGGGGAAATCGACGATCAACTGGCTGATCCGGACCAGCGTCTGCGCCACCGCATCACTGCTGGCCGGCGGGCGGTCGCGCAGCGGGCGTTCCAGCAAAGCGCCAGTCCGGCAACGCTTGATCAGGCCCCGCGCCAGCGCGAGGTTCAGCGGCGGAAGATCGACCGCCCGATCCGTTGGATTGGCCGCGCTGCCGCCGGCGCCGAACGTGATCGTTGGCCCGAACGTCGCGTCATCCGACACCCGTACCGCCAGCTCCCGTGCCCGGCCGACGAGACGCTGCACGAGCAGCTCGCCGGTCCCGCCGTGCTGCATGGTGCGTCCATACAGCAGACGGGCCGCGGCGGTGACCTGGGCGGCGTCGCGGAGGTCGAACATTATGCTGCCGGGCGGGCGGTCCTCCGGGGGCGCCCTGTCCCGCAGCTTGAGCACCAGGGGATACCCCAGAAGCTCGGCCGCAGCGGCGGCGTCGAGCGGGCTGACAGCGAACCGGGTGGGCACGGTGGGGATGCCGTAGGCAGCGAGGATCTCCAGCGTTTCGTCTTGCGTCAGCGTCAGGCTGCCAGCGACGCGCGCCCGATCGAAGCGGCGGCGCACCCAGGCGCGGTCGGGGGCGAGATCCAGCACGGTGCTGGGCGGCAGTTCGCGGGCCGCCTCGCGGTTGCGGCGGTCGCGGACGAGATGCCCGAAGCCTTGCACCGCCTGGTCGGGGGTCGCGAAGACCGGCAGGCCAGCGCGGGCCAGAGCGCCTCGGTGGATCGCCCCCGTGGTCTCGCCCATCGTGCAGACCAGCAGCGGGGCGCGCAGATCGGGGGGTGGGTGAGAGAGGCTTTTTATGATGGCTTCGTCGTTCTGGCCCTGTGGGGAGTGCATGACCAGGACGCCCCCGATATTGGGCCGGGAGGCAATCTCGAACCCGGTAGCGGCAAGATCGGCCGATCGGACATGCAGAACGCCTTGGTCCGGGTTGTCACCCGGCATCAACCGCAGTCCCTCGCGCAGCACGGCGTCGGCGGCGAGTCGGCCAGGATCGATGGCGTCGCTGACGATCGCCAGCGTGTCGCAGCGGGCGGGTTTGGCGCGAGAGAGCGTCTCGGCCGCGGTCAGCAGGTCCTCCACGCGTTTGACGTACAGCACACCGGCCCGGCGGAGCGCGGCCTCGAACGACAGATCGGCGTCGCCGTCCTCATCCAGCAGGCGCAGGCCGGGACGGATTGCTACCACCGGGCGCAACTTGGCAGCGGCACGGGCGGCGGAGAGGAACACACGGTGATTCTTGATGCGGCGGATGTCCAGCAGAATGGCGCCGGTGCCTGCGTCGCGGGAAAGCCAGTCCAGCGTCATGCCGAAGCCGATATCCGCGTTGGTGCCGAGGCCCACGATATAGCTGAACCCCACACCGTTCGGCTCCGCCCAATCGATCACCGTCCGGCTGAGCGCCGCGGACTGGCAGATCAGCGCCAAACGCCCGGCCGGCGGCTGGATGTGGGACCGGGAGACGTTCAGGTTGAGGCGCGGCACGGAAAGCCCGAACGAATGCGCGCCAAGTACCCGGACCCCGGTGCGGGCGGCGTGGATGGCGAGGTCGTCGCAGGCGCCGGGAACGATGGCTACGAAGCAGTTTTTCTCCGCCAGCAGCGTCATCGAGGAACCGATCTGGTCCGGCGGCAGGGCCAGGATCGCGAGATGGGTGCCGGGAAGCAGTTCCGACGCGTCGCGGATGTCCTGGACCTCCCCCTTGAAGCCGGAGAGAGCGATATTGGCGGCGATATGGGCGCCGGCTTCCGTATCCGCGCCGATCACGGCGATCGAGGCGGGGCGGAACAGACAGGCCGGGTCGAAGCGCCCGGCCGTGTTAAAACGGGGAACTGTCATGGTGCAGTGCGACATAAAGTGTCGCCGGGCGGCGGGGGCAAGTTGCAATCTGGCTTCACGTGCCGTTGCATAGCAGCCAAACGTACGACTAGGGAGATAATGATGCCGGATCGGTCGCGCTGGGACCCGGAAATGGCCGCGTTTACCGCGGAGCAGGAGAAGGCCGCGGCGGCTTATCCGCCGGTCAGGGTGGAGCTGCCGCTGGCGCCTCATCGGAAGGTCAACGACCTGCTGGGGATGCGGACGGCGGTCGGCGGCCCGGTGATGGCGGAGACAACGGACCGTTGGGTCGAAGCTCGGGGCCGGCGTGTGTTCTGCCGGGTGTTCCGGCCCGTAACGGATCGGGTCGTGCCGACGCTGGTGTATTTCCACGGCGGCGGCTGGGTCTGGGCGAATGTCGATACCCATGACCGGATGACCCGGGAGTATGCCGCGGCCGGCGAGGTGGCGGTGGTGAGCGTCGATTACGCCCTGTCACCGGAAGCGAAGTTCCCTCAGGCGCTGGAGGAATGTGCCGCGGTGGTAAGGTTCGTGGCGGAGCACGGGGCCTCGTGGGGACTGGACCCGGCGCGTGTGTTCGTGGGCGGGGACTCGGCGGGCGGCAACCTGGCGCTGGCGACGGCGCTGCTGCTGCGGGATACCAGCGGCCCGGCGCTGATGGGCGTGCTGGCGAACTATCCGGTCAGCGATTCGCGGTTCGATACCGAGAGTTATCGGGCGTTCGGCGCCGGCGGGTACGGGCTGAGCACGGAACGGATGGCGTTCTACTGGAGCGTGTATGTGCCGCACGATATCGATCGGCTGCATCCGCTGGCGGCGCCGTTGCGGGCGGATTTGACCGGATTGCCGCCGGTGATGGTGCTGCTGGCGGAGCTGGACGTGCTGCGATCAGAGGGCGAGGCGCTGGTGGCGAAGCTGCGCGCCTCGGGCGTGGCGGTGGAGACAGAGACGTTCGCCGGCACGGTGCATGGTTTCCTGCGGGCAACGGGATCGGTGCGGAAGGCGCGGGACGCGGTGGCAACGGCGGGCGCTTGGATGAAGCGGGTGGCTGGAGGGTGAAAGCGGCTGTCGAACGCGGGCCATACGAGGACGTAGTTATACCCCCCGTTGGCGCCGCCTCTCTATCCTCGTCATGGGCCCGGGGGGCGGGCGGGGGGCGGGGGGGCGCGCGGGGGGGGGGGGGTTGGGGGGGGGGGGGGGGGGGGGGGGCGGGGGGGCCCGGGCCCCCCCCCCCCCCCCCCCCGCCCCCCCCCCCCCCCCCCCCCCCCCCCCCCCCCC
>JARLIN010000191.1 GCA_031291715.1 Rhodopila sp. | reverse complement strand
GGCAACAACTTCACGATCTACCGGATCGACAGCGGCACCGGCCGGCTCAGCCAGCGTGGACCCTCGATTGCCCTCGAGGCGCCTTACTGCCCACGCTTCGTGCCCATGCGGACCTGAAATCCCGCTGCCGACGTCTTAGCCGGCAAAGGGGGAGCGCACCTGGGGCGCCAAGTTGAACCACACCGATTTTTCCCGCAGATAGTCGTGGATCACCTGCGAGCCGCCCTCCTTGCCAATGCCGGAGTGCTTGAATCCACCGTACGGCGAAAGTTGCGAGGTCTGGCGATAGAAGTTGACCCAGATCGTGCCGGCATCGATGGCGGCCGCAACCCGGTGGGCGCGGGCGATGTTCTGCGTCCAGACGCCGCCGGTCAGGCCGTAGCGCGTGTCGTTGGCGATGCGGATTGCCTCCCCCTCGTCATCGAAGGCGATCACGGCCGCAACCGGACCGAAGATTTCCTCCTGGGCCAGGCGCATTCTGTTGTCGACGTCGACGAAAATCGTCGGTTCGATGAACAGGCCCATACCCTCGCCAATCTCGGCCGGCTTGCCGCCGCTGTGCAGCCGTGCGCCTTCCGCCTTGGCGCCTTCGATGGCTTTCAGGATTCGCTCGTACTGCGGGCGGGTGGCGATGGGACCGATTTCGGTGGCCGGATCCATCGGATCGCCCATACGTCCCTTCCTGCCCAAAGCAGCGATTGCCTCGACGAACCTGTCGTGAATGGAGCGCTGCACCAGAATCCGGGAGCCCGCCGTGCAGCTTTGTCCGGCCGAGGTGAATATCCCGGTCACCGCGCCGCGCACCGCATTGTCGAAGTCGGCGTCCTCGAAAATGATATTCGCCGCCTTGCCACCCAACTCCAGCGAGGCCAGCTTGATGTCCCTCGCCGCCGCCTCGTAGACCTTCTGGCCTGCCGCCTCGCCGCCGGTGAATGCCACCTTGGCGACCAGCGAGTGCGCCATCAGCAACGCACCGGCCTCCGCTCCGGCGCCGGTGACGACGTTGAAGATGCCCGCCGGGAAACCGGCCTCCTTCACCAGTTCGGCAAAGATCAAAGTGGATGTCGAGGTGAACTCCGATGGCTTGACCACGATCGCGTTGCCGGCCGCAAGCGCCGGTGCGACCTTCCAGGCCAGCAGGCGCAGCGGCGAATTCCACGGCAGGATCGCCGCAACCACGCCGACCGGCTCGTACAGGGTGAAATTGAACAGGTCCGGGTTTTCCGTCGGCAGAACGCGGCCCTCGATCTTGTCGGCCAACCCCGCGTAGTAGTAGTACCACTCAGCGGTGTTGCGCATCTGCCCGCGCATCTCGCTGATTGTCTTGCCGTTGTCGCGGACCTCGGCCACCGCGAGCCGCTCGACATTGGTCTTGACCAGGTCCCCGAGTTTGCGCAGCAGGGCAGCCCGCTCGACCGGCGCGGCGCGCCAGGATTTTGCCGCCATGGCCCGATGCGCGGCACATACCGCCCGATCCACATCCTCCGCTCCGGCGCTGGCCACCCGTGCCCAGCTTTTCCCCGTGTACGGATTTTCGGTCTCGAAATAGGCGCCGGAGGCTGCCGGGCCAAACTCGTTGTCGATGAAGAGGTCGAAGGTTTCCATCACGCGGGCCCTCAGAGATTGAACACGATCAACCGTTCCTCGGTCATTTCGCGAATGGCGTAGCGGGGTCCTTCGCGCCCGATGCCGCTGTCCTTCACCCCCCCATACGCGAGCTGGTCGGTGCGGAAGGTCGAGGTGCCATTGATGATGACGCCACCAACGCGCATGGTTCGCGCCACTTTCAGCGCCAGTTCCAGTGATTTTGTGAATATCCCGCCTTGCAGGCCAAGCCGCCGTTCGTTGATCTCGGTGATCACCGGGTCGATCTCCGAGTACGGCCGGAGGGTCATCACCGGGCCGAAAATCTCCTCGCAGACCACCGGCATCTCGTTGCCGACATTGGTCAGGACCGTCGGTTCGTAGACCGCACCGTGGCGAATGGCTCCGGTGATGGCGGTCGCGCCCGCGGCGATCGCGGCCTGCACGGTCCGGTCGATGCGCTCGGCGGCTCCCTCATCGACGACGGTGCCGATGTCGGTGGCGGGATCCAGCGGATCGCCGAGCTTCATCGTGCCAACCTCGGCGATGAGTCTTTCCATGAAGCGCTCGAAAACCCTCTCGTGCACATAGACGTTCTGCACCGATATGCAGCTCTGGCCGGCCAGCCGCATGGCGTTGCGCGCGCAGAGCGGTGCCGCCGTCTCGACGGAAGCGTCGTCATGCACGATGGTGGGGCCGATGCCGCCCAGTTCCAACGCCACCCGCCGAAGCCCCGCGGCGGCCCTGATCTGCGCTCCGGCTCGCGTCGAGCCGGTGAAGGTAATGAACTCCACCCGTTCGTCGCGTACCAGCGCCGGACCGATGTCCGCGCCGTAAAGCACGTTGAGGAATCCCGCAGGGAGTCCGGCGTCCACGAAACACTGGACGAGCTTGTGAATGGTGCCGGGGCACTGCGGCGGCGCCTTCAGCACGGCCACGTTGCCCGCCGCGATAGCCGGCCCAATCTTGTGGCAGGCCAGATTCACCGGGGCGTTGAAGGGCGTGATCGCCGCGACCACCCCGATCGGAAAGCGCAGCAACATTGCGATTTTGCCAAACCCCATGGGCGAGGCATCGAGGGGAACGTGTTCGCCCTCGATGCGCACCGCCTCTTCGGCGGACAGGTTGATGGTATCGGCGGAGCGATCGATTTCGGTGCGGCTGTCCTTGATCGCCTTGCCCGTTTCCCGGCTCATCGTCTCGGCAATGTCGGGCTTGGCGGCGACGACCCGTTCGGCCACGCGCCGCAGGATCTTCGCCCGTTCGGTCGCCGGCAAGCGAGCCGCCTCCGCCTTCGCGGCGACCGCCGCCGCCAGGGCGCGGTCGAGTTCGTCCTTGTTCGAGCGCGGTGCCGTCGAGACCAGGGAACCGCGATACGGATCGCAAACATCGTACGTTTCGGACGCCGCAACCCAGTCACCGCCGATCAGCATCGGCACCCGGATCGAGTCCTGCGTGCTCGTCATCGACAACACCTCTTTCGATCGCCGGCGAGCGGAGAGGCTTCCCCGCTTACCGGCATTCCGTTGCGGCCTTCGCCTACACCAGGCTCTTCGTGTAGTTGGCGATATTGCGAGCCGTGACCTCCGGCGACTGGCCCGCCGTGAAGGCGAGGTCCAGCTCATCGCCCATCTTGAGGTTGATCTTGGCAAACTGCGGCACAGAGACGCTGGCCACCAGGTTCGCCGGAATGGTCTGGGCCACATCCATGAAAACGCGCCGTTCCTCCTGGTGATCCATGTACTTCACGCTCTTAAGCAGCGAAGTGCGCGCCGGCAGGTACTGCGACCGACCGACGAAGTCGCTCTGCATATCGGCGCCGGTCAGGAACTTCAGGAAATCGACCGCCACGTCGGGGAACTTGCTGTCGCGCGCAACCCCCCAGCACGAACCGCCGATGTCGGCGGCCATCGCCTTGTCACGCGGCAGGTAGGTGACGCTCCACTTGAACCGATCGCCGACCGCGGTGGTCATCGCGGGGATCTTCCAGTCGCCGTTGATGACCATGGCGAGCGTTCCGTTCGCAAACAGCACACCCGGGTCGGTCGAGGACTTGATCGCGGTGCTCGGCGGCACCAGCTTTTCTGTGAACCAGGCCTGCAGCCACTGGATGGTTTCGATGCTTTCCTTCGAATCGAGCATCTGCGTCTTGAGGTCGCCGGCAAATACCTGGCCGCCGTGCTGATAGAGAAACTGCAGCCAGCGGTACGGCTTGACCTGCCAGGCCATCCCGAAGGGGAACGGCGTCTTCTTGGCGCTGTCGAGCTTTCTCACCAGCTCCATGAATTCGCCCCAGCTCCAGCTCTTGTCGATCTGCCGAGGCGTCGCGATGCCGAGCGAGCCAAACACATCCTCGTTGAAATACACTGCCTCGGTATTGAGGTTGGCCGGAACCGCATAGGGCCTGCCCTCGTTGGTCACCGCGGCCCAGACCGTGGGGATGAAGTCCGCGCCGTAGTTGGCGTCGATCTTGCCGGTCAGGTCCATCAGCACGTTGCTGGCCCGGTAGCGACCGACCGCCGCGTATTCCATGCGGAACACGTCCGGCGTGTCGCGACCAGCGATGCGGGTGTCGAGCATCTGGTAATACTGCGCGTCCGGCGTGGCCTGCACTGTCACTTCCACATCCGGATGGGCGGCGTTGTATTTCGCCGCGGTCTCGCGCACGACCTGGACGGGGATCGGCTCACCCCACAGCGCGAAGTTCACCGTGGCCTTGGGCGCGGCGCCGACGATGGCCGGCCTCGCCAAGGCACCGAAGGCCGCACCGGCGAGAACACCCTGCAGAAGGCTACGCCGACGGGTTCCCCTGCCGCGCTGATCCGTCCCGGTATTCCGCTGGACAACGACCGTCATGTTCACCTCCCGATTTTGCGTTGTTTGCACAGGTTGAGCCAGGCATTGCAACGACCTGGCCTGCCGGGAATGAGGCACACGCGTCGGGCGCCACCACAGCCGCAGCACCAGAAACCTCCGCGCACGCGCACCATCTTGAACCGGGCGAAAGCCACTGGTGGCATGCTAGCCAAACGGGGTAGGCTTGTCAACGGAACGTACGCTATAGTATCCAGCTGTATCCCACTTGAGCTTCCATCCGCCGGCGTGGAGGTGTGCCCGCAACCCATGCAAACCATGCCCCACCTCTTCACCCCGTTTCCGCTGCGCGGCGTGGCGCTCGCCAATCGCGTCATGGTCTCGCCGATGGCGCAGTATTCCGCAGAGCACGGCCTGGTCACGGACTGGCTGTTCGGCCACTACGGACGCCTCGCCATAGGCGGCGCCGGCCTCGTTTTCACCGAAGCGGTGAAGGTGGAGGAGCGCGGTCTCGGCACGGACGGGGACATGGGGCTGTGGAACGAAGCGCAGATCGCCCCGCTGCGTCGCGTCACCGCCCTGATCCGCCAGGCTGGCGCCATTGCCGGCATCCAGCTCAACCACGCCGGCCGACAGGCTGGCCGCTCGCCTCCCTGGGAAGGGCGTGGCGCGCTGCCGGTGGAGGTCATGCAACGGCGCGACCGGGGGTGGCCGGTCATCGGCCCCTCCCCCATCGCCAAGGCGCCTGGGTTCCATGTCCCCATGGCGATGACGCTGGCCGACATCGCCGACATGTGCGCGGTCTGGGCCGCCGCCGCGCGGCGCGCCGTCGCGGCCCGTTTGCAGGGTCTGGAGCTGCATGGCGGTCACGGCTATCTCATCCACCAGTTCCTCTCGCCGACCGCCAACCAGCGAACGGATGGCTACGGCGGCAGCGCGAAGAACCGCATGCGCTTCGCCCTTGAGATCGCCGAGGCGGTGCGGGTTTGCTGGCCGGCCGACCGGCCGCTGTTCTTCCGCATGTCGGTGATCGACGAGGGCGGCTGGCACTTCGAGGACTCCGTCGTGCTGGCGCGGGAGCTGAAGCGTGTCGGCGTCGACCTTATCGACTGTACCTCGGGCGGCATCGCCAAGGCGACGCCGACCGACGCGCGTAACGTGGCACCGGGCTTCCAGGTGGAACTGGCGCGCGGCATCCGGAGCGCCGCCGCCATCCCGACCGCCGCCGTCGGCCTGATCACTGAGGCTCGCCACGCCGAGCGCATCGTCGCCAAGGGTGATGTCGATCTGGTCGGCATCGGCAGGGCATTTCTCTACGATCCCTTCTGGGCCCTGCACGCCGGCGTGGAACTCGGCGCCGATCCTGCCTTCGAGCGATTTCCGCCGCAATACGGCTGGTGGCTCAACCGGCGCAGGGTGCAGCTCGAGCGCGAAGGATTGGACAACCGGTCATTGCCATGACGAGGCAGGAACCGCCGCCGCTGCATCGCAAAGCCCAGCGAATGGCCTGGAGAAAAGCACGGCAGCGCCTGGTTCCCTACATGTTCGTGCTGCCGCAGCTCTCGCTGTTTTCGGTCTTCATGTTCTTTCCGCTCGGCTATGCTCTGTTCATCAGCTTTCACGACTGGGACATGGTCGGCCAGCCCACCTTCATCGGCGTGGCGAATTTCGTCCGCCTGGCCAACGACCAGGTGTTCTGGTTCGCGCTGCGCAATACGCTGGTCTATGTGGCGGGAACCGTGCCGCTGAGCATCGGGGCCGGGCTCTTGCTGGCCAACGCGCTCAATCGGCCGATGCGCGGGCGCAGCATTTTCCGCAGCGTCTTCTTCCTGCCGGTCGTCGTCTCAGCCGTCGTCACGGCGCTCGCGGCCACCTGGATCTTCAACGACAACTACGGGCTGCTCAACAGGCTGCTGATTTTCATCGGCTTCGCGCCGGTCAACTGGCTGTCCTCGCCGGGCTGGTCGATGGTCTCATTGATCCTGACGACGATCTGGCTGCGCCTGGGGTTCTGCATGACCATCTATCTCGCCGCGCTTCAGACCATTCCATCGGCGCTCTACGAGGCAGCACGCATCGACGGCGCCAATAAGTTGCAGTTGTTTTTCACCGTCACCATTCCCATGCTGCGCCCGACGACGCTGTTCCTGACCATCATCTGCGTCATTTATTCGTTCCACGTGTTCGACCTTATCTTCGTCATGACCGGCGGGGGACCGGGCTATTCGACCGTCGTGCTGGTCCAGTACATCTACAACATGGCGTTCCAGACCTCGGAGATGGGCTACGCCTGCGCGATCGGTATGGCGCTGTTCGCGCTCATCCTGTTCTTCACGATCGTGCGCTGGGCCACTTCGCGCCGGTCAGAAGTATCGGCCTAGGCGGGAGAGAGGCGCATGCGCGGCAAACCCTCCTGGGGCACCCTCCTCATCACGCTCGGCCTCGTCGTCGGCTCCGTCATCATGCTCGTCCCACTGTACTGGATGTTCGTGATGTCCTTCCGGCCGAAGACCGAGATCTTCAATCTGGCGGCGCCGATCTGGCCTTCGCGGACCAGCCTCGAGGGCTTCCGGACCTTGTTCGAGAGCTATCCGGTACTCCGCTGGATCGAGAACACCGCTGTCGTTGCGGCTATCTCCTCGGCGATCACCGTCTCGCTCAGCCTGTTGGCGGGCTATGCCTTCGCCAAGCTGCGCTTCTGGGGTCGCGACGTTCTGTTCGTGCTGTTCCTCAGCACCATCATGGTGCCCATCCAGGTCATCATGGTGCCGGAGTTCTTCGTGCTCTCCTGGTTCCATCTGCTGAACTCGAACTGGGGCGTGATCCTGCCGCGCTGTGCCGAGGCGTTCGGCATCTTCATGACGCGGCAGTTCATGCTCACCATTCCCGACGAACTCATCGAAGCCGGCCGGCTCGACGGGGCCTCGGAGCTTGGGATCTTCATCCGGATCGTGCTGCCGCTCTGCAAGCCGCTGATCGGCGTGCTGCTGGTGTTCGCCGTGGTCTGGCGCTGGAACGACTTTGCCTGGCCCCTGGTGGTCTTCACCGATCAGGCCAAGTTCATGCTGCAAGTCGGCCTCAACTACCTCAAGGGCGATCCCAACCCGGACTGGAACAGCATCATGGCGCTCGCCGTCATCGCGCTCACGCCGATGCTGATCCTGTTCCTGTTCTGCCAGCGCCTGTTCGTCCAGGGCATCGCCGGCACCGGCCTCAAGCAGTAGGCGCGCTTTTCTTCCTCAGTCCCGGCGCAGGATTTCGCCGACGTTGGCGCTGACCCGCTCGGCGAACTCGGCGGTCCCCAGGGGGCCTCCCAGATCCACCGTCCGCCACTCCGCGGTGGCGATCGTCAGGTTCAATGCCTGCTCCACAGCGTTGGCGGCGGCGAGCAGTCGCCGGCTCGCCCGGCGTGTCCCCAGCCATTGCAGCAGCATGCCGGTGGAACTGATCAGGGAATAGGGATTGACGACGTTGCGCCCGGCGAGGCTCGGCGCCGAGCCGTGCTGGGCCTGGGCGAGCCCGTGCGCGCTGCCGACGTTGAGCGAGGCGCCGAGGCCGATGCTGCCCGAGATTTCGGTGGCCTGGTCTGACAGGATGTCGCCGAACATGTTGGTCGTCACGATGACGTCGAAGCGGCTAGCGTCGCGGATCAGCAGCGCCGTCATGGCGTCGATGAGCTGTTCCTCGTACTCGACCTCGGGATGCGCCTTCGCCACCTGGCGCACGCACTCCAGGAACAGCCCGTCGGTCACCCGCAGCACGTTCGCCTTGTGCACCGCCGTCACCTTCCGCCGCCGCCGGAGCGCGATTTCGAAGGCACACTCGGCGATGCGCAGCGACCCGGCGCGCGTGATCTTGCGCAGCGAGAGCGCGATATCGGCGGTCGGCATGAATTCGCCGGGCCCCAGATGCATCGACCTATCGGCGTAGAACCCCTCGGTATTCTCGCGCACGACGACCAGGTCGATCGAGCCGGGCAAGCGCATCGGCACGCCCGCGTGCGACTTGGCCGGCCTGATGTTGGCATAGAGATCCAACTGGTGCCGCAACAGCCCAGACGGATTCAGCCCCCCCTCCGAGGCGGCCGGATAATCGTTGTGCGACACCGGCCCGAGGATGATGCCGTCCGCCGCTCGCGCCGCCTCCAGCACGGCGGGCGGAAAAGTCGTGCCGACCTGGTCGAGGGTCTGGAAACCGACCCGCCGCAGTTCGAAACGGAAGTCGAGTCCGGTGATCCTGCCCAGCTCCCGCAACACGCAGAGCGTGGCGTTGATGAGCTCCGTGCTCGTGCCGTCACCATCAAGAACCAGCAGACTGATGGGCCGCGCATCGCCCGTGCCTGCACAGAGACTTGTCTCGTTCGACTCCAGGGCCATGGCGAAACGGAAAACTCCCAGGGTGCAATGATTAGATGGCGGTGTCGTCCGGCACTGTTCGCCCGACCAGCCAGGTGTCGGCCACCACGACCAGCGGCGCCTCGTCCAGTTGCGACCCGCCGCTGGCGATCAACTTAGCAAAGCGGTCGTAGATGCGCGGATACTCCATGTTGTCCTCGTCGACCAGGACGGTCCCGTCGAGTTCGAGCCGCCGGCCGCTGTTGGGCATCCACAGGCGCTGGCCGGAGCGCGTCACGATCTCGATGCTGCGTTCCGCGGTGGGTGTTCGCCAATCCATCCCGGCGTGCAGGCGATCCTCGTCGTGCGCGCCGGCGAAATCGATGTCGACGGCGATCGGCGTCTGCGCGCCGCGTGGGATCCTGAGTGTCGCCGCGCGAACCACCAGGGGCTCGGGAAGTATCTCCGTCAGGATCGAAAGTCCGTTCACCCCGGCATCGAGCACGCCGAAGCCGCCGGCCTGCCAAATCCACTCCTGGCCGGCATGATAGACGGTAAAATCCTCGTTCCAGACCATCTCCAGTTTCGCCACCTGCTGACCGGCAAGGATGTCGCGGGCACGATCGACGGACACATTGAACTGGGAGTGCCAGCCGCCCAGCAACGTCACCCCAGCGCGCTCGGCGGCCAGACGGACCCGGCGAAATTCGCCGAGCGTCGAAAACGGCGGTTTTTCCAGCAGGACATGCTTGCCCGCCGCGATCGCATCGAGCGCGATGCGGCAGCGCACGTCGGGCGGGGTGCAGATGGCAACCGCCTCGATCGCGGGTTCCGATGCCAGCATCTCGCGATAGTCGCGGTACTGCCGGCCGCCGATGTCGGTGGCGACCGGGTGGCGCTTGGCGCTGGCGACGATCTCGAAGTTCGGATGCGCGGCGATCACCGGCAGATGCCGCTTGAGCCCGATCTCGCCGAGGCCGATCACCGCGATGCGGTAGGGAGACATTAGGGTTCCTTCCAATCAGGGGAGCGGGGCATACTCCGCCGCATACGGTTCGAAAATCAGCGAGCCTCACGCGCCGATCGTTTCCGTCTTCGTCACGTGCCTGCCCGTCTTCGTTCCAGTCCAACAAAGCCCTTGCCGAAGGACGCCGCCGACACCTATACATCTGCACACAACTGCATACTAACGTGCGTCGTTCCGCCTGTCAATTGCACGGAAGGGCGCCGGAGGAGGCGGTGACGCCACGACGCAGGGCAGCGCCGCGGACTTTCCCAGGTCTCGCCGGCCTTGACCGGTGTTGCGGCATGGTTCATCGGTTATGTGTGCTGCCCTCATGGGGAGCCGGTTTGCGAGGAACGACATGGTATCCACCCCGATCTATATCGCGCCAGTGGCGGGGCCGGAACTTGGGCGAACCGGCCGGTCCAGGGCCGACTATGTTTACGACACCGTGCGCGCCTGGATCCAGACGCGCCAGATCAAGGTGGGCGACCGGGTACGCGAGGAGGCGGTGGCGCAGGCGCTCAGCGTTAGCCGAACGCCCGTGCGTGAAGCCCTGTCGCGGCTGCAAACCCAGGGACTGCTGCAGGTTTCGGCCGGGGGGCTGGCGGTGGTCGAACTGACCTCGCAGCAGACCATGGAGCTGTACGCCTTACGCGAGGTGCTGGAGGGTGCAGCGGCGCGGGCGGCGGCCCAGCACGCCTCGGCGAACGAAATCGCCGCGCTTTACCAGTTGAACGCCGAATTCAGGGACGCCATCGGCGATGCCGACAAGCAAGCCATGGTCAACAAGGAATTCCACCAGACCATCTACGACGCGTCGCGCAACCGCTACATCACCCGCACGCTCGCCGATCTGCACGATACGCTGATGCTGCTGAGCAACACGACCTTCGTCGTGCCGGGCCGCGCCGCCAAGGCAGTCGGCGAACACAAGCGGATGATCGAAGCCATCGAACGGCGCGACGCCGACGCGGCCGAGCAACTCGCGCGCGAGCACATCCGCCGGGCCCAGGATGCGCGTTTCGCCATGCGGGCGCGCACGTCATGACCGGCGGCGCTTGAACTATTGATCGGAGAGACACGATGGGTGCGATCGCTCTTGCGCTCGCCGGCACAGCACGGATTGGCGAAAGCCCGGTTTGGTCCGCCGCGGAAAGCGCGCTCTACTGGACGGAGATCCACGACCGCAAACTCCGCCGGTTGGACGCGCTGACCGGCGAAAGCCGGACGTGGCCGGTCAAGGAGAAGGTCGCCAGCTTCGCGCTGTGCGAAGGCGGCGGGCTGGTCGCCGCGCTGCACGGCGGCTTCGCGCTGATCGACCTGGAGCGTGGAACGCTGACGCGGCTGGCCCAGCCCTTCGCCGCCGAACTTGAGGTTCACCTCAACGACGGGCGCTGCGATCGCTCCGGACGGTTCTTCTGGTCGGGCACCCTGCACGAGCCGCGGACGAAGCAGAACGGCGAACTGTTCCGGCTGGCCGGCGACGGCACCGCGACGCGCATGGTGGGCGGCATCATCGCCTCCAACGGCATCGCCTTCTCGCCGGACAACCGCGTATTGTACTATGCGGACAGTCGCGGCCCGGTGATCTGGGCCTTCGATTTCGACCCGGCAACCGGTGCCATCGCCAACCGGCGTATCTTCGCCACCGTGCCACGCGGCGAAGGCCTGCCGGACGGCGCGGCCGTGGATGCCGAGGGCTGTTACTGGAGCGCGCGATTCATGGGCCGCCGGATCGTCCGTTACCTTCCGGACGGCAGCATCGACCGCGAGATTCCAATGCCGGTCGACAACGCGACCATGGTTGCCTTCGGCGGGCCGGACTATCGCACGCTCTACATCACGACCGGCCGCGCCAGTCTCGGGCCGGAGGAGCTTGCGCGCCAGCCATGGGCGGGCGGCGTTCTGACCATGCCGGTCGAGGTGCCAGGCCTGCCCGAGCCGCGCTTCAAACCCGATCCGGCACTGCGGCGGCTGCCGACCGAAAGTCTGGCCTGAGGCGGCGAGCCATGTGCGCCCGAACCAGGCACCGGCAGAGCGTGCTGGCTCGCATCCTGTGGGCCGGAGCCCCCCGGGCTTGTTCTATTTGCGCACCAGCATGCGCTCCGTTCGGCGGTCGTGACCGACCAGAACCAGCACGATTGCGGAAATGACCGGCGCCCCCGCCAGGCACAGCAGCCCGAAGCTGGTGCTGCCGGTCGCATCCTTCACCAGTCCATAAACCGTCGGCCCGAGCCACCCGCCGAGATTTCCGATCGAATTGATCAGGGCTATGGCGCCCGCTGCGGCGACGCCGGTCAGCATGGCGCTGGGCAGCGCCCAGAATGCCGCTGCGACACACTGCGAGCCCATCGCCGCGAGACAGAGGGCAAACATCGTCACGGCGGGATGGCCGAGACCGATCAGAGTGCAGGCTGCCAATCCCGTCGCACAGAGCAAACAGGCGCCGGCCGCGTGCCAACTCCGCTCGCCGGTCTTGTCGGAGTGCCAGCCCCAGAGGTTCATTGCCACAAACGCGCACAGGTATGGCAAGGCGCTGGCCAGCCCGACGAAGCCGGCGGGTACCCCGAGGCCCTTGACGATCAGCGGCAGGAAGAAAATCAGCCCGTAGCCCGCCACGTTCAGGCCGAACCAGGACAGCGTCAGCAACCATACCTTCGGATTGCCGAACGCCTCGCCGAGGGAATACTTCCGGATCGCCTCGCGCTGCGCCCGCTCCGAGGACAGCCGTTCGTTCAGCCACGCCCGCTGGTCCGGCCTGAGCCAGGTCGCGTCGGCCGGCCGGTCGGTCAACAGGAAGAACATGACGAAGCACATGATGATCGGCGGTAGCGCCTCGATGATGAACAACCACTGCCACCCATGGAACCCCAGCAGTCCGTCCATGTACAGCAGCAGTCCCCCGATCGGCGGTCCGACAAACAGCGAGATCACACTGGCCGACTGGAACATCGCCATCATGCGGCTTCGATAGTAGGAGGGGAACCACCAGGTCAGGTAGAGCACTACCCCGGGATAGAATCCGGCTTCGGCCAATCCGAGGAGAATGCGATTACAGTAGAAGCTCCAATCGCTCCACACGAAGGCGGTCAGTCCGGAGACGATGCCCCAGGTGATCAGGATGCGGGCGAACCAGATCCGTGCCCCGACCTTATTGAGGAACAGGTTGCTCGGAATTTCAGCCAGGAAGTACCCGAGGAAGAAAAGGCCGGCGCCGAAGCCGAACACCGCGTTCGAGAATCCCAGGTCAGGGGTCATTGTCGGCCCGGCCATGCCCACGTTCGAGCGGTCCAGGTAGGCACAGAAATAACCGAGCATGAGCAACGGCATGAGTCGCCAGGCTACCCGACGTATCGTTTCCCGTTCGATCGGTTCTATCTCGTGCAGGATTGACGAGCTTACATCCATGGTTGTTTCCTCTCCGACTTGCCTTTATCCGACATTTGCCAGATGAAGGTCCCATCCCCCATCCAGACGGCATCCTATCGGACGTTTCTTGCGTCTCGCAACGGTGGCAAGGCAACGACGCCCGCCAAAGCTGTCAACAGGCGCCCAACCCTGCCCCCTCCCGAAAGCGGCTCCAACCGACTCAATACGTTATAAAAATCTGCGCCGGGTGGAGTCTTGGTTTGGTGCATATTCACAGCCCTTTCACTCACAGCTTGAAATACCACGTCTCGGGATGCGACACGCCCGGGGTGCGGCAGTGCTGGGCGATGCAGGTGCGGCCGGGGATATTGCCAAGCTTGCGGCTGACCAGGCGCACGCCGAACTGTGCCGGCGACTGACCGACGGTGCCGATGGAGTACTGCTGTTCGATCAGGATCTTCCAGATCTCCTGCGCGGTGTTGTTGCGCTCTGCCGCCTGTTGTCCAGAAGCCGAGCGGAGCAGCTCGAGCGCGCGCTTCAGTTCCGGATCGGTTGGCTCCATGCCCTGCTGGCTATTGGAGGTATACCACTTGGCGATTGGGGTTGACCCGCCATTGTGGACACCCTGAAGCTTTGACGAGAGGTGTCCGACATGCCGAAGACCCGCCGACCCTACCCGCCGGAATCCCGGCGCCAGATGATCGAGTTGGTCCGTGCCGGCCGTGATCCGGAGGATTTGGCTCGCGATTTCGAACCCACGGAGCAATCGATCCGCAACTGGGTTGCTCAGGCCGATCGCAGTGAGGGCCGCCGCGACGAGCGCGCCGGCGCCATCCCAATCCCCAGAGCCACTTGCGACAGAGCGATCATCCACCCTCCGACGCCATGACGTCGCGACGGCGGGATACACCGCGCTCTCCCACCGTACGATGGGCGGTCAGCGACAGCCCTCCGACGCAAGCCGAACGGCTGTTTTTTCGCAGCAACGCGCAAAGCGCAAACCCGCGCCCGTTACGAAATGGAGCATAACCGACGCGGACCGCGAGTACACCGGGCGCTATTTGAGCTGGCTGTCCTTGTTGCCCCTGCGGTTGAACCCGACGGTCACCGGACGGCGATCGCGCGCCGACTGGCACGTAATGCAGGTCCGCACGCCCGGCATCGCCCGGCGGCGCGCTTGCGGGATTTCGTCGCCGCATTCCACGCAATGGGTCTCGCTCTCCCCCGTCGGCATGCGCGACCGCGCCCGCATCACCCCGTCCGTGATGGTGTCGTCGATCTGATCCTGCACTGCCCCGTCCGGAGCCCAACCAGTCGCCATCGCCGCCCTCCGACGCCCTGATCTTCCCGACCTGCCAAGATAGGAACGCGCGACCGCCGTTCCAAGCAAGCCCGACCCGAAATACCGAGTCCTGGCCGCCATCTCGGCGCCGCTTCCACCACCACCGGCACGATGCCGAAGATCTTCGTCCATGTCGGATCGATGGGACTGACAGCGGCGGTCGCACGTCCACCCTCGCGTTCGCCGGACGATCTTCCGGGATCATCGGCCAGCCCGGGAAGGCCACGCACGCCTCCCCACGCTTCCACCGTTGCGGAGCGGCCAATTCGCCGAGTAGACTGCTGTCAAGATGGACGGGGAGCCGTTCATCCGGGAATATCGGACAATATCTGCTATGCATGCAACGTTTCCGCGGGTTCCAAAAACATGCCGGACATAATTTCGCATGTCTGACATAATTGCGGCTGTACAGCGCCATTTATTCGCGGATGACTTGTATTCGCTGTTGCATCTTATGTACCTTCACATCAATAGCCTGATTGCGGCGACGGCAATGGTGGTGACAGTAAAAGTTTATCTTAGCCACCGGGATGCGGTCTTGATTGCCCGCCAGGTCGAGGCGCTGGCCCACTGCAACCGCCGCTATGAAGAGGTGTCCGCCCATCGCCGGTCCGTCCGCGACAAGCAGCTCTCGCCTGGATATCTGGCGGACGGATCTAAAACGACGTCGGACGATGCGATTCTGGATTATTTTGTAAACTATTGGGCTCTTCAAGCGATGCAATTTGATTATTATAATGATGGCCTGATCGACTATAATACAATGATGAAATGGTCAGTGGCCAAGGTGTACACCTTCGCTCGCAACGAGTCGGTGGCTGGGCTGGACTACAGAAGCAGCTGGGCTCTGGTGTCGCCGCAATTCTTCCGCGAGAAGCAACAATTCTTCGCCTACGTACAATGGCTCGCTGGCCTCGCTCGCGAGGTGGAGCCCGAGAGGCTTGTCGCCGCTGGCCTCGAAAGGCACACAAGGCCCAACCGTCGTCTGCGCCCATGGCAGCGCCGGCCGCGCTGAAATCGGAATAATCCGGGTTGGCCGGCCAGCCTTCGTTTCCGCCTATCCTTGCCCGGCCCCGACGCCCAACCGCCGCAACAACCCCCCCAACTGCCGCAGTTCCTCGCCCGACAGTCCCGCCATGG
Source organism: Rhodopila sp. (assembly GCA_031291715.1). Classification (GTDB taxonomy): domain Bacteria; phylum Pseudomonadota; class Alphaproteobacteria; order Acetobacterales; family Acetobacteraceae; genus Rhodopila. Next base: position 751 of record JARLIN010000191.1, on the reverse strand, counting down.
CGCGGGCGATATCGGCCGCGTGCCGCGGGAACAGCCCCTCGATCAGCTCCCGCCCCTGGCCGGTCAGTTCCACCCGCACGGCGCGCCGGTCGGCGGGGTCGGGCACCCGGGCCACCAGGTCGCGGCGTTCCAGCTTGTCCACCACGTCGCTGACGTTGCCGGCGCTGGTCAGCTCCTTGTGGCCGAGGTCGCGGTGCGTCATCGCGCCCTTGTGCAGCAGCGCCTCCAGCACGCCAAGCTGGGTCGGCGTCAGGCCCCGCGCGGCCAGGGCCGGCTCGATTTGCGCCAGCACCGAGCGGCTGGCGCGCATCAGCTTCACATAGGCCCGGACGGCCTCCTCGACCGCCGGATCGGTAACGCCGTACACGTCACCTGTTCATCATCACGGGCAGGTCGGCCTTCTCCAGCACGTGGCGCGTGACCCCGCCCAGGATGAGCTGGCGCAGCCGTGAGTGCGAATAGGCGCCCATGCACAGCAGGTCGGAGCCGAAATCGCGCGCCGCCTTTAGCAGCCCCGCCCCGACCTCGCGGTCGATCGGCTTGAAGGTGGCCAGCTCCGCCTGGATACCGTGCAGCGCCAGGTAGTCGAGCAGTTCTGTGGCGCCGGGCCCGCGGCGCTGGTATTCGTCGGCCGAAAACACCCGCACCGCTTCGGCCCGCCGCATCCAGGGAATCGCGGCCCACACGGCCGTGGCGGATTCGGCGGTGCCGTTCCAGGCCACCGCGATGCGCCGGCCGATCTGTTCGGGCG
>JARLIN010000020.1 GCA_031291715.1 Rhodopila sp. | reverse complement strand
AGAGGGCGAGTTTCGCCCGCAGCGGCAGAACCGGCGCCGGCGCGTCCTCAGGCAGACCCTCGCCGCGGTTCAGCGCCAGTGCCGTCAGCGGCAAATAGACGACGAAGCTCGCCAATGTCGCCATCAGCAGGCCGGTGACACAGGCGGGGCCGCCGAACGCGAACCAGGTCGAAAGCGCCGCGACGGCGTGCGGCAGACCGGGCAGCCAGGGCTGAACGGTCGAGTCCGCGAAACCAACGGTCAAAGCACGAACAGCGCGCATGGGTCAGGTCCTCAGGTCGGGTGAGAGATTTTCGTGAAAGTCGAGGCCGGTCTTCGTCTCGGCAACGAAACCCGCGCGCACGACGAAATCGCCAAAGCGTTCGTTGCGTTTCCGCTGCTCTGCGTAGGCGGCAAACAGCGGCGACAGCGCCGCAACAATCCCGTCGCCGTCGACATCGCGGCGATACAGCTTGTTGAGGCGGACACCTTCGTGCGCCCCGCCGAGATACAGGTTGTAGACACCAGGCGTGCGGCCCACCAGGCCGATTTCGGAAACGTAAGGACGGGCGCAGCCGTTGGGACAGCCGGTCATCCGGATGGTTATATCCGTCTGCAGCAGACCGTAACGATCCAGCTCCGCTTCCAGCCGCGTGATCAGCTCCGGCAGGTAGCGCTCGCTTTCCGCCAGCGCCAGCCCGCAGGTCGGCAGCGCCACACAGGCCATCGCATTGCGCCGCAGTCCACCCTGCGCGTCGTCCAGCCCGTGCTCCGCCAGCAGTTGTTCGACCACCTTACGTAACGATTTCGGAATGTCCGCAATCACGATGTTCTGGTTCGCCGTCATTACAAACCGGCCGACATCCAGCTCGGCGATCCTGTGCAGGCCGGTCATCATGCGCCGATGCGGCAGGTCGTGGATGCGGCCGTTCTCGACGAACAGCGTAAAGTGCGCGGTACCGTCTTTGTCCTCGGCCCAGCCACGGCGGTCACCGGTCGATTCGAAGACGAACGGACGCGGTGGCGCCAGCTTCACCGCCAGCCGCTCGTTGACCAGCGCAACGAAGTGCTCCAGGCCGAGCGTGTCGATGGTGTATTTCAGACGGGCATGCTTGCGATTGGAGCGATCGCCGTGGTCGCGCTGGACGGTGACAACGGCTTCCGCCACCGCGACGGCATCGTCACGGTCGCAGTAGCCGATGACATCGGCGTTGCGTGGATAGGTCTCCGGCTCACCATGGGTCATGCCCATGCCGCCGCCGGCGGTGACGTTGTAGCCGACGATATGACCACGCTCGAGGATCGCAATGAAACCGAGATCCTGGGCGAAGACGTCGACATCGTTCTGCGGCGGAATCGCAATCCCGATCTTGAATTTCCGCGGCAGGTAGGTGCGGCCGAGGATCGGTTCATCCTCCAGCACGCCACCGGAAACCTTCTCCTCGCCAAGCCAGATCTCATGCCAGGCGCGGGTGCGCGGCAGCAGGTGAGCCGATATCTCGCGGGCCAGAGAGCTGACCTGGGCATGCAGGTCGCGCCGCCACGGGTCTGCTGTCGCGATAACGTTGCGGTTGACGTCGCCGCAGGCGGCGATCGTGTCCAGCTGGACGTCGTCCAGCCCCTGCATCAGCGAACGCAGGTTGCCCTTCAGGATGCCGTGGAACTGCACCGTCTCGCGCGTTGTCAGCCGGATCGTGCCGTTGGCGCGCTCCAGCGCCAGCTTCTCGATCGCCAGCCATTGCGCCGGAGTGACGATGCCGGCCGGCACCCGCATCCGGACCATGAAGCTGAACGCCTTCTCCATCCGCTGCTTGCCGCGTTCGGCGCGCAGGTCGCGGTCATCCTGCTGGTAGAAGCCGTGGAATTTCGTAAGCTGCGTGTCGTCATCGGCCAACGCGCCGGTTTCCACGTGAGTCAACCCGTCGGCGATCGTGCCGCGCAACAGATTGCTTTTTTCCTTGATGCGCTCGTTGGCTGAGAGCGGCCGTTCGATATCCATGTTCCGCTGTCCTTAGTAAACGTCGCGCAGGTAGCGGCCGTCGCGACGGATCGCGTCCAGTTCCGCCTTCGCCCCGGCCTCGTCCTGCTTGCCCTGGTCGGCCAGGATGCGCAGCAGCATCGCGTGCACGTCCTTCGCCATCGCATTGGCGTCACCACAGACGTATAGCGACGCGCCATCCTTCAGCCACGCATAGAGATCGGCCCGCGCATCCCACAGCGTGTTCTGCACGTAACGCTTTTCGGGCTGATCGCGGGAGAACGCGACGTCCAGCCGCGTCAGCAGGCTGCTCTTGAGCCAGTCCTGCAGCTCAAGCTGATACAGAAAGTCGTGCAGGTAGTTGCGATGGCCAAACACCAGCCAGTTGCGGCCCGCCGCACCCGTCGCCTCACGCTCTTGCAGGAAGCCGCGAAACGGCGCCACGCCGGTGCCCGGGCCAACCATGATGATCGGCCGGTCATTGTCGGCAGGCAGGCGGAAATGCGGGTTCGAGCGCAGGAACACCTTCAGCTTGTCGCCTTCGCGATGCCGCGCGGTGAGATCGGTCGAGGCGACGCCGGCACGTGCCCGGCCATGCGAGACGTAGCGCAGCCCCGCGACCAGCAGATGCGCTTCTTCGCCTACCGCCTTGCGGCTCGAAGCGATCGAGTAATAACGCGGGGGCAGGGGACGCAGCAGCGCGGTCAGTTGTTCGGCTGACAGCTTGCCGGGTGCGGTTTCCAGGAGGTCGATGATCTGCCGTCCCGCTGCCCACTCGGCCGGCGGCGCCTGGGTCCCGGTTTCCCGCGCGAAGTCCTCGATCTGCTTCGACGTCAGCGTGGTGATGTCCAGGCGGTCGATCAGCGCGCCACGGAGGGCGGTATCGCCGGCCAATCCAGCCGCCTTCAGTACCGCATCGGCCAGCGCCGGATCATTGGACGGGATCACGCCCAGCGAGTCGCCCGGCTCATACGCAATCCCCGATCCTTCCAGCGACAGCGCGATATGATGCGTATCGGACGTCGACCGGCTGCCCGTCAGCCGCACATGCTCGCTGATCTCGGCCTCGAACGGGCGGGCGCGAGTCGGCGCCTCGGCGCCGGGGCGGGCGAAATCGACATGGATGACGGAGGCGCCGGCATCCTTGCCGCCGACTTCGGCGTTCAGCCGCTCCAGCGTGGTGTCGATCCAGCCGGTCGCCGGGGTTTCGAAGTCCAGGTCGCACTCGATGCGATCGGTGATGCGGGCGCCGCCCAGGGCGGTCAGGCGCTCATCGATCTTGCGGCCGATCTCACAGAATTGCGCGTAGGCGCGGTCGCCCAGGGCCAGTACCGCGAAGCGGGTTTTTTCGAAGCGCGGCGCGTCGTCTGCCATCAGCGCTTCGTAGAAATCCACCGCACGCTGCGGCGGGTCGCCCTCGCCCCAGGTGGAGGCGACGATCAGCAGGTTTTCGGTCGCGGCCGCCTGGGCCGGGGTGAAATCCGCCATATCCACGACCTTAGGGGCGAATCCCAGCTTGGCCGCCGCCTTGCGAGCCTGCGCGGCGAGTGCCTCGGCGTTACCCGATTCCGTGCCGAACAGGATGGTCAGCGGCGCACGCTTGGCCGGCGGTGCGGCGGGCGTGGCGGCGTGCGGATCGTTGGCCGCCTGCAACCCGGCGAGATAGCCGGACAGCCACGCGCGCTGCTCCGCCGTGGTCACGGAAATGACGCGGTTCAGCGCGGCGATCTGCTCCTCGTGGAATGGAGCGGTGCTGGGGAGCAAGGGGGCGGTCTGCATGTCGTGTCCTTCAGCCTTTCGCCCGGGCGCTCGCGGCAGCGCCTCGGGTTTCAACGGTCATGGGTTCGGTCTGCTGCCAGTCCGCCAGCAGCGGGCGCAGCGCGATGACGGGTCCGACCAGGATCAGCGTCGCGGCGCCGGCGGGGATGCCAGCCACGCCGGCACCGACCTGCGCCAGCGTCGAAATCCGCACATCCTGGTTCGCGCAGGTCGCATTGCTGATCAGCGCCACAGGCTCGTTGGCCCCGCGTCCGGCCTCGATCAGCCGTTCGGCGATCTGCCCGATCCGCCGCTGCGCCATATAAAAGACCAGCACCTCGGACCCGCGGGACAACGCATGCCAGTCCACATCGGCCAGTTCGCCGCTGGAATCGTGTCCTGTCGCGAATGCCACGCTGCGGGCCAGCTGCCGGTGGGTAAGGGGGATGCCGGCCGCCGCGGTGCCGCCGATACCCGCGCTGACGCCTGGCACGATGCGGAACGCGATGCCGGCGGCGGCGAGCGACAAGGCTTCCTCACCACCACGCCCGAAGACGAACGGGTCGCCGCCCTTCAGGCGCACCACGCGAAGGCCCTGGCGTGCAAGCTGGATGAGGCGGCTATTGATGCGCAGTTGCTGGGTTCGGATGCCGCCGGCCCTTTTGCCGGCCATCTCGTGCCGGGCCTGGGGCGCGAGGGACAGGATCGCGTCGGTCACCAGTGCGTCATGCACGACCACGTCCGCGTGGCCCAACGCATAGGCGGCATGCAACGTCAGCAGGCCGGGATCGCCCGGGCCGGCACCCACGAGCCAGACGGAGCCTGGATCGAAGCGGGGGGCGATAAGGCCGGGAAAATCCATCGAGACGGAATGCCTTGAAACACGCTGGCTGGGTCAGAGATCCTGCTTAAGGAGGATATTTTTCCACAAACTGCAAGAGTGAGGCCATTATTTAGATAATTAAACTATAAACCGCAGAGTGAAGAGCGTGCGCTTTTTATTTCGGCGGGATGAGGGGAAAATCCAACCTGTTGTTGCCAGCGCACCGTCCGGCCACCATGGTGCGCGCATTCAACAGGACCACCCCGAGGCAATCATGGACGACGATTTCCGCAAAGCCGCGCTGGACTATCACCGGCTTCCCAGGCCCGGGAAACTCGCCATCGAGCCGACCAAGCGCATGGCGAACCAGCGCGATCTGGCGCTGGCCTACTCCCCCGGCGTCGCGGCGGCGTGCGATGCTATCAAGGCCGACCCCAACGCCGCTTACAATTATACCGTGCGCGGCAACCTGGTGGCGGTGATCACCAACGGCACCGCCGTGCTGGGCCTGGGCAATATCGGCCCATTGGCCAGCAAACCGGTGATGGAGGGCAAGGCGGTCCTCTTCAAGAAATTCGCCGGCATCGACGTGTTCGACATCGAGGTCGATGCCTCCGATCCGGCCAAATTCTGCGATGTGGTGGCCGCGCTGGAACCCACTTTCGGCGCGATCAACCTGGAAGACATCAAGGCCCCCGAGTGCTTCGCCATCGAGGCCGAGTTGCGCTCGCGCATGTGTATTCCGGTCTTCCACGACGACCAGCACGGCACCGCCATCACGGTTGCCGCCGCGGTCCGTAATGGTCTGCTGCTGCAAGGCAAGGAGATTTCGGAGGTCAAGCTGGTCACCTCCGGCGCCGGTGCGGCGGCTTTGGCCTGCGTCGATCTGCTGGTCTCCATGGGGCTGCGGCCGGAAAACGTCACCCTGACCGATATCAAGGGCGTGATCCGCACGGACCGGCCCGACATGCTGCCAAACATGGCCCGCTATGCACGCGACACCAACGCCACCACGCTGCAGGACGCGTTGCCGGGCGCCGACATCTTCATGGGCCTGTCCGCTCCGCGTGTCCTGAAACCCGAGTGGCTGCCGCTGCTGGCGGACAAGCCCTTGATCCTCGCCCTGGCCAACCCCGACCCGGAGATCGACCCCGACCTGGTCACTGCCGCGCGTCCCGACGCCATCATCGCCACTGGCCGCAGCGACTATGCCAACCAGGTCAACAACGTCCTGTGCTTCCCGTTCATCTTCCGCGGTGCGCTCGATGTCGGGGCCACGACGATCAACGAGGCGATGAAGATCGCCGCTGTCGAAGCCATCGCCAAACTCGCCCGCGTCGAAGCCAGCGAGGTCGTCGCCGCGGCTTATGGCGGGGTCGCTCCCGTCTTCGGCGCCGAGTACATCATTCCCAAGCCCTTCGATCCGCGCCTGATTCTGGAAATCGCCCCCGCCGTCGCGCGTGCGGCGATCGAAAGCGGCGTGGCGCTTCGCCCAATCACGGATTTCCAGGCCTACCAGCGCGATCTCGAACGGTTCGTCTTCCGCTCCGGCTACCTGATGCGCCCGGTATTTGAGGCCGCGTCCCGCGATCCCAAGCGTATTGTCTTCGCCGAAGGCGAGGATGAACGCATGCTGCGTGCCGCGCAGACGCTGATAGACGGCGACATCGCGCACCCGATCCTGCTTGGCCGGCGCGACGTGATCGCCGCCAAGGTCAAGGAAATGGGTCTGCGCATAGACCTGGGGAACGCCGTTCGCGTGCTCGATCCAGCGTCCGATCGCGATGTCTTCGACCCGTTGATCCCCGAATACCAGCGCCTCGCCGGCCGCCGCGGCACCCCGCCCGAGCCCGCGGCCCGGCGCATGGCGACCCGTGCCTCGGTCGCCGCGGCGATGCTGCTGCATGCCGGTCAGGCGGACGCCGCGATCTGCGGCGGCACGGGCGCCTGGTGGCGGCAGATCCAGTATATCCTGCCGATCATCCCGCGCCGGTCCGACGTCAACCGGGTCTATGCGTTGTCGTGCCTGATCCTCCAGACCGGCGTGCTTTTCATTTGCGATACGTTCATGGTCACCGATCCGACCGCGGAGCAGATCACCGAGATGACCCTGCTGGCCGCCGCCGGGGTGGGCGGTTTCGGTCTGACGCCCAGGGCCGCTCTGTTGTCGCACTCCAGCTTCGGTGCCAGTGACAGCGAATCGGCGCGCAAGATGCGGCGCGCACTGACAATGATCCGTGCCCGCGCACCTGGGCTGGAAATCGACGGCGAGATGCATGCCGATGCTGCCCTGGTGCAGGCGATCCGCGACCGCGCGGTTCCCGACAGCCGCCTGAGCGGCACCGCCAACCTGCTGATCATGCCCACCCTGGATGCCGCCAATATCGCCTTCAACCTGCTGAAAGCCGCGGCCGACGGGCTGCCCATCGGACCGATCCTGCTGGGGATGTCCAAGCCGATCCATGTCGTGGTGCCGAGTGTCACCGCGCGCGGCATCGTCAACCTCAGTGCGCTCGCCGTGATGGAGGCTCAGTCGCAGGCCGCTGAATCGGCCTGATCATGCTGTGGCTGCTGCTCGGCGCGGTCGTGCTGTTCCTCCTGATGGGCGGGATGCGCGCGTTCGAGCGGGCCTCGGTCACCTCCATCAAATCTTTGCTGGCGTGGATCGCCGCCCTCGGCGGACTCAGCCTGGCGTTACTGCTGATCCTGACGGGGCGCGGCGGCATCGCGGTGGGCGCGCTGGCGATGTTTGGTCCCCTGCTATGGCAGAAGTGGCAGGCCTCGAGGGGCGGTCGGATCGGCGGCGGTGCGCCCCCTCCGCGGTCCGGCGCCATGTCTCGCGAGGAAGCGTATGAGGTGCTTGGCTTGCATCCCGGCGCGTCCAAAACCGAGATCCGGGAGGCGCATCGCCGCCTGATGCGCGGTGCTCATCCCGATGCCGGCGGGTCGGATTGGCTCGCCGCGCGGATCAACCAGGCGCGCGACATCCTGCTTGGGTAACGTGTTGGAGCGGTCTGTCAGGCCGTCGCCGCTTCGTGTTGAAGCTCGCGCCCGTGTGTGGCGTTGGTAATTTTGCAGTGCGCCATATTTTCGCCCGCCCTGTATGGTCCCTGAAGATAATTTCATATCGGAGCCGACGTGTGATCAAAAAACTGCGCAAAGCCGTTCTGCCTGTCGCCGGCCTGGGAACCCGCTTCCTGCCCGCCACCAAGGCGACAGCCAAAGAGATGCTGCCGGTCGTGGACAAGCCCCTGATCCAATACGCGATCGAGGAGGCGCGGGCCGCTGGCATCGAGCAATTCTGCATGGTTACCGGCCGTGGGAAGGCCGCGCTGGTGGAACATTTCGATGTCGCCTACGAGCTGGAAGCCACGCTGCGCGAACGCGACAAAAAAGACGCGCTGGCATCCCTTGCCGGCGCGCAAAGCGAGCCTGGCTCCATCGCCACCGTGCGCCAGCAAGTGCCGCTGGGTCTGGGGCACGCGATCTGGTGCGCCCGCGCGTTCATCGGTGACGATCCGTTCGCCATCCTGCTGCCGGACGACCTTGTCCTGGCCGACAAGCCCTGCCTGCAGCAGCTCGCCGAAGCGTATTACGAAACCGGGGGCAACGTCGTCGCGGTCACGGAAGTGCCTTGGGAACAGACCAACCGCTACGGCATCCTGAAGGTCGGCAAGGATGATGGCCGTCTGGTGGAGGTCACTGGGCTGGTCGAGAAGCCCGACCCCAAGGATGCACCGTCCAATCTTTCCATCATCGGCCGCTACGTCCTGATGCCGGAAGTCATCAAGTACCTCGCGCGCATGGAGCGCGGCGCCGGCAACGAGGTCCAGCTCACCGACAGCATGGCCCGCCTGATCGGCGAGCAGCCTTTTCATGGTCTCCGTTACGAAGGCCGTCGCTTCGATTGCGGCGACAAGGTAGGCTTCCTGGAAGCGCAGATCGCGTTCGCCCTCAAGCGGCCGGATCTGGCCGATGCCGTGCATGCCTTCCTGAAAAAATACGTCTGACAGAGTGTCTCGACCGATGGCCTTCTCTCACCGCTTCGATCCGACCATCCTGCGCGAATACGACATTCGCGGCATCGTCGGGCGCACCCTGCACCCGGCCGACGCCTTCGCGATTGGGCGCGTGTTCGGCTCGATGGTCGCCCGGGGCGGCGGGAAGCGGGTCGCGGTCGGGTACGACGGAAGGCTGACCAGCCCGGCGCTGGAACAGGCTCTGGTCGATGGCCTGCGTGCCAGCGGTATGGAAGCGCTACGGATCGGCCGCGGCCCGACGCCGATGCTCTACTATGCCGCGACCAGGCTGGAGACCGACGGGGCGGTGATGGTCACCGGTTCCCACAACCCGCCGGACTATAACGGCTTCAAGATGATGCTCGGCCGCAAGCCCTTCTTCGGCCAGCAGATTCTCCAGATAGGCAAACGCGCCGAAGCCGGAGACGTGGTGCCGGAAGCCGTTGGCGGCGAGCAGAAGGTCGCGATCGCCGACGATTACGTCGGCCGCCTGTTGGCCGACTGGGACGGCGGCGACCGCATGCTGAAAGTGGTCTGGGACAACGGCAACGGCGCCGCGGGCGATGTGCTGAAGAAGCTGGTGGCCTCGCTGCCCGGCGAACACCTCGTGCTGAACGGCACGATCGACGGCCGCTTCCCGGCGCATCATCCCGACCCGACGGTGCCCGCCAATCTGGTGGAACTCATCGCCGAGGTGCGTGCCCGCGGGGCCGATATCGGTATCGCCTTCGACGGCGACGCCGACCGGATCGGCCTGGTGGACGATACCGGGGAAATCCTGTTCGGCGACCAGCTCATGGTGCTGTTGGCCCGCGACGTGTTGAAGGCTCATCCGGGCGCCACGATCATCGCCGACGTGAAGGCCAGCCAGGTCCTGTTCGACGAGATCGCCAAAGCCGGCGGCAATCCGCTGATGTGGAAGACCGGACACTCGCTGATCAAGTCGAAGATGGCGGAGACCGGCAGCCCGCTCGCCGGCGAGATGTCCGGGCATATCTTCTTCGCCGATCGCTGGTACGGGTTTGACGACGCGCTGTACGCGGCGGTCCGCACGCTGGGCATCCTGGCGCGGATGGATGGCACCCTGTCCGCGGTGCGTGAGGCACTGCCGCACGTGATCAACACCCCGGAAGTCCGGTTTGACTGCGACGACCGCCGCAAGTTCGCGGTGATCGAGGAAGTCGCTGCCCGTCTTTCGGCCGAGGGCGCCCAGGTGTCCGCGACCGATGGAGTCCGCGTGCAGACCGCGGACGGCTGGTGGCTGCTGCGTGCCTCCAACACCCAGGCGGTGCTGGTGGCACGGTGCGAGGCGACAACCGCGGCCGGGCTGGATCGGTTGAAGGCCGCGCTGGTGAAGCAGCTTTCGGCGTCGGGCCTGGCGGAGCCGGATTTTTCGGGCAGTCACGCGGGGCATTAAAGCCAGCCGGCGAAAGGAGTGAGGCACGGGTCACTCTCCATCGTCATGGCCGGCGAAAGGCGTGACGCAAGGGCCTCTCCCTCGTCATGGCCCGGCGACAGT
>JARLIN010000190.1 GCA_031291715.1 Rhodopila sp. | reverse complement strand
CCGCCGCGCCGCCCCCGCCCGCCGCTCGGCCCATCGCGAGCGCGGGCGGGCGCGCCCGCCGCCGCCGGCGGCGCCCCCCCGCCCATGACGAGGATAGAACGTCGGCGCCCACGCTGGTTTCTATTTAGAGCGGGTGGCCTTGCGAACGCCGTCGAGCACGAACCGGTTAAGAATGGCATAAACCGTCAATTGGCCAGGGCGGCGACGGTCCAGCAGCCCGAGCCGGCGGCGTGCAGCCTGGCGCAAAAGTCGTTCGCGTCGCCGGCACTGGCGAACAGCCCGGTGCGCAGGCGCCAGAATGTGCGGTCATGCACGTCGGCCTCCTGCACCGTCGGCGTGCGATCGGCCAGCAGATCCGGCCAGCGCGCGCGTATCCTTCGCCATTCGGCACGGGCCGCCTGGGCAGAATCCAGCGCCCCCATCTGGACATAGTACCCCGCGGTCGATGGCCTGCCCAGGCGCGGCGCTGCCGGAGGCCGCGGGGCCGGTCCGGCGTCCGGCTCCGGTCCGGTAACCATCGGCCGAGGGGCCGGCTGGACTGGTTGCGACGGCTGGGACTGGTCAGCGACGGTAGCCATCGGCGAGCTCGTGGTAGGCGGTAGCGCATCGTCGCGAGCGGTCCCGTTCGGCATCGTCTGCTTCGGGGCGTCGTCCGGTGGTTTCAGGTGGTTGGCCTGCATCGCCAAAGCGAGGTTTGCACGCTGCGTCGGCGTCGCCTCAGCAGCCTTCGCGACCGGCTGGAGCATCTGCACAGCCTGTGCTCCATCGCCCGACAGCGCCAGCGACAGGCCCAGGTTCGTCCGCACATCGGCGTCTTTGGGGGCGACAGCCAAGGCCTGACGATAGGCCTTTTGCGCCTCGTCATGATGTCCCTGCATGTCACGCGCGACGCCCAGGTCGTTGAGTGCCCGCACATTGTCCGGCTCACGAACGAGAACGGCGAGGAAGGCCGCCTCGGCAGCTCGCGGATCGGATCCCACCAGCGTGCGGCCAAGTCCCATCTGCGCGCCCGCATCGGATGGATCCAGCGCCAGGGCCAGGCGATAGGTGTTGCGCGCATCGTCCGCCACGCCCTTTGCGTAGAGCGCATCGGCCTTCGCGACCATCGGCGCGACATTGTACGGATGCTCAACGGCGCGGTCTCCGCGAAACAGGCCGCAGCCGGAGAGGAGCATCGTCGATGCCGCCAGGGCGAGGCTCGGTAGAACCAGCCGCATTCAAAGTTCCATCCACTCGATCGGTGCTCGTATTGTCTCCACATCATGTCAGATTGGCAAGAAAGGCCTTGTGGCCGGGCCGGGCCGGGCCGGGCGCGGTCGTGCGGTTCGACCGTCACTCATCGGGGGCAGGCAGTGATCCCATGACTTGTCGCCCGTCAAACGATCGGTCAGGATCGCCTCGGGCGAGGAAAGGAGCTTAACAGAGTGATCCTGCTGCAGGTGGTTGTCAGCGGCCTGCTGATGGGATCGGTATATGCCCTGTTCTCCTCGGGCCTGACGCTGATCTGGGGCATGATGAACGTTGTCAACTTCGCGCATGGCGATTTCGTCATGTTGGCGATGTACGCAGCGTTCTTCGCATTCACCCTGCTGAAACTCGGCCCGGTCTTCTTCGTCCCAGGTGCCGCGGCGCTGCTGTTCCTGCTTGGGGTGGTGGTCTATCTCGGCCTGGTGCGGCACGTCGCGAAGGGGCCGATGCTGGCGCAGATCCTGGGTACATTCGGGCTGGCGCTGGTCCTGCGCTATTCCGCGTTCTGGGCGTTCACCGCGAATTTCGTCTCGCTGCCCGACACGCTGGTGGGCGGCACGTTCGACATCGGCGGGCTGCGGGTGGAGGCATCCCGTTTGTTGGCCGGCGTGTTGGCGCTTGTCATCACCATGAGCATGCATCTTGTCCTGACACGCACCGCCCTGGGCAGCCGCCTGCTGGCGGTGGCCGAGGATCGCAACGCCGCGATGCTGATGGGCATAAGGCCGGACCGGATGCAGGCGATCGCCTGGGGGATCGGCGCCGCCTCGACCGGTGTTGCGGGAGCATTGATCGCACTGTTCTTCTACATATCGCCGACGGTGGGTGAGTCGCTGTCGCTGATCGCCTTCGTCGTCGTCTGCCTCGGTGGCTTCGGCAGCGTGCCAGGGGCATTGATCGCGGGCCTGGCCATCGGTGTGATCGAGGCGCTGTCCGCCTACCTGATCGGCGCGGTCTATCAGGACGTGGTGGTCTATGCGCTGTTCCTGGGTGTTCTGTGGGTGCGCCCGCAAGGCCTGCTGGGGACGAACTGACCATGAAACAGTGGCCGCTCGTGGTGATCGGTTTCCTGTTTATCGCGGCCTGGCCGCTGGTGGTGCAGGACGTATTTTTGCAGCGCATCGGTGCGCTGGTGCTGCTGGCGGCGATATCGGCCTCGGCGTGGAATCTGCTGGGCGGCTATGCGGGGCAGGTGTCGGTCGGGCACGCGGTATATTTCGGGGCCGGCGCCTATGCGTCGCTGGTGGTTTATAACGAACTGGGATGGCCGCCGATCGCGGGGGCGCCGGTTGGGGTCGTGGTTTCGATGGGGATCTCGGCCCTGGCGGGCACGCCGACGTTCCGTCTGCGCGGGCATTATTTCTCCATGGCGACGATCGCGGCCGCCGAGCTGTTCCGCATCCTCGCCGCCAACTGGCCCCTGTTGGGTGCCGCGGTGGGCCTCATGGGGCCGCCGGTGCCGCGCAGCCTATGGGATCTCTCGCTCATCAGCCCGATCCCCTATCACTACCTGTTCCTGGCGGTCCTGGTCGTGCTGCTGGCTCTGACCTGGCTGATGCAGCGCAGCCGCATGGGGTATTATCTGGCAGCCATCCGTGGCGGAGACCGGGCCGCGCGGAGCCTCGGTGTGCCGGTCCTGCGCTACAAGCTGTATGCGCTGCTGCTGTCGGCGGGCTTCACCTCGATCGCCGGGTCTTTGTATGCGGTGATGGTCGGGTTCATCGACCCGGACAGTGCGCTCGGAATCCTGATTTCGGTGAAGCTGCTGATCATCGCGGCACTGGGCGGCGCCGGCACGCTGTTCGGTCCGCTGGTTGGCGCGATGATCCTGATCCCGCTGGAGGAAACCACCAACGCGATGTTCGGCGGGGGTGGCACCGGGATCACCTTCATCGTCTATGGGGCGATCATCCTGCTGGTGGCCCGGTTCCAGCCGGGCGGCGTGGCCGCGTTCTGGCTGGCGGTCACCACGCGGAGGGCGCCGCATGTTCCTTGAAGCGCGCGGCATCATCAAGGCGTTCGGTGCTTTCCGCGCGGTGGACGGTGCGGACCTGGACGTCGCTCAGGGCGAGATCGTCGGGCTGATCGGCCCGAATGGCGCCGGCAAGAGCACGTTCTTCAATTGCCTTGCCGGGGACGCCGAACCGACCGCCGGGTCCATCCGGTTTCTGGATCAGGACGTGACCCGAGCGACCCCCGAAGCGCATGCGCGCCTGGGCATGGCCCGCACCTTCCAGGTGCCGGTGACGTTCGAGGACATGACGGTGATCGAAAACGTCATGGTCGGCGCCTTCCTGCGGCATCCGCACCGGGCCGGGGCGATCCGCAAAGCGCAGGAGGTACTGGAATTCACCGGCCTGTCGCATCTCGCGGGGTCGCCGGCCCGGTCGCTCGGCACGCCCGGCCGCAAGCGGCTGGAGATCGCGCGGGCTTTGGCGACGGAGCCTAAGCTGCTGCTGCTGGACGAGGCGCTGGCTGGATTGACACCGGCGGAAGTGCGGTTGGCGATCGAGCTGGTGCGCCGCATCCAGGGATTGGGGATCACGATCGTGATCGTGGAGCACATCATGGAGGTGATCCTGTCACTGGCCGAACGGGCGGTGGTGTTCCACCAGGGAAAGGTCATTGCGCAGGGCGCGCCTCAGGCGGTGGTGGACGATCCGGCCGTCATCGCGGCGTATCTGGGGCATCACATGAAGCGGGTGCGGATGTGATGGTGTCACGGAGCGCTCATGTGCGGTCAGCGACACTTCGGAGATTTCGCCTGTGTCATGGCCGGGCCTGGCCCGGCCACCCACGACTTTTGGAGTT
>JARLIN010000189.1 GCA_031291715.1 Rhodopila sp. | reverse complement strand
GTGTTCCAATACATCGGCTGGCGCGGGATGCTTTGGATCGGCGTGCTCCCGGCCCTCGCCGTGGTCTGGATACGCGTCTACGTCAAGGAACCCGATGTCTGGGTGCAGAACCAGAAGAACCAGAAAGCGCAGAAAGCCGAAATGAGGGCCCCGCTGGTCGCAATCTTCCGCCGCGGCATGCTGGGGAACACCTTGAACGCCTGCTGGTGGATGGCCAGCGGCTTCGTCGTCTATTACTCGATCTTCGGGCTGTTCGCGACCTACCTGACAAGGGATCTTCACATGTCGCCGGCAGCGGTCGGATGGCCGCTGGTCCTTACCAATGCCGCGACTTTTGTCGCCAGCTTCTTCTGGGGCGCGCTGTCCGACAAGATCGGCCGCCGCTGGGGCATGATCATTCCCGCGATACTTGGCTTCTGTATTACCCCGGTCTACCTGCTCACGACTGACTACATGACCATCGTGATCGCGTTCACCCTGCAAGGGGCGTGCGCCGGGGCGGTGTATGGGCAGAACCCCAGCTACCTGACCGAACGTTTCCCCACCGAAGTGCGGGCTACCGCGGCGGCGTTCTGCTACCATCAGGGTGCGATCTTTGCCGGTCTCGTCGCGCCCGTGCTGACCTATGTCGCCGTTGATATGGGCTTCGGTTTCGCCAGGCCCATGCTGGTGCTGACATCTGTCGGCCTGATCAGCTTCATCATGGCATTGCTGCTGGGCCCGGAGACCAGGGGCAAGGCGATGGTAGCCGATCTGGAAATCGTGCCGGTCGCTCAGATACCCTAGCGGTAGCGCGGGAGGTCGGGCGATACTCGGCCTCCCGAGTGCCACTGGGGGGAAAAGATCAAGATGTTAGGACGCCGGGTTTTGGGACTGTCGCTTCTCGCCAGTCCCTTTGTCAGTCAGCGCGTGCGCGCCGAAGATGCGGTTGTTCGCATCTCCAAGCAATACGGGCTTGGCTACATGTCGATGATGGTCATGGAGCATGAGCATCTGGTCGAACGCCACGCCGCGAAGCTGGGGCTGCCCGGCGTGCGGACGGAATGGTCGGTGCTGGGCGGTCCCACACCGCAGATCGACGCGCTGCTGGCGGGGCAGATTGGCTTCATCGGGCCGGGATCGACCACGCTGGCGACGCTGTGGGACAAGACCGCCGGCACGGGCCGCGAAATTCGCGCCCTATCGGCGTTGCAGTCGATGCCGTTCGTGCTGATGACCCGCAACCCGGCGGTCCGTTCCATCGCCGATTTGACCGAGAAGGACAAGATCGCGCTGCCGGGTGTGAAGATCACCGGCCACGCCCTGACGCTGGAGATGGCGGCGGCGCGGCAATGGGGGTTTGAGCACTATGACCGCCTGGACAGCCTGACCATTACGCTGGCGCATCCGGATGCGATGGCAGCGCTGCTGGGCGGCCAGTCGGAGATCGACTGCCATCTGGCGAGTTCGCCGTTCTACTATTACGAGCAGGCCGCACCGGGCGTGCACCAGGTGTTCAAGTCGTACGACGTGACCGGCGGGATGCACACGAACGGCGTCGTGCTGACGTCGAAAGCGTATCACGACGCGAACCCCCGGCTGAGTGCCGCTGTGCTGGCGGCGCAGCAGGAGGCGAACGATTTCATCCGCGCCAATCCCCGCCAGGCGGCGGAGATCTACCTTGCCATGACAGGCGACAAGATGGGCAGCGTCGAACAGTTGGTGGGCTGGGTGGCCGATCCCGATGTTGTCTATACGACTGTCCCGATGAAGGTGATGGATTTCGCCGCGTTCATGCACAAGGTCGGCCGATTGAAGCGCCAGCCGGATAGCTGGAAGGATATGTTCTTCGAGGAAAGCCAGGGCGTGGCGGGGAGCTGATAGCGGCGGTCAGCCCGTTGCCAGGCGTGTTGACCAAACGGGAGGAGACGGCATGAAAATCACCCAGGTCGAGGCATTCCAGGTGCGTTGGGGGCCAGCCGACAAACCCTCCCAGCGCAGCGCATTCGTGCGCGTTTACACGGATGTGGCCCTGATCGGACTCGGAGAGGCCTCTCCCATGCAGGGTGGCCGAGCCTCACTCGGTATGATCGCACACGACATCGCTCCACTCTTGCTGGGGCGCGATCCGCTCGACCACGCGGTGCTGCTCGATGAGGCCATGCACATGCTGGTGAAGCTCGGGCCGGAGGGCGCACTGACGGGTGCGCTGGCGGCGCTCGACATCGCGCTTTGGGACCTCAAGGGCAAGCTGACAGGACTGCCGATCTACAAGCTGATCGGCGGCGCCTGGAAGACCGCGTTGCCGTTCTACGCTTCGATCGGCGGCAATGGCGACCGCGACGTCGATGGCGTGGTGCGGGCGGTCGAAGCGCGGCTGCGCGACAAGCCGGCGGCGGTGAAGATCCGCTTCGACAACGCTCGCACCACGTTGGACGCCGACATTCCAGGCGACATCGCCAAGGCGCGTGCGGTGCGGAAGCTGGTGGGCGAAAGCTTCCCGTTGGCCTTCGACGCGAACAATTGTTACACCTCCGGCGGCGCCATCCGCGTCGGCCGGGCGCTGGAGGAGCTGGGCTATTGGTGGTTCGAAGAGCCGGTGCAGCATTATCATGTCCGCGCCATGGGCGAGGTTGCCCGCGCGCTCGACATCACTGTCTCGGCTGGGGAGCAGACCTATACTCTTGCGGCGCTGGCCGACCTGATCGAGGCGGGGGTGCGCATGGTTCAGCCGGACATCGTCAAGATGGGCGGCATCACCGGCCTGCTGCGCTGTGCCGCCCTGGCGCACGCGCACGGTGTCGAACTGGTGCCGCACCAAACGCAGCCGATGATCGGTCATGCCGCCAACCTGCATGTGCTCGCATCGTTACTGCATGGATCCAAGCCGGCGGAGTGGAACGATCCGTCAACCCGGACGCATGCCGCGTTCGAGAATCCCCCCGTGCCGGTTGACGGGCTGTTCCATTTGCCGACTGGCCCAGGCCTGGGACTGAGGATGAACGAGGCAGCGCTGGCCGCACTACGGGTGGAGATATGAACGGCGCCGACTACTGAGCTTCCGCCTGCGGATTTTCCAGCAGGTAGTTCTGAAACTTCTGCCTGAGTGCCAGCTTGTTCAACTTGCCGGTCGCGCCATGCGGCAGTAGATCGACCACCACGACGGCATCCGGCAGCCACCATTTCGCGACCGCGCCATCGTACAGCTTCATCACGCTGGCGGTGTCGATCGTGCGCCCGTCACGTGGCACCACCAGCAGCAGCGGACGTTCCTGCCAGCGTTCGTGTCTGGCATTGATCACCGCGGCCTCGGCCACGTCGGGATGGGAGACGGCGATGTTTTCGAGTGCGATCGAGCTGATCCATTCGCCGCCCGATTTGATCACGTCCTTGGAGCGGTCCACCAGTTCCACATGGCCTTCCGGATCGATGGTCGCGACATCGCCGGTCGCGAACCAGCCATCCGGGGCGGCGGCGCCCTCGGCCCCGCGGTACAGGTATTCGCGACAGACCCATGGGCCTCGGGTCAACAGGTCGCCGAACGCCACGCCGTCGTGCGGCAGTGTATGGCCATCGCCATCGACGATCTTGATGTCCGCGCCGTAGATCGGACGGCCTTGCTTAAGGCGCAGCCGGGTCCTGGCTTCGGTGTCCAGATCGGCGGTCGCCGGCACGGTCGCGTGGTGAGTGATGATCGGGCTCGTCTCGGTCATGCCCCAGGCCTGGTACACATCGACTCCGTAGGCGCCGAAGCCTTCCACCAGCACGCGCGGGCAGGCGGAGCCGGCGATCATCAGGCGTTTCAGGTAGGGCAGGGAGGCGCCGCTCTTGCGCAGCACGTCCAGCACGCCCAGCCAGATGGTCGGCACGCCGCCTGAAAACGTGATCCGCTCCTCGTTCAACGTGTTCAGGACGGTGGAGCCATCCAGCCAGCGTCCCGGCATCACCAGGGCCGACCCGCTCATGGCCGCGCAATAGGGCCAACCCCAGGCTGTGGCATGGAACATCGATGTGGCGAGGAAGATCCGATCCATGGCTCGGAACGCGTAGTTGTCGGCGGCGTTGGCGGCCAAGGCGTGAAGCACGGCGGAGCGGTGGCTGTACAGAACGCCTTTGGGCCGTCCGGTGGTACCCGATGTGTAGCAGAGGGCGCTGGCGGTGTTTTCATCGAAATCGGGCCAGTCGAAATCCTCGTCGGCCTGGGCCATCAGGTCTTCGTAGCAATGCAGTGTCATGCCGGGCGGCAGAGGCAGATCGGGCATCTCAGCGTGGTCGGCCATCAGCACGACATGGTGCACGCAGCCGGCGATGGCGGGGGCGACTTCAGCGATCAGCGGCACGAAGGACAAATCGGCGAACAGGACCGAGTCGCTTGCATGCGTCATGATGTAGCTGATGTCGTCGGGTGCCAGCCGCGGGTTCATCGTGTGGCAGACCGCGCCCATGCCGGAGATCGCCCAGTAAAGCTCCAGGTGCCGGTGGCTGTTCCAGGCCATGGTGGCGACGCGGTCGCCGTGGTTCACGCCGAGGCGTCGCAGCACGTTGGCGAGGCGGCGGGAGCGGCGTTCGATGGTGGCGTTGTCCGTGCGGTGCACGTGCGTCTCGCTCATGCGCGAGACAACCTCTGCGTGGGGATGCCAGCGCGCGGCGTGCCGGATTATCGACGAAAGAAGCAGCTTCTGCTGCTGCATGAGACCAAGCATCGTGCCGCTCCCCCGCTATTATTTATGAAGTATAGCTTGGTGCGGTTATTGTGCGACCGTCAAGGAAAAGCGGCAATTTGCCAGGCGGATCGTGCGAAGCGGATGGCCCCCGACCTTTCGTGGGGGCCATCTACCAGCCTTATGCGTAGGCTACGTACCAATCCCTCCGATCGCCAGATACTTGATCTCCAAGTAATCCTCGATCCCGTATTTGGACCCCTCGCGCCCGAGCCCCGACGATTTCATCCCGCCGAACGGAGCCTCGGCCGTCGAGATGATCCCCTCGTTGATTCCGACAATCCCGTATTCCAGCGCCTCGCCGACCCGGAAGATCCGGCCGATATCCCGCGCATAGAAATAGGCCGCCAGGCCGAATTCGGTATCGTTCGCCAGCCGGATCGCTTCCTCTTCTGTCTTGAACCGGAACAACGGCGCCACCGGCCCGAATGTTTCCTCACGGAAGATCAGCGCGTCATGCGGCACGTTTGCCAGAACCGTGGGTTCATAGAAGTTGCCACCGCGCGGATGCAGCTTCCCGCCCGTGACGACGGAGGCGCCGCGAGACAGGGCGTCCCCCACATGCTCCTCCACCTTCTTCACCGCGTCGGCGTTGATCAGCGGACCCTGGCTCACACCCGGCTCCATGCCGTTGCCCACCTTCAACGCCTCCACCGCGGCCTTCAGCTTGGCGGCGAAGGCGTCATACACGCCGTCCTGCACCAGGATACGGTTGGCACACACGCAGGTTTGCCCCGTATTCCGTAACTTGCTGCCCATCGCGCCCACCACGGCGGCATCCAGGTCCGCATCGTCGAACACGATGAACGGCGCGTTCCCGCCCAATTCCATGCTGGTCTTCTTGATCGTCGGCGCGCACTGCGCCAGCAGCTTCGCCCCGACCTCGGTGGAGCCGGTGAACGACAGCTTCCGCACCAGCGGGTTCGCGGTCAGTTCCCCGCCCATCGCGCTGGACGACCCGGTCAGCACATTGCACACGCCCGCCGGCATCCCGGCCCGCTCCGCCAGCACCGCCAGCGCCAGCGCCGAGAACGGTGTTTGGCTGGCTGGGCGGATCACCCCGGTGCAGCCCGCGGCCCAGCCGGGGCTCGCCTTGCGGGTGATCATCGCCGAGGGAAAATTCCACGGCGTGATCGCCGCGAACACGCCGATCGGCTCCTTCAGCACCAGGATACGGCGGCCCTTGGCGTTCTGGGGAATGGTGTCGCCGTAGATGCGTTTCGCTTCCTCGGCGAACCACTCGATGAAACTGGCGGCATAAACGATCTCGCCCTTGCTTTCGGCCAGCGGCTTGCCCTGTTCCGCGGTCATGATGACGGCCAGGTCGTCGGCATTGGCCAGCATCAGGTCGGACAGCTTGCGCAGGATGGCGCCACGTTCTTTCGCCAGCATCGCCCGCCAGCCGGGATAGGCGCGGTTCGCCGCCTCGATCGCGCGGCGGGTTTCGGCGGTGCCCATGTTCGGAACCTCGCCAACGGCTTCCCCGGTGGCCGGGTTCTTCACGACAATGGTCTGGCCGCTATCGGCCTCGACCCATTTGCCGTCGAGGTAGTTCGCTTGACGGAACAGCGTCGGGTCTTTCAGCGGCAGCGGTGATACGGGGTTCAACATAGGTGGGTCCTCCTCTCCCTGGGTTGGCCGGAACATAGGGACTGCCGGCCGTGCTGTCAGGATGGGTAGGCATCGCGATGGCCCGGCTCAACCTCCGAACAGCCGCCTCGGTTCACGAATCGGGCCATTTGCCATCCTGTGAACGGATGAACGTGATCCGTGCCGGCCCATCCTCTGCCAGCCCCTGGGCGTGCTACCTCCGGTTGACGCCCGGTCATTACCGGCGGCCGCGCTTGAGGGATTGCCCAAAGGCCACTGGGCTTTGAGCGTCCGCAGGCAGGACCTGACGTGTCAGGAGCTACAAGACCCGGTCGGACCAAAAGTCAGGACCGATCGCCCCCGCGACCTCATGTCCGCCGTGCCAGATCATCGTGAGTGCCACATACAGGACGATCAGAAGCCCAGCCCAAGCGATCCACCTGTGCCGCTCCAATAGCCGGGCGATGAGACCGGCGGCGAGGCCCATCAGGCCGACCGACAGGATCAGGCCGGCGGTCAGCACCCAGGTGCTCCCATGCGCCGCGCCGGCCACCGCCAGCACGTTGTCCAGGCTCATGGACACATCCGCCAGGATGATCTGCATCATCGCCTGGCGCAGCGTCTTCGTGGCCGGATGGTCCGCGGCACTCTGGTGGGAATGCCGCAACTCGCGGAACATCTTCCAGCAAACCCACAGCAGCAGGATCCCGCCGGCCAGCAGTAGCCCGATGATCGCCAGAAGCTGCAGCGCCACCGCGCCCATCGCGATGCGGATCACCGTCGCCCCGCCGATCCCCAGCAGGATCGCCGGTCGCCTCTGCCGCGCCGGCAACCCGGCCACCGCCAACCCCACGACGACCGCGTTGTCGCCGGCCAACGCCACGTCGATCATTACCACCTGGGCCAACGCCACCAGGTCCTGCGTCCAATCCATGCTTGCCTTCCGGGATGCCTCGGTCTAGCTGGCCCTTTCCCTGGCATCGGACAAGGCAGCTATGGTTCCGCGATACTCCAGACCCGAAATGGCCTCCATCTGGGCGCCCGAGAACCGCTACCGTATCTGGTTCGAAGTGGAAGCCCTTGCCGCCGAAGGCATGGCCCGGATCGGCGCCATCCCGGCGGAGGCCGCCCGCAACATCCGCGAAAGAGGCGCCCCCAAGCTGGCTGCCATGAACGCGGCCGACGTGGAACGGATCGACGCGATCGAGCGGGAAACCCGCCATGACGTCATCGCCTTCCTGACCTGGCTGGCCGAGGCGGTCGGTCCGGACAGCCGCTTCGTGCATCAAGGCATGACCAGCTCCGACGTGCTGGACACCACCTTGTCGGTGCAGCTGACGCAGGCTGCCGACCTGCTGTTGAAGGACATCGACGCCGTGATGGCCGCCCTGAAGGCCCGCGCGATCGAGCACAAATACACCCTGACCATCGGCCGCAGCCACGGCATCCATGCCGAACCCACTACGTTCGGCCTGAAGCTGGCCAACCACTACGCGGAGTTCGCGCGCAATCGCGAACGCCTGGTCGCCGCCCGGAAAGAAATCGCGGTCACTGCCATCAGCGGCGCGGTCGGCACGTTCGCGCACCTTGACCCGAGCGTCGAAGAATACGTCGCGGAGAAGCTGGGTCTGAGCCCTGAGCCGGTCTCCACCCAGATCATCCCTCGCGACCGCCACGCCGCGTTCTTCTGCACGCTGGGCGTCATCGCGAGCGCCGTCGAGCGCCTGGCCACGGAGGTCCGCCACCTGCAGCGGTCCGAGGTCCGGGAAGCGGAGGAGTTCTTCCATCCCGGCCAGAAGGGTTCCTCGGCGATGCCGCACAAGCGGAATCCGGTGCTGAGCGAGAACCTGTGCGGCCTGGCCCGGATCGTCCGCTCCGCCGTCGTGCCGGCGCTGGAGAACGTCACGCTGTGGCATGAACGGGACATCAGCCACTCCTCGGTCGAACGCGCGATCGGTCCGGATGCGACGGTGACGCTGGACTTCGCGCTGATGCGGCTGGCGGGGATGATGGAGAAGCTCCTGGTCTATCCGGACCGGATGCTGGCGAACCTGGAAAGCCTGGGCGGCGTGGTGCACTCGGGCGAAGTGCTGCTGGCGCTGACCAAGGCGGGTATCCTGCGGGAAGACGCCTACCGGATCGTGCAAAGCTGTGCGATGGCAACCTGGACGAAGTTAGGCACGCCCGAGGGGCGGTCATTCCGGGCGAACCTGGAAGCCGATCCGGACGTGGCGCGCATGGTCAAGCCGGCGGAGCTGGACGCGGCAATGGACCCGGCACTGCACCTGCGGTCGGTGGACCGGATCTTCGAGCGTGTGTTGGGGACGTAATCGGTCACCCACCATCGACGATGGGGAGTGAATAACAATTGGTGGCCCTCTCCATTTTGATATGGACGCATGTTGGGACTGTCACGGTGTTGCTTCGTGGCCAGTCGCTACCTGAGAGGGTTCATCAATTCGGACTGCCGTCATCGCCTGCTACTTTCCCGTAACCTCCCTTGGGAAAACGGCGGCGCCATGAAGGGCGGAATTTTAGCCTCGGCGGAGACCGTGTTGATGCTTCCTCACCGCAACCTGATGATGATGGCGGCACTGTCGCTCGCCGTCTTTGTCAACTCAGCCACGAACGCGGCCGCCGAAGACGTTGGGCGTGAGCAAGGAAGTGCGCGGTCCGAGGTCGCTCAAGTTCAGCCATTGCTCACCTCGCCAGATTTCGCGGCCGGGAAAACGCCTGCAAACACCGTCCCGCCTCGACCAGGCGCGGAGACGACGGAGACCGGGGCTGACGACCTTTGGCAGCGCGCCACTCTGACGGGCGATTGGAATGGATTGCGTACCAGCCTCCAGGACGCGGGCATAAAGTTTGGCTTGCAGGAGCAGAGCGAGGTCTGGGCAAACCTGACCGGCGGATTGCGACGAGGGGTCGTTTATGACGGTTTGACGACAGCCAGCGTAACGCTCGATTTGGAGAAACTGGCGGGTTGGACGGGCGCAACGTTTTTCGTCGACGCATATCAGATTCATGGCCGTGGTCCGTCGGCCAACCTGGTTGGCAACCTGCAGATCGTCAGCAACATCGAAGCGACGCGGGATACCAAGCTCTACCAGTTGTGGGTGGAGCAGCAGCTACTGGACGGACGGCTTATTGTCCGTATCGGTCAGGAGGGCGCCAATGACCAAATGATGATAACCCAGTACGGCGCTCTCTTCCTCAACTCGAGTTTCGGCTTCCCGGGATTGCCGGCCGCTGATCTCCCGTCGGGCGGCCCGAACTATCCGATGGCGACGCCGTTCATACGCGCCCAGTTTCAGGCGACTGACCAGGTCACGCTTGTGGGCGCCGTATTCAACGGCGACCCGGCTCCGCCGGGAGCCGGCGACCCGCAATTGCGCGATCGAGGCGGCGACGCGTTTCGCCTGAACGATCATGTTCTTGCGTTCGGCGAGCTTTGGTATGGGATCAACCAGGACGACGGCGCCGCGGGCCTTCCCGGCATGTACAAGCTCGGTGCCTGGTATGACTCGGCACATTTCCCCGATCAATTGCTGGACACGATGGGGCGCACCCTCGCCAATCCGGCGAGCACAGGCATTCCACGCGGGCATTCAACCGGGTTTGCCGTGTATGGCATCGTCGACCAGATGATTTGGAGAAAGCCAGGCAGCAAAGACCTTGGGATCGGCGTATTCCTGCAGGTCATGGGGGCACCGGACACATTCAACCTGAGCAACCTGTTCATCGAAGGCGGGCTGAACTGGAAGGGCCCATTCGAGGGGCGGGAGAGCGATGTCTTTGGTCTCGGGGTATCGTATCTTGGGATCAGCCCCGCGACACGCCGCTTTGGAAGCGACGTAGTGGCTTTCACTGGCACCGGGTCGCCCTATCAGGGGAACGAAACGGTGGTGGAAGCGACATACCTGTATCAGGTGGCACCCTGGTGGACCCTGCAGCCTGATATGCAGGTCGTTGTTAACCCCGGAGCTGGAATACCAAGCAGCTTTAGCCGTACGCCACTGAAGAATGCCTTCATCGGGGGCGTTCGGGCCACGGTCACTTTTTGACCACGGGCCCGGAAGGGCGCTCTCCTTCGCCAAATGCGCTTGGCGGCGTATTTTGGCGACGGTCCGCACGAGCGCCTGACTTTGTGTCCTGCCGGTTGGTCGGGCAGGTTATCGGGCAATTTTCCGCGTTGCATTTCCACCCCGATTTTGAATGGTCTGAGAAATCCCTGATTCAATGTTTCGGGAATTTGATAAACAGCAGGGTGGGTTGCGGCCCGAAATGATCAAGGTGCCGGATGCGGTGGCGCATTCGTAGGAGCGTCAAACGTGGATGTGACCGAGCCAACCACTCCCGAGAAGACCGACGCGGTTGCGCCGGATGACCGGAACGTGCCGACGATCTCCGAGCCGAAACGCCTGTCCGTCAAACTACAGGTCATCTTGTTGGTTGGGCTTTCCGCTGTGCTGGTGGCGGGACTCGTGTTCAGTCGGGTGCTGTCCATGCAAGAGACGGCGAGGCAGGCGGAAGAGCAGCCGGCCCAAACTGAGTCCGGAAACAGATTCAGCCCAACGCCGCAGCAATGGGCCGGCTTTGCGATCGCGCCGGTCAAGGACATTTCGTTCCGTCCGGTTCAACAAACCGACGGCAAGATCGCCTTCGACGACGATCTGACGACGCCCGTATTTTCACCGTTCACCGGTCGTGTCACCCGGTTGTTCGCCCGGATGGGCGATCGGGTGAAGCGGGGCGACCCGCTGCTCGCCGTGCAGGCCACAGAGTTCGTGCAAGGCCAGAACGACCTGATCACCTCGGCGGCGACGCTGAAGACCGCGCGCGCGCAGCTCAATCTGGCGCAGACCAACGAGAAGCGGCAGCACGCTCTGTACCTCGCACAAGGGGGCGCGCTGAAGGACTGGCAGCAGAGCCAGGTCGATCTGGCGACGGCCGAGGGGGCCGTGCACAGCGCTGAAATCGCGCAGGGCGCGGTGCGCAACCGGTTGCGCATCCTGGGCAAGACCGACCAGGAGATCGACGCGATCCAGAACGCACCGGACACCACGACCTTTAGCCCGGTGGCGATGATCCTGGCGCCGATCGATGGTGTCGTGACGCAGCGCCAGATCGGCCTTGGCCAGAATATCATCAGCCAGTCCAATGGCGGCTCGACTCCGTTGTTCGCGATCGGCGACCTGTCGAAAGTCTGGCTGCTCGGCAATGCGCGGGAGGCGGATGCGCGGCTGATCCACCTCGACGACCCGGTCGAGGTGCGCGTGCCGGCCTATCCCGGACGGGTGTTCAATGCACGAATCTCGTTCGTCGCCCCGTCGATCGATCCCTCGACGCACCGTCTGCCGGTGCGCGCCGAAGTGGACAACGACGACTTCGTGCTGAAGCCGGAGATGCTGGCAAGCTTCCGGATCACCACGGGAAGCGCCGCTGTGTCGCCTGCCGTACCGGAAAGCGCGCTCGTCTATGAGGGCGACGCAGTCCATGTCTGGGTGGCAAACGAGCCCGACAAAATGATCGCCATCCGCGAGATCAAGATCGGACGGATCAGCGACGGCATGGTGCAGGTGCTGAACGGCCTGCACACGGGGGAGAAGGTGGTAACCGCGGGATCGCTGTTCCTCGACCGCGCCGTGACGGGAGACTGAGGTGAACGGCGTTGTCACATTCGCACTGAAACAGCGCGTTCTGATAATCGTGCTGATGCTGTGCGTGTTCGCCGCTGGAATCGTCGGATTCATGCGCCTGAACATCGAGGCCTATCCCGACCCGGTGCCGCCGCTGGTTGACATCGTCACGCAAAGTTCGGGTCAGTCCGCCGAGGAGATCGAACGTTACATCACAATCCCCATCGAGGTACAGATGGCGGGCATTCCGCATGTCACCTCGGTCAGAACCATCTCATTGTTCGGCCTTTCCGACGTAAAGATCCAGTTCACCTACGACTTCACCTATGAAGAGGCGGAGCAGTGGGTGATCAACCGGCTGGCGCAGATGCCGCCGCTGCCCAACAGCGTCACGCCGCAACTTTCGCCGGAAAGCCCGATCGGCGAAATCCTGCGCTATCGGGTTGTCGGTCCCCCGGGCTACTCGGTGACCGACCTCAAGACCATTCAGGACTGGATGCTGGAGCGTCGTTTCAAGGCGATCCCCGGTGTGGTCGATGTCAATGGCTGGGGTGGCAAGACCAAGACGTTCGAGGTGCGGATCGACCAGGACAAGCTGGCGCACTACGGCCTGACGGTACCGCAGGTGCTGACGGCACTGAACAACGCGAACATCAATGTCGGCGGCCAGACAGTGAATTTCGGTCCGCAGGCGGCGGTCGTGCGCGGTATCGGGCTGATCCACTCGATGGACGACATCCGTGACACGATGCTGAGCGCCAATGGCGGTTCCCCGGTGCTGGTGCGCGACGTCGCCACGGTGACGGTCGGCCATCAGCCGCGGCTCGGCATCGCCGGACAAGACAACGACGACGACATCGTGCAGGGCATCGTGCTGATGCGCCGTGGTGCCGAGAGCCTGCCGACCATCCAGCGGGTTGAAGCGGAGATGCGGAGGCTCAACACGTCGGGCATCCTGCCGCCCGGGGTGCGGATCGAGAGGATCTACGATCGATCGGAGCTGATCCAGCTCACCACGCACACCGTCCTGCACAACATGCTGGTCGGGATGATGCTTATCTTCGTCCTGCAATGGCTCTTTCTTGGCAACCTGCGCACCGCGATCATCGTGTCCGCCACGATTCCGTTCGCTCTCGCCTTCGCCATCGGGTTGATGCTCCTGCGCGGTGAATCCGCCAACCTGCTGTCGGTGGGGGCCATCGACTTCGGGTTGATCGTCGATGCCACTGTCATCATGGTGGAGAACATCTTCCGGCGCCTGTCGCAGCCGCCGACCAAGCGGTTTGTCTACTCGGAGGAGGTGCATCGCGCGGATTACGCCGTCGGTCTGCACGGCAAGTACCGGCTTATCGTCACGGCGGCGACCGAGGTGAACAAGAGCATCTTCTTTTCGGCCGCCATCATCATCGCCGGGTTCGTGCCGCTGTTTACAATGAGCGGGATCGAAGGGCACATCTTCGGCCCGATGGCAAAGACCTATGCCTATGCCATCGCCGGTGGACTGCTTGCCACGTTCACCATTACGCCGGCATTGAGCGCGATGCTTCTGCCCGCTTCCGTAACGGAAACGGAGACGATCGTCGTGCGTGGATTGCGGCGGGTTTACCGCCCGGTCCTGGGCTTCGTGCTGGCCAACCGCATCCTGGTGCTCGGTGCCGTGGTGCTGCTGCTCCTGTTCACCGGCTTCGCGGGTCGCACGCTCGGCCTTGAGTTCCTGCCCAAGCTGGAGGAGGGCAATTTCTGGGTCCGCGCGACCATGCCGACCTCGATTTCCCTGGAGGAAGGCAACGGCTACGTCAACCAGATGCGCAAGGTGCTGCGCGGATTTCCGGAGGTGGTTACGGTCGTTTCACAGCACGGGAGGCCGGATGACGGAACCGACGCAACGGGCTTTTTCAATGCCGAGTTCTTCGTGCCGTTGCGTCCCTTCGACAAATGGCCTGCCGGTGTGGACAAGGAGGCACTCGCCGTCCAGATGACCGCGGCGCTGCAGGCGCAATTCCCCGGTGTCGATTTCAACTTCTCGCAGTACATCGAAGACAATGTCGAAGAAGCCGCGTCCGGCGTGAAGGGCGAGAACTCGGTCAAGCTCTACGGCAACGATCTGGAAACCCTGGAAAAGACCGCCAACAAGATCAAGGACGTTCTGGCGTCGGTGCCGGGTATCGCCGATCTGGCGGTGCTCACCTCGCTCGGCCAGCCGACAGTGCGCATCGACGTCGATCGTGGCAAAGCTGCGCGTTATGGTCTGGCGCCCGGCGACATCAACGCGACGGTGCAGGCGGCCATCGGCGGACAAGCGGCGGGCAACCTCTATGAGAACGGCAGCGACCGCAATTTCCCGATCATCGTGCGCCTGGCGCCGAATTATCGCCAGAGCCTGGAGGCGATCCGCCGCATCAATATCGGAGCCCCGACCGCGAGCGGGGGGACAGCGCCGATCCCGCTGACCGATGTGGCGGACGTTCGGCTGGTTTCCGGCGCCGCGTTCATCTATCGCGAGCAGCAGGAGCGCTATATCCCGATCAAGTTCTCGGTGCGTGGCCGTGACCTGGGCACCGCGGTCCTGGAAGCGCAACAAAAGGTCGCCGAGCAAGTTCTTCTGCCGGGCGGCTATCACCTCGAATGGGTCGGCGAGTTCGGCAATCTGGAGGAGGCACTGTCCCGCCTCGCGGTGATGGTGCCGGTCTCGATCGTCTTGATCTGTCTGCTGCTCTACGTGAATTTCGGCTCGATCGCCGACATGCTGCTGGCCGCCAGCGTTATTCCGATGGCGCTGATCGGTGGCGTCTTCGCGTTGTATGTCACCGGAACGTCATTCAGCGTCTCCGCCGCCATTGGTTTCGTCGCCTTGTTCGGCATCTCGGCGATGGATGGCATCATCATGCTGACCTATTTCAATCGCGTGATCGCAGCCGGACTCGATCGCGGTCCCGCCATATGGCGCACCTGCCAGACACAGCTGCGGCCTGTGATGATGACCTGCGTCGTGGCGGCGGTCGGATTGCTGCCCGCCGCGTTGTCCACCGGCATCGGTTCACAGGTTCAGCGCCCGCTCGCCCTGGTGGTGGTCGGTGGGACCCTGCTCGCGCCGGTGCTGATCCTGCTCGTGCTGCCTGTTCTGATCGACATGTTTTCGCCTCGCGTCGTGCCGGAAAGCGCGGCCGACGCGTCAGCCAAGCCGGCGGAATAAGCGATGCGTGTGCCGATCCTGGCGGTCTCGATGCTGCTTGCAGGGTGTGCGGTGGGCCCGGACTTCAAGCGCCCGGCCCCACCGGACGCGGCCGGCTACGCACCTGAACCATTGCCGGCCGCCACCGCTTCGGCAGAGGGTGCCGGCGGCGCGCCGCAGCGGTTTGTTTCCGACGTGGATCTTTCCGGGCAGTGGTGGACCCTGTTTCATTCCGCGCCACTGAATGCCCTGATCGAGCAGGCCTTGAAGGCGAACCCCAGCATCGCCGCTGCCCAGGCCGCACTTCGTCAGGCGCGGGAAACCGTCCTCGCACAGCAAGGCGTTTTCTATCCCCAGGTGTCCGCCGGGTTATCCGCCAGCCGCAACCTTACCCCAACTGGGGCATTGTCGCCCGCGTCGGCCTCCGGCAATCCTTACTACAGCCTGATCACACCGCAGTTGAGCGTGTCTTACGTGCCGGACATTTTCGGTGCGAACGCCCGCACGGTGGAATCCCTTGCGGCACAGGAGGAGAACGAGCGCTTCCAGTTGGAGGCGACCTATCTGACGCTTACGGCCAACGTCGTCGCGGCGGCCGTGCAGGAAGCAAGCCTACGGGCTCAGATCGCCACCACGACGGAAACCATCAGGATCGAAACCGATCTTCTCGGCATCCTGCGCCGGCAATTGGCGCTGGGTCAGGTGGCTGGTGCGGATGTGGCGGCGCAGGAGACGGCACTCGCACAAGCGGAGCAGATCCTTCCGCCACTGCAGAAGCAATTGGCGCAGCAGCGCGATCTGCTGGCTGCCCTGTCGGGGCATCTTCCCAGTGAAGCGGTGGCGGCGCAGTTCGAGCTTGCCTCGCTGGACCTGCCGCTTGACCTGCCGGTGAGCCTTCCAGCGAAGCTGGTCGAACAGCGGCCGGATGTGAGGGCCGCGGAAGCGACACTGCACGCGGCGAGCGCCCAGATCGGCGTCGCGCTTGCTGCCCGGCTGCCGCAGATCGCCTTGACAGGCTCGGCCGGCAGCAGCGCAAACCAGTTCACCAATCTGTTCACGCCCGGCAACAATTTCTGGACGATCTCGGCGGGCCTCATGCAGCCGATTTTCCAGGGCGGCACCCTGTTGCATAAGCAGCGCGCGGCGGAAGCCGGCTTCGACCAGGCCGCGGCCGCGTATCGCGGTACCGTCCTGACCGCGATGCAGAACGTGGCCGACACACTGCATGCGCTAGTCTCCGACGCCGATGCGCTGCGCGCCGCGGTGGCAGCAGAGCGCGCCGCCGCGCGTAGTCTTGAGATCACGCGCCAGCAGCTCCAGCTTGGGCAGATCGCCTATCTGTCGTTGCTGAACGCGGAACAGTCGTACCAGCAGGCACGGCTTTCGTTGGTGCAGACACAGGCAAATCGGCTCGCCGACACAGCCGCGTTGTTCCAGGCCCTTGGGGGCGGTTGGTGGAACAGGCACGATTGAGCCTGGTGTTCGCGCACGGCGGCCCCACCAGCCCCACGCACGGCACGGCGATCAAGAAACGCGGGGCGGGCGCGGGTTTCCCAGCAATCTGTTATACCAACCGGCGAATAGGCTGAACTCCGCCCGTCGTCCTGGCCCGGCGGAAGCCAAGGTGATGAACCGCAGAGCGAGTGCGGTCGTGCCGGAGCGTCATCGCGTTGGCGCAAGTGGAGGTGTGTGATGTCACTGGCCTCGATCGCTGTGTTCAAAGAAATGAGCACCGATGCGCTCAGCCGCTTGCAGCAGGGCAGCGTGGTTCTGGAGCCGCGCGACGGTGGTATGATCTTCGCGCAGGGGGATCCGGCCGATGCGGTTTATGCGATCATCGCCGGTGACGGGCATGTTCGCATTGGTGCCATCGATCATCACAGTAAGGCGTTGATGGTCGAAGTGCTTCGTGCCGGGGAGATCTTCGGCGAGATTGGCGTGATCGATAGCGGTTCCCGTTCCGCTACGGCCGTTGCCGTCGGCAAAGTGCAGTTGTTGAAGCTCCGCCGCCCGTCGTTCCTTGCCGCTCTCGCGAGTAGCCCCGCGCTTGGGGAGGCGCTCTGCCGCATGATGGCGAAGCGGCTGAGGCGGACATTCGAACTGTTCCAGGACGCAACGTTCGAGACTCTGGAAGTCCGTTTGGCGCGCCAGGTCCTGTATCTCGCGGACCGCGAAGGCCGCCCGACGCAGCAGGGATTGCGGCTGGCACATCGATTCCGCCAGGGCGACCTGGCCGATCTGCTTGGCGCGACGACGCGTAGCATCATCACGATATTGAATGCGTGGCGAAGTGCGGGTCTGGTCGCTTACGATACGGATCGGGCGCTGTTGACTGTACGGGACATCGCTTCGCTGCGGGCCATTATCGAAGGCGATCGTGAGCGGTAAAGTAATCTGCTCCAGGCGAAGACGTCAAAGTGCCTGAGGCATAATCTTATCGCCTTGGGGCCGACTCTCAATCCTCGTCATGGGCCCCGGGGGGGGGGGGGGGGGGGGGGGGCGCCGGCCGCGCGGCGGGGGGGGGGGGGGGGGGGGGGGGGGGGGGGGGGGGGGGGGGGGGGGGGGGGGGGGGGGGGGGGCCGGGGCGCCCGCGGGGGCGGGGGCCCGGGGGGCCGGCGCCCCCCCCCCCCCCCCCCCCCCCCCCCCCCCCCCCCCC
>JARLIN010000188.1 GCA_031291715.1 Rhodopila sp. | reverse complement strand
GCATGGAGGAGGGAACGCAACCAACCATAAGCTGACTTGCGCGCCCCCCGCCGTGCCGTTCAAACCGTCGCCGGCCCGCCCAGGATCGTTGTCGCCTGCGCCGACAACACGCCGCCATTTCCGTGCACCAGCGCCAGTTCCGCCCCGGACACCTGCCGCTGCCCGCACTCTCCGCGCAATTGCCGCACTGCCTCGATCAGCAGGAACAGCCCGTACATGCCGGGATGGCAATAGGACAACCCGCCACCGTTGGTGTTGACCGCAAGCGACCCTTTCGGCGCGATCCGGCCGCCTTCGACGAAGCGCCCGCCTTCGCCCTTGGGGCAGAACCCGAGATCTTCCAGGAACAGGATCGTGTTGATCGTGAACGCGTCATAGAGCGCGAGCACGTTGATATCCGACGGCTTCACCCCGGCCGCCCGATACGCCTGGGCACCCGATTCGATCGCGCCCGTATGCGTCAGGACAGGCATCGACGTGATCGAAGCATGCGTGATCGATTGACCGCTCCCCAGCACGTACACGGGCGTGTGCTTCAATGCGCGGGCGCGGTCGGCCTTCACCAGCACGATCGCCCCGCCGCCGTCGGTGACCAGGCAGATGTCGCGCACCGTGAACGGATCGCTGATCGGGCGTGCATTCAGCACGTCGGCGATCGTCAGCGGCTTCTTCTCCCATGCCACGGGGTTCAGCAGCGCCCATTCCCGCGCCGCGACCGCGACCGCGGCCATCTGCTCCCGCGTCGTGCCGTATTCGTGCATGTGCCGGCTCGCGACCATCGCATACGCGCTCGCCGGGAGAAACGGCTTGTAGGGGGTCTCGTACGGGTTGAACTCCCGCGCGCTCGCCGCTCGGCGGCCGACGGTGCGCTGTGTGCTGCCATAAGCGACGACGGCAACCGAACATAGCCCGGCTTCCAGCGCCGCATGGGCATGCGCGACATGCACCTCGAACGACGAGCCGCCGATGATGGTGCTGTCGGTGTAGGCATTCGGCAGGCCGAGATACTCGACCAGCGACATCGCCGAGGTGCGCGCCTGGGTCGTGGCGCAGAACAGCCCGTCCACATCCGCCAGGGTCAGCCCGGCATCGTCCAGCGCGCGGTGAATGCCCTGCGCCATCAGGTCGATCGGGCTCATGAGCGCGGCGACGGCGCCCAGATCGGATTCGGCGGCGCCGACGATGGCGACGCTGCCGCAGGTTACGCCGGCCATTATACGGCCTCCGCCGGTGTGAACACGGGGTAGGGGTCTTCATCGCCCTCTGGTGTATGGACGCGGAATTTGACGCGCATGCCGATCTTCACCTGGGTCGGGGGGATGTCTTCCACGCGGCTCATCATGCGGAAGCCTTCGTCCACATCGACCAGGCACACGTTGTAGGTTTCACCCTGCTGCGGATGCACCACTGTGGTGGCGTGCACCGTGCCAAGCCCTTTGCTGACCCGCCATTCCAGATCCGCGGCCCCCGTCTTCGGGGCGATGACGCGCGGATAAAACACGGCCTGTCCAGCCGACGGACTGAACTGATAGCCCAGCTCCCCGCGCTTCAAGTGCGCGATATAGGTCGCGAGTGGCGATTCGGCCGCGTTCGGCATGGTGGCGTGTCCTCTGACGATTCGGGCGGCAAGCTAGCAACGCCGACGATCGCAGACAAACCTGCATCAGCTTATGTCGAGACGCTTGCACAGAACAGGCGTTAAGACCAAATTTCCCGCATGGCCAGTTTCAAACCCGATGTCCCGCCGCCGGACGGCTTCCTGACCGGCCAGTTGCTCATCGCCATGCCAGCGATGGCGGATCCGCGCTTTCAGCAGAGCGTCATCTATGTGTGTGCCCATACGCCTGAGGGGGCGATGGGGCTGGTGCTCAACCGTCCGATCGTCAAACCGACCTTCGACGACCTCTTGAAGCAATTGAACGTCGAGCCGTTGCCGCCCGTGCGGCAAATCAAGCTGTGCGCCGGCGGTCCGGTCGAAAATGCCCGTGGCTTCGTCCTGCATACTGCTGATTGGACCGGCGAGGGCAGTCTGAAGGTCGATAACACCATGGCGCTGACCGCAAGCCTGGACGTGCTGAAAGTCATCGCGGAAGGCGGCGGCCCGCGCGAATGCGTCCTTGCGCTCGGCTACGCCGGTTGGGGCCCTGGTCAGCTCGACCAGGAAATCCAGCAGAATTCATGGCTGTCGGTCCCGGCCGATGAGACGTTGCTGTTCGACGGAGAACACGACACGAAGTGGCGGCGTGCCTTCGCCAAGCTCCACATCGATCCGCTGCTGCTCTCGGATACCGCCGGACACGCATAAACGCCGGCTTGTTAACCATTCGGTAGGGTTTCGCGCGTAGGACTCCTGCGCGCTGCATGTACCCTACCGAAGGAGCAGGTCGTGGCCGCACCTTTATCCGAGATCACGTCCATAATCCGCGAGGTCCTGCGGGACAACGACCTCGAAATCGCGACGACCACGCGATTCGATGATCTGGCCGGCTGGGATTCGATGGATCTCGTGACCGTCGTGGTGGAGGTCGAATGCCGGTTCGACCTGCAATTCGAGCTTGCCGAGATCGATCGTCTGGTCACCGTCGGCGATCTGCTTCGGATGATCATCGCCAAGCGAGCACTGGTCTCGGCCTGACGGCGGTGCCGTTCAGCGGCTTGCCGTTCCTCCTGGGCTTCCTGCCGCTCATGCTGTGCGGTTTCGCGATCTTCGGCCGGATGGGAGAGGCATGGGCGAAAGCCTGGCTGATCGCTGTCTCGCTGATCTTCTACGGCGTCGGCGCACCGGCATTCCTGCCGCTGCTGGTTCTGTCGGTCGCCGGAAATTTCTTGCTTTTGCGTGTGATGCACCGGTCTGCCGGCGCCGGCCGATGGGCAGGGGTTGGGGTGGCGCTCAACCTGGCGGTGCTTGGCTGGTTCAAATATCTGGCACTGGATGCGTCGACCCCGCTGGGGTTGAGTTTCTTCACTTTCACCCAGATCGGTTGCCTTTTGCATCACGCCGGAGGCGAAACACCGCCGCCGCGGGCGCGCGATTACGCCCTGTTCGCCGCCTTTTTCCCTGCGTTGCTTGCCGGACCCATCCTCAATCCGCGTGAGATGCTGCCGCAGTTTGCCCGCAACGGGGGCTGGCGGCTCACTGGCGATAACCTTTCGGCCGGCATCGGGTTTTTTCTGATTGGTCTGCTGAAGAAGACGCTGCTGGCAGATACGATCTCTGGTGTGGTCGCCGCCGGTTTCGCCGATCCTGTGAGCCTGACGTTTTTTCCCGCCTGGCAGGCTGCCACTGCGTATTCCCTGCAGCTATATTTCGACTTCTCCGGCTACACCGATATGGCGATCGGTCTGGCCTGGATGGTGGGCCTGCGCTTTCCCGACAATTTCGATCAGCCTTATCGGGCGAGGTCGGTGATCGCCTACTGGCAGCGCTGGCACATGTCGCTGACCCGATTCCTGATGTCCAATGTCCACGCACCGCTCACTCTGGCGGTGCTGCGTTGGCGCAAGGGAAGCGGTCTGACCATCGACGAACGGGCACAGCGAACCGTCGCGGGTTTCCTCAGTATGATTGGGGCGCCCGTCGTCGCCACCATGGCTCTGGTTTCCGTCTGGCACGGCGCCACACTGCCGTTCCTTCTCTTCGGCCTGCTGCATGCGGCGTTTCTGCTGGTCAACCACGCCTGGCGCCTGTCTCGGATGGTGGCCTTGCCGACAGCGGCGAGCGTGGCGCTCACCTATCTTTGTGTTCTGATCGCATCGGTGCTGTTTCGGGCCACGACGGTCCCGGCCGCGGAGGCGATGCTGGCGGGAATGGCCGGCCTGCATGGGATCGGCGCGATCTGGCCGGACATTCACGCGATCGCTGACGGCCTTTGGCTGCTGGGTCTTTATGCCATTGTTTGGTGCGCTCCAACCACAAGGCAGTTGATGCAGGGCGAGCCGACCGCGCGATTCGCCTGGCGGCCATCCCCGCCATGGGCCGTCGTGATGGGGTGCGCCGCGACACTGGGCCTCCTGGCCGCCGGTGGTACGGGCGAATTTCTCTATTTCCGCTTCTGATGCGCTATCTGCAGCTGCTGGCGCTATCGGCGATCCTGAGTTTCATCCTTGTGTGGGCCTGGGTCGCGACGATGCCCATGGCCTTCATGGACCCCGAATATCCGTCCTGGCGCGCCAAGCAGGTCCTGCTGGACCGCTGTGACCTGGGGGAGGCGATCGTCCTGGGCGACTCCCGTGCCGCCGCCGATATTCTGCCCGACCGGCTGCCGTTTCGCGCCACCGACCTGGCCGTCGGCGGTGGCGAAGCGATCGAGGCGCTTGTGGCCCTGACCCGGGCGCTTGCCTGCCCGGTGCCGCCGCGGCTGGTCATCCTCTCACTCGATCCTGGTCACTTCACCCGCCCGGATCTGTTCTGGGAACGCAGCGTCCGTTTCGGCTTCCTGTCCGCACCGGACGTCGCGGCCCTGCGTGCCGCGTCGCGACAGATCGGCGACATGTCGGTCTATGAGGCGCATCACACAGACGGCCTTCCAACCGCGCTGCGCGACTGGCTTTATCAGATCCGCTTTCCGGCCTTCTATTTTTCAAACCTGGCACACGGCGGCGGGTTCCTTCGATGGACAGGCAACCAACGCACCTTGGCCGAGACGCTGGCCGCGCGCGGACACTATTATTTCGGCACGGACCAAGGATCCGACGCCGTTGCCGTCGATGGCCATTTGGACGCTTTTCGCCCGTTGCCTATCCTGGATCGGTATTTTGATCGGCTGCTGGCGCTGCTCGATCAGCACGGCATCGAGTCCCGCTTCATCGCCATGCCGGTGAATGAAGCCACCTGGGACCAGGTTCGGCCGGCCGTGCGCGATCAGTTCGTCGCCTATCTTTCAGGTTATGAGCGCCGATATAAGCGCTTTCACGTCGCCCCCGACATCATGCCGCACTGGCCGGATCATTTCTTCGGCGACCAGTTCTGCCACCTGAACCCCGAGGGGGCCGCACGGTTCAGCGACGAACTCGCTCAGCGGCTGCAAGAGGCGCCGCCCAGCACGCAGAACGAGGCGCAGAACGGATGGTTGAGCGACACCGGCGCGGATGCCTCCGCCAATGTCGCCCCCAGCTCGAAACGCGGATCGTAAGCCAGCAGCGTGCAGGCGAGCACGACGGGTGCCGCTGCTCCTTTACGTTTCACCACCATCCGGGCACCTGCGCACATCACGTCGTCCGGCGACTTGTGCAGGATGCTCCAACAGGCGGTGGTGATCTCCGGCACATCCCGTTCCGGCTCCATTTCCGGAAACAGCATCAGCCGAACCGGGTCATGGGCATCGACCGGAATGCTGTGTTCGGCGAAAAGCGCGGCGAAACCGTCGCGCAACGATTGTTCCGTTTCGCCGGTGAATCGCCGGCCGGCGACATCCAGCCTGAAGCCGTTGCGCGCCAGCCAGACCAGCCCGTCCAGGGCCGGCGCCCAGCTTCGCCGTCCGCGCTCCTGTTCATGGATGGCGGGATCATAATGGTCGATCGACACGCGGATGGTCAGCCGGTCCCCGTACCGTTCCCGGAGCCCCAGCATCTCGGCCCGCAGCTTCCGTAACGGCTTCATCCCGTTGGTCAGCACCAGCGCGTCCAGCCCGCGCGACAGCACCGCTTCCAGCATCGTGATGATATCGGGGTTCATGAACGGCTCCCCGCCGGTGAACCCGATCAGTTTCGTTGGCAACCGGTCGTGCGCGATTTCGTCCAGAAACCGCATGACCTCGGCGACGGTCAGATAGGCCAGCCGGTCGTTGCGGGGCGATGACTCGATATAGCAGTTCCGGCAGGTCAGATTGCACAGGGTGCCGGTGTTGAACCACAGGGTCTCCAGACGCCGCAGTGCAACCGTCGCCCGCGTTTCACCTGTCGCCGTTACGACGGGGTCGCGGAATTTCGCCGGATTGAGCACACGGGTCATCTGATCCAAAGCCAATCTCCTGAGCGTCGCGGCGGTGATGATGGCGCAAATCGCGCGTTGTGGCATCATCCCCTCCATAAGAACGGAGGAAACACCATGGCCGGCGCCCTTGATCACCTTCTGGTTCTCGACCTGACCAGCCACCTATCCGGACCGTACTGCGCGATGCTGCTGGCCGATCACGGCGCCGAGGTCATCAAGATTGAGCCGCCCAAGGGTGATTCCGCCCGCTCCATGCCGCCATTCATCAACGGTGAGAGTGCGCCGTTCATGACCTGGAACCGCAACAAGCGCTCAGTCGTGCTGGACCTGAAGCAGCCGGATGACAAGGAGGCGCTGCTGCGGCTGATCGACCAGGCGGACATCCTGGTGGAGAACTATCGTCCCGGCGTGCTCGACCGCCTCGGCCTTGGCTGGTCCGTCCTGCATCGGCGCAACAAGCGGCTGATCCTGGCCTCGATCTCCGGGTTCGGCCAAACCGGCCCGTACAGCTCCCGCGGCGGCTTCGACCTGATCACGCAGGCGATGTCCGGCCTCATGAGCACCAACGGTCCCGCGGATGGCCCGCCGCACCGCCTGCCGATTGCGATTTCGGACGTGACCGCGGGCATGTTCCTGGCCTTCGGTGTTCTCGCCGCGGTTGAGGCGCGCCACCGCACCGGCGAGGGGCAGCATGTCGAAACTTCGCTGCTCGAAGCTGCCACGTCTCTGGCGGTTTACGAATCCGCCCACTATTTCGCCACCGGTACTCGTCCTGAGCGAATTGGCCAGGCGCACCGCGGAAGTTCTCCCTACCAGTGCTTTCAGACCGCCGACGGCTATATCACCGTCGGTGCCTCGCAGCAGAAATTCTTCACCCAGTTCTGCGAACTTGTCGGTGCCCCGGAACTGGTTGCTGATCCGCGCTTCGCCAGCAATGCGGAACGCGTAAAGCAC
The DNA here is from genome assembly GCA_031291715.1 of Rhodopila sp. Classification (GTDB taxonomy): domain Bacteria; phylum Pseudomonadota; class Alphaproteobacteria; order Acetobacterales; family Acetobacteraceae; genus Rhodopila. The sequence goes on along the minus strand of JARLIN010000188.1, from coordinate 5,995 downwards.
AACGATGCATTGGTGGAACGCCTGGCCGACAAGTTACGAACGCAACCATCTGCCCACTGGCTGGATGCCCTGGAAAAACTGGGAATCCCCGCTGGCCCGGTGTTGAATTACGACGAGGTCTATACAGATCCGCAAATCCTGGCGCGGGATATGGTGGTCGAGACCAACCATCCGGTCACCGGCCCGTTCCGCACCATGGGCGTCAGTGTCAAACTGTCCGCGACGCCGGGTTCGGTCAGACGCGCAGCCCCACGTCTGGGAGAGCATACCGGAGAAGTCCTGAACGAACGCAAGGCGGCTGAATGATGTCCAACCAGACCGAAAAAGCCGAGATCTTCCGTGCCCTGCATGAAGCGCCCGGCACATTCGTCATCGCCAATGCCTGGGACGCAGGCTCCGCCCGCATTCTCACGGCGCTTGGTTTCAAGGCGCTGGCCACTTCCAGCGGAGCCTGTGCCGGTGTGCTTGGCCGGCGCGATGGCATGGTAACTCGCGACGAGGCTCTCGCCCATAGCAAGGCAATCGTGGACGCCACCGATCTGCCGGTCTCGGCCGATCTGGAGAAGGGTTTCGGTGATGCGCCCCAGGCCGCCGCCGAGACGATCCGGCTTGCCGCGGAAATCGGCCTGGTCGGGGCATCGATCGAGGATGCGACAGGCGATCCGCAACGACCGCTCTTCGATGCCTCTCATGCCCAGGAGCGCATCGTCGCGGCGGTGGAAGCGGCACGATCCGTCTCGTTTCCCTTTACCCTGACCGCGCGGACCGAGAACTACCTGCGCGGCAATCCGGATCTGGATGACACCATCCGGAGGCTGCGATCGTTCGAGGCCGCCGGCGCCGACGTGCTGATGGCGCCCGGACTGCCGGATCTTGAAGCGGTTCGCGCCGTCTGCGCGGCGTTGTCGCGCCCGGTCAACTTCATGGGCGGGATCAAAGGCAAATCCTTCACCGTGGCCGCTTTGTCCGAGGCGGGGGTGAAGCGGGTCAGCTTGGCCACATCGTTGTATCGCGCGGCGATGACCGGCCTTGTGAACGCGGCGAGGGAGGTCGCCGACCACGGAACCTTCGATTACCTGGATGAAACACTCGCGACCCCGGCGGTGAACGCGTTCATGCGGGGGTGATACAAAGCGGCGGAAAGATTACCCCATAACTATTGCCCATCCGTCATGGCATGGCGACAGTCCGGGCCATCTGAGCCAGTACCGTGCTGTGGGAGATGGCCCGGACTGTCGCCGGGCCATGACGAGGTTAGCCGAGCCATGACGAGGATAGCCGCGTCATGACGGGGATGGCCGGGCCAAGACGAGGATTGAGAGTGAGCCTGGGTCAGCGCTGGCCCGAAGCAGCGACATTACAGATGTCGGTGGAGAGGCGGTGGACAGGTGCGGCGCGATTGGCGCAAAGTCGCGCCATGCGTACCATGCTTGTTCTTGGTTTCTTGATCGCCCTGGCCGCCTGTTCTGGCGACCCTCGATCCTATGGCATCACCGGGCCGGGCACTGGCGCCGCCCCCACTCCGGGCCCGGCGGCTGAGCCGGACTCGCCGCCTACACCGGGGGTACCAACATCCGGCACTCAATATGGGCCGAGCTACGGGCCGAAGAAGGGTGAGAGTGGGTTCTGGGGATATAACTGAGGCGGCGGTACCGGTGTCCCAAGGAACACCGATACCAAACCCCAGCCGGATGTCAGGCGGATAGCGCCGCCGGCTCTGTCCGCAGCCGCTTGACCAGCAGCTTGTTCAGCGCATGGACGTAAGCCCGGGCTGAAGCGACGATCGTATCGGTATCCGCCCCCTGGCCATCGACCATCTTGCCGTTCTCCTCCAGGCGCACCGTGGTCTTCGCCTGGGCGTCCGTGCCCTCGGTCACCGCGCCGACCGAGAACAGAACCAGATTCGCGGTATGCGGGAATATCGCCTGGATCGCCTTGAACGTCGCATCCACCGGGCCGTCGCCGGTGGATGAGGCGGATTGGACCACGCCGTCCACTTCCAGTTCCAGCTCGGCTCGCGCCGGTCCCTTCGACCCGGCATGCAGATCCAGCGAGACGAAGCGGATGCGCTCGTGGTCGCGCATCACCTCGTCGTCGACCAGGGCCACGATGTCCTCATCGAACACGACCTTCTTGCGATCGGCCAAGTCCTTGAAACGACGGAATGCGTCGTTCAGCTTGTTGTCGCCGATGGTGTATCCCATCGTCTTCAGCTTATCGCGGAACGCCGCCCGGCCGGAGTGCTTGCCCATCACCAGGCTGGATTTCTGCCAGCCGACACTTTCCGGCAGCATGATTTCGTAGGTGCCCGCATGCTTCAGCACGCCGTCCTGGTGGATGCCGGCCTCGTGCGCGAAGGCGTTGCGGCCGACGATCGCCTTGTTCGGCTGCACGTCGAAGCCGGTGATCGCCGCCAGCATTTTTGAAACGCGCAGGATATTCGGCGTCTTGATGTTATTCTTGAACGGCACTGCGTCATTGCGGGTGCGGATCGCCATCACCGCCTCCTCGAGTGACGCATTGCCGGCTCGTTCACCGATGCCGTTGATGGTGGCCTCCACCTGCCGGACGCCGGCGCGGATCGCCGCCAAGGTGTTGGCTACGGCCAGGCCCAGGTCATTGTGGTTGTGGGTGGACAGGATGATCTTGTCGGCGCCGGGCACGCGGGTGCGCACCATGGTGAAGATGCGCTCCATATCCTCCGGCAGTGCGTAGCCGACCGTGTCGGGGATATTGATCGTCGTTGCACCGGCCTTGATCGCGGCCTCGACGCAACGGCACAGGAAATCCGGTTCGGTGCGGGTGCCATCCTCAGCCGACCATTCCACGTCGTCGGTGAAGGAACGGGCCAGCTCGACGCTGTCGGACACCGCCTGCAGAACCTCCTCCGGTTCCATCCGCAGCTTGTATTTCATGTGCAGCGGGCTGGTGGAGATGAAGCTGTGGATGCGCTTGCGTTTCGCCGCCCGCACAGCGTCGGCGGCGCGGGTGATGTCTTCGCGGCCGGATCGCGCCAGGCCGCAGATCACCGGGCTGTCGTCGCGCTGGCCAACCGTTTCCGCGATCGCCTTGACGCTTTCGTAGTCGCCGGGGGAAGCAATCGGGAACCCGGCCTCCATCACGTCGATGCCCAACTCGGTCAGCGCCTCCGCCATCCGGATCTTCTCCTGCAGGTTCATGGAGAAGCCGGGCGATTGCTCGCCATCGCGCAGCGTGGTGTCGAAGATGATGATGCGGTCGTCGTCCAGCTTACCGAAGCTGGGATGGGTGATGCTCATTGGTGGTTCCTCGGGGAGAGATTGACGCGACAATAGCCTCAGGGGTTCCCCTGAGCGAAGCCGGCGTTCAGCAACCCGGCGAGACGCTCAGGGGCGGCTAAGTCGAAGGAGGAGGAGCAGGCCGGACGGGGGAATGCCAGTCGCACGCGCGGGACCGGACGCAGAAGCGTCGACAGTCAGGTTCACGAAGAGCGCGCCGTGGGACATGAATGGACTCTTAACCGCGATTGCCGTGGCCTGCAACAGGCATGCGAGTCGGGCGACGTGGGCGGATGTCCGTTTACGAGTCGTTAATCCGAATAGGGAAAGCTGCCGAGGATTGCGACTGATGCGTGTGGGAGCCAAATGCGACCTCCTCGGGCTGGATACGCGAGCGACCACGCCGCGCTTCCCCAATCGGACACGTCCGAGCCGCGAAGACCCGTTATGGTCTCCGTGTTGGATCGCGGAGCGGCCATCCGTGACCTGGACGACGAACCGGCCGCGCCTGCCGGACGGGTGGTTTTGGCATCCGCGCCGAAAATCCGGGCAGTGTATTGGTGCCGTTTCTGGCGGGATGCCCTCCGACCGGAGTTCTACAAGAACAGGCCCGTCGTGATCGTGTCGCGTGACAACCGGCTGGATGGTCCGGCCCTTGTCGTGCCGCTGACAACGAAGCCACAGGGGAGCAATAAATGGGCCTATAAGCTAACGGAGAACCCCAATCCCAGGAAACCGGCGATCGACAGTTGGGCCGTTTGCAATCACGTCTATGCGGTGTCCTGCGCGCGGCTGGTGCAGATGGATGGCGGTGTCCCCAGGATGAAGCCGAGCGACTTTGACGAGGTCGTACGTCTCATGCTCCGGGCGCTGCCCGATGCACCGCCGGTCGCCCCCTGATGTCGCGGTATTTTCTTGTTCCCGGCGGCCCGATTGCGTATATAAAACCCGGCCCCAGAATTGGGTGACCGCCGCCCGGTAACGGGAGTTAATATGCGCTACATCGTGGCAGCATCGCCAAGGGACCCTTCGAGGGTCCTTTGGAGTTTTTGGGCCATTTTTCATCGGCGGACGTACAGAGACGGTTCTTTTGGCCTTTCGCACACACCCGTGTAGAAGCGCCGGATGGCCAGACCCTCCCGCACCGATTTCCCGCAGCCCACGCTGATCACCACAACCGACGCCCTGGATGCGCTTTGCCAGCGCATGCACGCCGAGGAATTTATCACCGTCGATACCGAATTCATGCGCGAACGCACCTATTGGCCGGAGCTGTGCCTGGTGCAGATCGCCGGCGAGAAGGAGGTCGCGGTCATCGACGCCATGGCGGATGGAATCGACCTTGCCTCCCTCGGCGTCCTGTTCGCCGATGAGGCCGTGACGAAAGTGTTCCACGCTGCCCGGCAGGACATTGAGATCTTCGTCCAGCGTTATGGCGACGTCCCACGTCCTATGTTCGATACCCAGGTCGCCGCGATGGTCGCCGGGTTCGGTGACCAGGTTGGCTACGACGCGTTGGTTTCCAACCTGACCGGCGGCACCATCGACAAGGCGCATCGCTTCAGCGACTGGTCGATACGTCCGCTGTCGGATGCACAGACCGCCTACGCGGCTGCCGATGTCACCTACCTGCGGGAGGTGTATGTCCGCCTCGAGCGCCGTCTTGAGCAGGAGGGGCGGCTAGGCTGGGTCGCGGAAGAAATGGCGATCCTCAACAATCCCGCCACCTACCGCACCGATCCTGAAACCGCCTGGGAGCGGCTACGTCCGCGCTCCACCAATCGGCGCTTCCTGCATGTGCTCAAAGAGGTCGCCGCCTGGCGGGAGAGAGAGGCCCAGCGCGTCAACATTCCGCGCCAGAGGCTGGTGAAGGATGAAGCCTTGCTGGAGATCGCCGCCACGGCGCCAACCAATGCGGAGGCGCTGGCCCGGGTCCGCGGCGTGACGCGCGGATTCGCGGAAGGCCGTTCCGGGGTGGCGCTGCTGGAGGTTCTGGCCGCTGCCCGTCGCGTGCCTGATGCCGATCTGCCCCCGGCACCGCAGCAACGCGACAATGCGCGTCCGTCCGCGGCACTCGTCTCGCTGTTGAAGGTCCTGCTGGCGGCGAAATGCGAGCAGCATCATGTGGCGCCCCGACTGGTCGCGAGTTCGGACGATATCGATCGCCTGGCGCTGGAGGATAATCCGGACGTTCCCTCGCTGCACGGCTGGCGGCGGGAGGTGTTCGGTGATGACGCGCTGCTGCTGAAGCAGGGACGGGTTGCCCTTGGGGTGGACGGAAGGCGGGTGAAGTTCATCCCGGTCTGATACCAGCGGCCCGAAGGGTCGACTGGTATGCGCGCGGGGTTGGTGGGGCGGCCGCGCGCGAAATCAACAGAATACCAGCGGCCCGAAGGGTCGACTGGCATGCGCGTGGGGTTGGTGGGGCGGCCGCGCGCGAAATCAACAGAATACCAGCGGCCCGCCATTCGACTGAAGAGTCGATACTTCGGGCCGTTGGTATGAGCCGTCGGCCCGACTCTTCTTGCAAACATGCAGATATCTTTATATAGCGCCGCGACCAAGCAGGAGCTGCACGCATGGCCGACGCGCCGACATTCCACGACTTCAAGGTTAAGGACCTTTCCCTCGCTGAGTGGGGCCGCAAGGAAATCAGCATGGCCGAGGACGAAATGCCCGGCCTGATGGCGATCCGGGAAGAATTCGGCAAATCCCAGCCCTTGAAAGGCGCCCGCATC
>JARLIN010000187.1 GCA_031291715.1 Rhodopila sp. | reverse complement strand
TGTCGATCTTCCTCATGAACTTCAGCGCCGGGATAACGAAATCAAGGTGTTGACCCTTGGCGATTTCACGGAACTGTACCCCTTACGATTTCAGTGTACGGCGTATTGTCCCTTTATCGCTTCAGTGTGAGATGGGGTGTCATCACGGATCCGCGTCGGAAATCTGGTCGAATATGCCGGTTCGCCCTGGCGGGTGCTCCGCGTGTTGGGCATCGAGGCGGTATTGTTGAGGTCGGACACGGGGTCGGAAGTATCGGTCGACCCGCTGGCGATCCGGTTTCCTGAAACCTGTCCTGCGGTGGCGCCTCCACTGCTCGTGACCGATGAGTTGGCCTACAGCGAGGGCGACTGGATCGAGGCCACGCGCCGGCATGACCTGGTCACTGCATTGGCCGGGAAGCCGTCGAGAACAAGCGCCGACGTGGCGACGGCCGCGGTGTCACTCGGCGTAACGCCACGCCACGTCTGGGGATTGCTTCGGCGATCACGAATGCACGGTCTGGAGAGTGCGGCATTTCTGCCGAGCCACCGCGCCCCTCGCGCGAAGCGCCTGTGCATGGGAATCGAGACGATCATCCGACAGTCCATTGACCAGCACTATGCCAAACCGGGTCGGCCCGGTCTGCAGAGCCTGGTCCGCGAAGTCGCGGGTCGTTGCACAGCTGCTGCCCTCCCATCCCCGTCCGCCAAAGCGGTCAAGGCACGGGTCCGGGCGCGCGATCAGGTTTGGCTGGCACGCCGGCGCGAGGGGTCGGGGAAAGCCCGGTCGCTCGCTCTTCTGACAGGCGCCCATCCCGGCGCCGCCGCTCCCTGGGAAAGAGTCCAAATCGACAGCACCCCCTGCGACATTCGCCTTGTTGCCGAGACGCAACGTACGGTCATTGGCCGTCCGACCATCACCTTCGCGATCGACATCTACAGTCGGACGGTTCTCGGGTTCTCGGTCTCGCTACAGAGCGCGTCCACGATCACGGTCGCTACCTGCCTCGCTTACGCGTGCCTGCCCAAGCGGGATTGGCTGGCACAGCGTGATCTCACCAGCGTTCACTGGCCGGTCTGGGGCAAGCCGCTCATCCTTGAATTCGACCAGGGTCCGGAAAACGAGGCGAAAGGCATCCAACGCGGCCTCCGCCTGCACGGCATCAGATCGAAGGTGCGACAGAAAGGTCATCCCGAACATCATGGCACGATCGAGCGGCTGATCGGCACGATGATGCGGCGCATCCACGAGCGGCGGGGCACGACGTTCAGCAGCATCAATGAGCGAGGCGACGCTGAGCCGGACCGTTTGGCCTGCCTGAGCCTACCGGAACTCGAGCAGGTCGTGGTGCTCGAGATCGACCACTACAATCACAGCACCCACGACGGTATCGGCGACCGCCCACTCGATCGCTATCTCGCCTGGTACCTGCGTCCTGACCTCTCCGACGATCAGCGGATCCCGCCTCTCCTTCCCGCGGAGCGCCTGTTGCTCGACTTTTTGCCGTACGAGCGCCGCCGTCTGGTTCGAACCGGATTCCGACTGTTCCGCGTCGATTACAGCGCACGCGACCTGCTGGGGATGTGGAAGCGGCAAAACCAGAAGAAGATCGAGCGCGTCGTGGTCTACGACCCGCGCAGCCTGGCAATTGTCTGGGTCGTCGATGACGCGGATGGCGAGTACGTCTCGGTGCCTTACCGTGTACCGCGCGCCGACATGACGCTGGCGGAGAGCGTCGCGGCGCGACGGAAACTACAGGCGCTCAAGGCCGAGGACCGAACCGAAACGCGCTTGTTCGAAGCCGTTTCACAGGTCCGCGCGGTCGAGGAGCGGGGCCGAACCGCGACCTCTCGTATGAAGGCCGAACGATCACGGCAGGCACGGCGTGCCGCGGCGGCGCCAGTTTCGGGTGACGATGTCACCGCCACCCGAACGACGGCTGAACTCCCGTTGCCATCGCCGCGAGCGCCGATGCCACCCGCGACCATTGAGCCGTTCGCCGACGTCGAGGACCTGTAGATGACCCCGGGCGGCGATACCGCGCACCTGGATGAGGCCGTGCGTCCGGGCCTGCTGTTGCCTGACGAACGCCGAATCGCGACGATCGACCGGGATCGCTGGATTGGTTATGGACGCGCCCAGAACGCCATCAGCGAACTGGAGCGCATTCTTCGCTCGGAACGGCGCCAGCGACCAGACAACCTGCTCATCGTTGGTGCAAGCAACAACGGCAAGACAGCGATTGCCCGTCGTTTCGTCGCGCGCATGCTGCCGCCGGAAGACCCCGGAGCCCAAATTTCCAGGATTCCGGTCACGATGATCCAGGCGCCCAATGGCCCGCGGATCCCACAACTGCTGTCCGCCATTCGCGCGGCTCTGGGACAACCGGCCGGCCGCCGTGAAAGCACCGCGCAGCTACGCCTGGAAACGTATCGGACCATGCTCGCCGTGGGCCTGCGCCTGTTGCTGATCGACGATCTGCACGACGTCCGAGGGTCCGGCGTGACTTCGATGCTTGTGGAGCTGCGGGAGATCGGGTCGGTCGTTGGGGTGTCGCTCGGCTGCTTCGCGACGCGGGAGATCGCCTATGTCCTACGGCAGGACGAGCAATTCGCGAACCGCCTCGAGTTGATGACACTACCCAGATGGCGGATCGAGGACGAAGACTACTGGCGGCTCCTCCATACATTCGCGCGGCGGTTGCCATTACGCGCTCCGTCCAACCTCACCGATCCCGACCTCGCGGCGCATATTCTCGCGCGTGCTGACGGGCTCATTGGTGCCGTCACACGATTGTTGCGGCAGGCCGCGGTGGAAGCGGTCCGAACGGGACACGAGCGGATCGACCGCGCCATGCTCGACAGGGTCAGCACCACCACGCCGGCGACCCTCGAAGCACTGGCCTCATCGGAGCGATTTTAGCATCGACCAGTTCAACCTCGGCGCGGCGCTCCTTGTCCGGCTGCGCCAGGACATCGACGCATTGCTCCCCGACGACGACCCGGCCGTGCGCGACGAGATCTGCCGGTTGCTGGTTATGGATACAAGCGAAAGTCTCGATCTCTTCCCTCGGTTCCGTGACGCGGTCGGTCGCTGGTCGAAACGCCGCGGGCGAGCAGATGGACCGCCCCCAATCCTCGGCGAGGGGTTGGAGATGGAGGCCCTGCCGGAACGACGGCGCGCGACACTCTGGCCGTACCGTCCGCATCGGATGCCGGACGAACTCCTATCGAGTTGGCTCTGGCGAACCACGCGCGGGATGGGCGCGCCGCCACGGCGCTTCGCGGTCGACGCGATCGGGGTCCGTCTGGCGGATGTGGACCGGGACATCGACGATGCGGCGATCGCGCGCCTGGCCCACCTGTCCGGCCAATCGCCCGCGTATCTACGGCGCGGAACGATGCGCGCCGACATCGAGGCACGAACCGACGACAAACGGGAGCAGGTCCAACAGTTGCTACTTCGACATGGGGACCTTGTCCTGAACCGATATCGCGGCGGCCGGCATCGCGCGGTGCCGATCGTCCAGTATTGTCCCGTCTGCCTTGGAGGCGTCACCTCGGCCTATCTGCGGCGCGGATGGCGGTTTTCCTTCGAGGTGGTCTGCTTCCGGGACGGCTGCCTCCTTTTTGACGCCTGCTGGAAGTGTGGCGCATTGGTGGATCTTTTATCGTCAACGGTGCCGTCGCTTGGGTTTCTGTGCTGCAAGTGCGGCGCGCCGCTCGCCAAAGCCCCGTCACTGCGCATGAACGACGCGGTCCAGGAACAAGCGATGCTGTATGATGAAATTCACCGCCTCATGTTTGGGACGGCCGTGAACTTCGCCCCCGCCCGTGGCCGAGAGGATCTGGGCCGAGGCTATATCGAAACGTTGTCGTCAGGTGTTCTACGCGGCACCAATCCGGCGAATGCCGCTGACCGCCACAACGCCGTCATGCTTGAGGCGGCGCGGCTTCGCGAGACATCCAAAATCGAACGCAACAAACAGGCACGTGCCGCGCGGACGGCCACCCGAGCGGCACGACACGTCAGGTCGGTGTTTCCACCGGCGCCGGCCTGACGTGAATGGCGGTGAAACGATCTTCCTGCGCCAATGCCGCCTCCCCCTGCTTCGCCAGTTCGAGGCTGGCGATGAACGTACTGGTCCAGGCCGCGCGTTGCTTCAGCGCTGGCTCGGCGGAGCTCCCGGCCGTCGCGGAATCCTCCGGCAGGAGCTGTTCGAGTGGCAGCCCATCTGGCGCCTCCGCCAAACGTTTCAGAATCCGCGCGCGGGCCTCCGGAACGGAATAAAGATCCCGCCGCCGCGGGCGATATGTTTCGGAAATGTCCGGGCCGGGGTCGCCATCGTCGAACAACGCCATGCTGGCCCAGAGAAATTCGATAACATCGACCTCGGGTCCGCCTTCTACGAACAGGTCGATCTCTTCAGGCGGCTGTCCCCGAGTGAACACGTCGCGCCCGAGATGCGGCCTTCGATCCAGCCAGGCGGCGAGCGCCTGGATTTCTCCCAGTTCGGACAGGCGATTTCGAAAATGATCCGCCGCGTCTTCGGCTGCCTGATGCGCGGGAGCGTCAGCTGGAAGCAGCAGGAGCGAGCGCAGTTGCACCAGCCAGGACGCCATGACCACCCAGTCGCCCCTCAGGCCCATGGGCGTCGCCGGCGGTGCGTCCCGCACGGCCGCCACGAGTTGGTCGACCAGACCCAGCAGCGGAACTTTTCCCAGATCGATCCGGCGCGATCGCGCCAGGGTCAACAACTCCTCGAGCGAACCATGGTAACCGTCGACGCTGAGCCACGGCGTCCGACCACCCTCCCCTTGGTCCGTCGTTCCAGTGGCGGCGGCGGCTTCCATGACCGGCGCGGTCAGCCCGCCGGAAGCGGCGTCAACAGGAACCGTAACCTGGGCCAGCGGGCGACGAATTGAGTCACCACCGCGCGCGGCGTTTCCCCGGAGGAGAAGAACCCATAGGAGATCACGGCGTGGCCTCCAGGCAGCCGCCGGCCGGCCGATGGGTTCGGACGCGCGACAATCTTGCGAAGAGGGTCTCGCGTCCCCCAGTGCCGCGCCAGCCAGTCCAGCGACTGTGGGTCAGTCGGCCCACGCTGAAGAATCTCCGCCGGGATCGGCAGGAGTACGTGGAGGTCGAAAGGGCAGGCCCGGCCTTGACCGATCAACGCCACGGCTTTTTCGTCACGCGACTCAATCCGCTGGCGAAACTGCCGCGCGAGAATGTGACATCCCTCGATCGACAGGCCCGTCGGGCCGCCTCGCCCTGCCACCGCGCGATGAAAAATGTCTTCTTCGATCTGAGCATAGTCCAGGTGCCACGGGATCACCCCGGGTCCACGTGCCGCGTCCGCGAATGCCGCGACGTCAGCCGCCGGCCCACTGATCGTCAGATGGTGCCAGAGCCAGGCCGGTGCCGCGTTGGTTGATGGGAACGTGGGGGCGATGGGCCGCCGGCCCCGCCGTTTCGGCGCGGGGTTGGAAGCATCCGGCGGCGCCGGGGTGACAATCGGCGCCGGATCGGTATCCCAGGGGAACTGGAAAGGAACCGTCAAAGATCGAGCATTCCGGCCGGGCTTTCGGTCACCAGCCCGGCGCGGCGCACGTAGCCACGCATCGTGCGCAGATCGCGATGCCGCGTGTGGGCCATGATGTCCTCATCGCGCACGCCCTTGGCGTACGCCTCGGTGATGAAGCCCACGCGCAGCGCATGCGCGCTCAGCCGGTCGAACCCCTCCGGCGTCAGTCCGGCCATGCGGAGCCGATGGACAAGAATTCGGCGCACCGCGTCCGGATGCAGCGGGTCGCCACCGATCCGCCCGCGCGTACTGACTTTGCGAAATAGCGGCCCGGCGTTGCGTTGCGCGACCGCCTGCCAGTCCTCGAACGCGCGCAGCGGGCAGGTTTCGGCGTGGCGGCCGCGCGGCAGGCCGATCTCAGCCCCCTGCCCTTCCTGGTCGGTCTTGCCGCGGAGGATCCGGAGGCGCAGCCCGTCGGCGTCCACCCTCACGTCCTCGACAGTGAGAGACACCAGCTCGGAGCGGCGCAGCGCGCCGGCGAAGCCGAACAACAGCAACGCGCGGTCGCGCCGGCCGCGCGCGGTGCGGTCGCAGGTGGCGAGCAACTGGCGCAGCATCGCCAGCGTCAAGGCGGCGGCCTTCTGGGGTGGCCTGCCGTGCCGGCGCAGCAACCCCTGAAGCGGTCCCTGAATGGCGCCATGCGCGGCGTTCCAGGGCAGATCGTTATAGCGGTGCATTTTTCCCAGCGCCGCCAACCGCCGGCGGATCGTCGACGGCGCATGGGTGTCCGCCAGGCTGGCGAGGTAGGCGCCGACGACTTCGGGCGCGGCCGGCACCGGGACAAAGCCTTTCGCCGCGCACCAGGCGGAAAAATGCGTCCAGTCAGCCTTGTAGGCGCGCAACGTCGCCGGCGCCGCGGCGTTCCGGGCGAGTTCCTGGGCGGCGTCGAGCGCGGCCGCGCCGTCCACCGTGAGCATGGCCGGTTCCGGCGGCGAAGAAACGGCGGTTTCCCGCGGGCGGGCGACGACCGCGCCCGGTCGGGCGGGCGCGGAATCGGGTTGTGACTCGGTCATCGCGGCGGAGATTTGGCCGGGTGTTGGCGGAAAGCAAGCCAACTAATTGCACCAGGCGCGATAACCGGTGTTATCGCGCCTGACGCCCCTCCCTTATAGGCCTTGAGGCTTTCTGAATGGAACTGAGTTCCATAATAAGAGCGTATGCGAGCGCTCTTACACACGGAATTTGCCGCCCTTCTGGCTCGTGCCGGCGTCAGTCAGGCCAGCTTCGCCCGCCTCACCGGCTTGACCGCCCGTCAGGTCAACAACTGGACGCGCGGACGTGCCCTTGTGCCCCGATGGGCCGCCCTGCTCGCGGTCACGCTCCAGGACGTCTCACCAGAGTCCCTGACGATTTCGTTGGAGGAGGCGGAATTCAGTTGGCGCGAAATTCTCGACGTCTCGCCCAACGCCGACACGGCTGCGGCGCGGCGGGCGATGACCCGGCTGGCGCTTCGCTACCATCCGGACAAGGGCGGCCGACCCGAGCAGATGACCCGCATCAACGCCGCATACGAAACGGCGCTGCGCGAGATGTCATCGAGAAGGTAACGGATCCACTGAACTCCCAAGGGTCATACTGAAATGCGCAAGGGAGATCGACAGTGAGGCCTTCCTCTCCCATTTGTTCGCGCAAGTATGCCCGGCATAGCGGACAGGGAAGGCTGTTTGTGGTAGAGTAGTTGTATGGACGGCGACGTTGTCATTGATCCCATCGTTCGGAGCTTCCGCAAGGCACTCTCGGAGCTTTACGGCCCCACGCTCGATCGTGTGGTGCTTTTTGGCTCCCGCGCCCGCGGCGACGCCAGCGAGGATTCCGATTACGATGTGGCAGTGTTCCTGAGGGATATGCCCGACCGCCGGACTGAGTGGGAACGCCTCGCTCGTCTGCGGCTCAAGTTCCTCGACGCCGGCGGCCCGTTCTTCGAAGCCATCCCCTTTCGGACATCCGACTACGATGCTCGCACTCCGCTCATGCATGAGATCAGGCGGGACGGTTTGACCCTGTGAAACCCGAAACGGCCGAATTCATCGCCTACGCGATCAAACTGCTCGGCGATGCCGATAAGATGCTCGATGCCGGTCTGGATGATCACGCCGCTCGAACCGCCTACCTCGCCTGCTTCCATGTGGCCCGGGCATATACCTTTGAACGGAACGGCCGCAACGCCAAAACCCACGGCGGCGTGCAAACCGAGTTTTTCCGATTGTCGAAGGACGACGACAGATCAGACCCGGAGCTTCGCGCATTTCTGACGACAGCCTATCATTACAAGTCGAGCTCGGACTACCAGACCGCGCCGGAGGACAACCCTTCGCCGGAGGAAGCGCGCGAAGCGGTTGAGATCGCCCGGCGCTTCGTGGCCCAGTTCGCACTTCTAACCCCCCTCCCCTGATACTGAACTGTGAAAGTCCGCAGCTGGCGTGAGCGGAGTTCTGACCTGCGCTGTGCGTCCTTCAGACGATCTGCCGATTTCAGCTTACTCGGCGCAGAGCCCGGAGTGCAGCAAGTCGGTGTGTGACCGCGCAACGTCTCATGCCGGGGCCGTCAGGGCAATCGCTTGAATTGAAGGGGTAGCTTCCGGCGCGGCCTAAAGTTCGATTCGTAGGGAGCCTCATCGATGGAGGTTCCCATGGCTGCCCCGGTCAACGCATCGTTGCTGGACCACTTCGCTGTCCTGTCTGACCCGCGTCAGCACGCCAAGGTCTTGTATCCCTTACCTGAAATCTTGCTTCTGGTGTTATCCGCGACGATCGCCGGTGCGGACGATTTCGTTGAAACCACGCTGTGGGGGAGCGAACATCTGGCATTCCTCAGGCGTTTCTACCGTCATGCCAGCGGTATCCCCAGCCACGACACGTTGTGTGACGTGTTCGCGGCCTTGGACCCGGAATTGTTCAAGGCCTGCTTCCTGGCCTGGATCAGCGACCTCCGCGACGATGACCCCGACATCATTGCCATAGATGGCAAGACCTCGCGACGCAGTCACGATCGGCGGAAAGGCCGCAATCCGCTGCATCTCGTCTCGGCCTGGGCGGCGCGGCAACGGATCGTGCTCGGACAACAGGCAACCGAGGAGAAATCCAACGAAATCACCGCCATTCCGCTGCTGCTGAAGCATCTCGATCTGAAAGGTGCTCTGGTCACCATGGACGCCATGGGAACCCAGACCGATATCGCTCGCGCGATCCGTGATGGCGGCGGCAATTATTGCATGTCACTGAAGAAGAACTGGCCGGCTGTGTATGCCGATGTCGAGCAATTGTTCACCGATCTGCCGGACGATGTGTCGTTCGAAACGAATGAGACAGTGGACCTGACCGGAGGGCGGCTCGAAACCCGCCGGCACACGGTCTGTCACAAGGTCGACTGGATGACATCGGACCGGCATTATCCGGGCGAACCCGTATTCCCGGATCTCGCCATGATCGGCCGGATTGAAAGCGAGGTCGAACGAAACGGAAAGATCGAGCGTGAGACACGGTATGCTCGATGGCTCTTTGCGCGCTTGCTTTCGCTCGCGTTGTGCGGGCGCACTGGGGCGTGGAGAACCGGCTGCACTGGGTGTTGGATGTGATCTTTCGCGAAGACATGGCACGCTTCAGGACCGGCCAGGGACCGGAAAACATGGCCATCATTCGCCATACCGCGCTCAATCTGCTTTCGCGGGCCAAACCAACGATCAGCCTGAAGAACCGCCGCAAACGCGCCGGATGGAACGTCGATTACCTGGAAACCATCATCCGTCAGACCGCATGACGTTCAAGCGATTCGCCTGCCGGGGCCGTGCCGCGATCGCGCGCGAACCGCTTCCCTTCCCGCAAGCGGTAAAGCGGAGCGCCAAATTTTATACTAATTCGAATGGCCGAGCGTTCGAACGCTTGAGCGTTCCGACGCTCGAAACTTCGACCCAACATCGGTCCGGACGTTCAGACGCATAAACGTTCAAAGGCATGTACCATCGACCCCTTGAACCCTATAACTTGCGAATCCAATGGACCCAAAGCTAGATGCGAACCGCCGAGCGCACTGACCCTTGATGCTTCGGACGCTCGAAAGTACGAACGCTTGGAGGTTTGGACTTATGTCGGTCATAACGGTCGCTGGCCAGAAGGGCGGAAGCGGGAAATCTACGCTCGTCCGTAATCTCGCGATTCTCTTCGCACTTGACGGCTACAAAGTCGGGATCGTGGACGCTGATCTCATCCAACAGCATTCCAGCGAATTCTTCGCCGACCGGAGCCGGGAAGGGGGGAGGGAGGTCTGGACCGGCCGAGATGACATCCCCGGCCTGACCGTCGCGGTTTGGGATCGAAGCTCATCGATCGTGCCACAGGCGGCGATTGTTCTTGCCCCACAAGCAGATCAAGATTCGATCGGCGACGTAATTCAGACTCTCGGCGAGGCGGTGGACGTCGTGCTTTGCGACCTGCAGGGATCCGCAAGCGTCGCGATGATCCATGCCATCCATTACGCGGACCTCGTCCTTATTCCCGTCCAGCCATCGAACGACGACTTGAAGAGCTGTCATTCGACTGCCCGTCATGTCGTGCAAGCCGGGAAGAGCGCACGGAGAACAATACCGTTTCGCATTGTTATCAGCCGAGCTTCGACGGGGTTTCGGCCGGAAGTGGAGAGGGTGATCGAAGAAGCCCTGGAGAATGCCAAGTTGCCGAAGCTCAAGACGCCGGTGTTCGAGCGGACGGCGTTCAAGCGCGCGAGCTTCAGCCGGATCGCACCTATGTTCGAGGACCCGAAAGGGGGCGCATCGGTAAATCTGAACGCCGTGTATCGAGAGGTTCGGGACACTCTGGCTCAGATCGTTGAGGCGGTGAAGGAATCCGCATGAACGCGAAACTGGTGACTCCGGATCTAGGGTCCCTCGAAGACGATTCTACGGAGCCGATACCGCCTCCGCCGCGCCCTGACCTGCGCGTGCCTGTCAGGCGCATTGAGCCGCCAAAGGTTGAAGCTCTCGTTCAACCCGGGTTCGTGACTGAGGCACCTGCACCACCTGAACCTACCGAGCCGACCGAAGTCCTGACGATCGAGGTGCCCCGGCGATTGAAACGTGCGCTGCTGGCGGAAGTCGGAAACAGAAAGGACGATCCAGGTCGCCGGAGTGTTGCATCGATGAAGTCCGTCATCCTTGAGGCTTTGGCTGCCAATGGCTTCGGTGAGTTCATCGCCAAAACTGACATCGAGGTCCAGGCAGGCATATTCATGAAGCGGCAGGCGGCGCAGCTCAGGCGGAGAGGGTAGGGCAGGGTCATCCGTTCAGACGCTCGACCTTATGAACGCATGCGCTGGACTTTACC
>JARLIN010000186.1 GCA_031291715.1 Rhodopila sp. | reverse complement strand
TGCGGTGGCAGGTGGCCGGGACTGCCGCCGGGCCATGACGAGGGTAGAAGTCAGCAGCAACGCGGCTCGACGATGGTAGAAGTCGGCACCAACGCAATTTGACGAGGGTAGAAGGTCAGCACCAACGCGGTTCGGTATGAGAGGCTCCGGCACGCTTCATCACGCTGAATCAGCCTCGCGGAATGACATCATCGAGAGGAGGCCAAAGCGAGGAAACGGAGTGGTGATTCGCACCATCTCATGCATATGGAAGTCCTGCGCTATGTCCTCCCCCACCTGTTCGCCGGCTGCGTCGCCGGGGTGGTCGCCGCGATCGGCGTGGTGGCGACGAATCTGGGTTCGCTGCGTGACCTCGTGCTGCACACAGAGGGCGGCTGGCTGGCTTTCGCCCTGCTGACCTTCGGCTTCGTCGTCACCTTCGGCTCGATCGCGATCGGGACCGCCATCATGACCATCGCCGACGACGAGGACTGAACATCGGTACCGGTTTGGCCGGTCTTGCCTCGCGGCTGAGATAGCCCGAGGCGCGGCCGAAAATGCAGCCTTCCGCTACCCGAACCGAACCAGTTCTCCGTTCCGCTCTTCCCGCGGCATGCACAGGGCGGCCAGTGCGGGCGCTACAATTTCCGGTGTCGGCAAGGTGCTCCGGTCCTCGCCTGGGAACGCATTGGACCGCATACGCGTCGCGACAGGACCGGGATCGAACAGGTTGACCCGCAGCTTCGTGGTGGCCACTTCCTGCGCCCAGGTGAGCGCGAGGTGCTCCATGCCCGCCTTCGTCGCCCCCATCGCTCCCCAATACGCCCGCGGCTCCCGCGCCCGGCTTTCCGTGACGAACACCGCCCGTCCCGCCGGCGCCTGGCGCAGCAGCGGGTCGCAGGTACGGATCAGCCGCCATGTCGCGGACAGGTTCACCCCAACCACGTCGGCCCAGTCATCCGGCAGGATATGAGACACCGGCGTCAGCCTGCCGAGCGCTCCGGCGTTATGCACCAGGACATCCAGCCGGCCGAAGCGCTGGAACAGCGTCGGGCCGATGGCGTCGATCTGGGCACCTTCCCGAAGATCCAGCGGCAGTATCGTCGCCTCGCCGCCAAGGGCGCGGATGACGTCGTCCGTCTCCTCCAGCCCGCCCTGGGTCCGGGCGGTAATCACCACCCGGGCACCCAGACGAGCCAACTCGATGGCCGCGGCCGCGCCAATGCCCCTGCTGGCGCCTGTCACCAGCGCGATCGCGCCGTCGGGTAAGCCAGCCATCAGTGGTTCGCTGCCAACAGGCTCAGTTGCCGATCGGCGCTGTCCTGCTGGTCCGGCAGGGCGATCGGGTAGTCGCCGGTAAAGCAGGCATCGCAGTAGTGGGGTCGGTCCGGATCGCGTCCCGGCTTGCCCAGCGCACGGTAGAGGCCATCAATCGAAATGAAAGCCAGGCTGTCGGCGCCGATCAACTCGGCCATCTCTTCCACGGTGTGGCTGGACGCGAGCAGCTTGCTCCGCTCCGGCGTATCGATCCCGTAGAAGCAGGAGTTCGTGGTGGGCGGAGAGGAGATGCGCATATGCACCTCCTTCGCGCCGGCGGCGCGAACCATCTCAACGATCTTCTTGCTGGTGGTACCGCGGACGATGGAATCATCCACCAGCACCACGCGCTTGCCTTCCAGAACCGGCCGGTTGGCCGAGTGCTTCAGCTTCACGCCCAGATGCCGGATGTGATCAGTCGGCTCGATGAAGGTGCGTCCGACGTAGTGATTGCGGATGATCCCAAGCTCGAACGGGATGCCGCTTTGGATCGAATAGCCCATCGCAGCGGGTACGCCCGAGTCGGGCACCGGTACGATCACATCGGCCGGGACGCCGGCTTCCCGCGCGAGTTCGGCGCCGATGCGCTTGCGGGCATCATAGACCGGCAGGCCTTCCATCACTGAGTCAGGCCGGGCGAAATAGATGTATTCGAAGACGCAGAAGCGCTCGCGGGAGCGGTTGAAGGGTTTAACGCTGTGTACACCCTGGTCGTTGATCACCACTATCTCACCAGGTTCCACATCGCGGATGAAATCGGCGCCGACGATGTCCAGGGCGCAGGTCTCGCTGGCCAGCACCCAGCCGCCGGTGCCTTCCGAGCCGATGCGGCCCAGGATCAGCGGGCGGACGCCCAGCGGGTCGCGGACTCCCATCAGGGCTTCGTTAGAAAGGGCGACCAGCGAATAGGCACCGACCACCTGCTTCAGCGCGTCGATCAACCGGTCGACCACCGTGGAGTACAGGCTGATCGCTATCAGGTGGATGAAGACCTCGGAGTCGGTCGTGGACTGGAACAGGCAGCCACGGCGGACCAGGGCGCGGTGGAGGATATGGGCGTTGGTCAGATTGCCGTTATGGGCGACTGCGAAGCCGCCGAACTCGAAGTCGGCATAAAGCGGCTGGACGTTTCGAAGAACTGTGTCGCCGGTCGTCGCGTAGCGGTTATGGCCGATGGCGATGTGGCCGGGCAGTTTTTCGATGACGCGGGCGTCGCCGAAATTGTCCCCGACCAGGCCCATGCCGCGGTGGGAATGGAACCGGGCGCCGTCGAAGCTGGTGATGCCCGTGGCTTCCTGTCCGCGGTGCTGCAATGCGTGCAGACCCAGCGCCGTGACAGCGGCTGCGTCGGGCACGTTCCAGACGCCGAAAACGCCGCACTCCTCGTGCAGGGAGTCATCGTCGCCCGAGTCGTCGATAGTCCGGCTGTTGAACGCCATCTTTGACAACTCCTATTCGCGATCGGGTTGCTTGCCGGTCGCGCGTCCTTGCGGATTGGCGCGCAGCAATGCTTCCGCGGTGGCTTGGCGGCCCGCCGGCGGCGGGTCGAGCCTGTGTGGACGGTAAGGCTCAGGCAGCTGATCCCGCACCCAGCGTGCGGCCTCATAGGTCGGGGTCAACGTGCGGGCATCGAGCACCGCATCCGGCCAACGTTCGATCGGAAAAACCATCTGTCCAATTATATAGGCGATGATGATCACCGCCGCACCCCGTGCGAGACCGAATACCAGCCCCAACGTTCGATCAACCCCGCCCAGCGCTGAGCTGCGGACAAAACTTCCGATGGCGCGGGCGATCAGCATGAGGATGATCAGCGAAATCAGGAAAACCACAATGAAGCTGACCGGATCGACCCATTCCGGGGTCGAGAACCAGTTGCGCACGACGCCCCGCATCATCGGCAGGCCAAAAAACGCCGCGGCGACAGAGCCGACCCAGGCGCCCACGCCCAGCACTTCCCGCACCAAGCCGCGCACGAAGGCGAGGAGGCCCGAGATCGCCAGAAACCCGAAGACCACGAGGTCAACCCACGTCATGCCACCGCCGTCGGAAATGAAGCGGGGTTATCGTCTGGCTGACGCCCGCCGCCAAGCGGATCATGCGTTCTTCTTGGCGGATTCTGGTGCAAAGCGGGTAACGAGATCGGCGATGTGACCAATTTCCTCCATTCGGAGGCCTTCAGGCGCTGCCAGCTTGCGGTTGCCGTGCGCCACGCGGCGGGGAAGGGTGGCCGAATCGAAGCCCAGCTTGGCAGCTTCCTTGAGACGGGCCTCGGCCTGTGCGACCTGACGGACCTCGCCGGACAGGCCGACTTCGCCGAAATAGACCATGCCGGGGCTGGTGGGCGTCTCGAAGGCGGCCGAGGCGATCGCGGCGGCGACGGCGAGATCGGCGGCCGGTTCGGTGACGCGCAGTCCGCCGGCGATGTTCAGGTAAACGTCGGTCTGGTTCAGCCGCACGCCAGCGCGCGTTTCCAGGACGGCCAGCAGCATGGACAGCCGGCTGCTGTCCCAACCGATGACGGATCGGCGCGGCGAACCACTGGGGTTGGGGGCGAGCAGGGCCTGCACTTCCACCAGAACCGGGCGGGTGCCCTCCAGGCCGGCGAACACCGCGCTGCCGGCGATGTTGCCGCGCCGTTCGGCAAGGAACAGGGCTGAAGGGTTGGGGACCTCGGCCAGGCCGGCGTCGGTCATCTCGAAAACGCCGATCTCGTCGGTGGCGCCGAACCGGTTTTTCACCGCGCGCAGGATGCGGAACTGGTGGCCACGGTCGCCTTCGAAATACAGCACGGCATCGACCATGTGTTCCAGCACACGGGGGCCGGCGAGGGCGCCGTCCTTGGTGACATGGCCGACCAGCACCAGGGCGAAATTTCCGGCTTTGGCGAGGCGGATCAATTCAAAGGAACAGGCGCGCACCTGTGCGACGGTGCCGGGGGCGCTCTCGATCGCGTCCAGCCACATGGTCTGGATCGAGTCGATCACCACGAGTGTGGTGTCCTTGGCCTGTTCCAGGCTGGCGACGATGTCGCGGACGTTGATCGCGGCGGCCAGCTCGATCGCGGAGTCCGCCACGCCGAGACGGCGGGCGCGCAGACGGATCTGGTCGATGGATTCTTCGCCGGAGACATACAGGACGCGGCGGCCGGAACGGGCAAGGCGGGCGGCGGTCTGGAGCAGGAGGGTCGATTTACCGATGCCAGGGTCACCCCCGACCAGGATGACCGAGGCGGGGACAAGGCCGCCGCCCAGCACGCGATCCAGTTCCGCGATGCCGATGGCGGCACGCGGCGGCGGTTCGGCACTCCCGGCGAGGCCGACGAAGGCGACGCCGCGGCCAGCCGGCGCTTTGGCGGCGGGGCCGGGGCGGGCAACGATGGCTTCTTCCTCGACGGTGTTCCACTCACCGCACGTCTCGCAGCGGCCAGCCCATTTCGGGGTGACGGCGCCGCAGGACTGGCAGACGAAGCGAGAGGTGGGCTTAGCCAAGGAGAACTCCGGTAGGGCGTAGGCTTGGGGAAACCTGGGATCGGCTCGAGACGGCGAGGACGGATGAAGGCACGCCGTTACTCCGGCGCGGCCGTCAGCATCGCTTCCCCGCCTTTATCATCTTTCACGGTCGCAGCGAGGATTCGCCAGCTTCGGCCGGATTTCGTGGCAAGATATTCCCGGTCATGGATGGCGCTGATGTGGGCGTCGTCACGCTCGATCACCAGGCGGAAGGTGACGCCGGCCTGCTGGAAGCCGGCTTCCAGCGCATCGGAGACTTGCTGCTGCGTCGCCTGGTCGGTCGCGACGGAGCAGATGCCGTCGTCCGAGGAGATCAGTACCAGTTTCGCATCGGCGGCTGAACCGTCGAAGACCTGGCCGGGCGCGCCGTGCAGGAACGCGGTGCGGGCCTGCTCGGGCACCGGCGGCAGGCCGGTGCGCGCGGCCCAGTCTCGCAGGTCCGGTGGGTTCCCGGCGAAGGGCACGCACCCCTGGATGAACAGGCCGACGAGTTCCTCGGCGGCACCGGCATGGGCGGCGGCTGGTGCCAGAAGGCTTATGGCCAGAAGGCTCAGGGCCAGAAGGCAGGCTGTGCGTCTCAGCGCAGGAGCTCCATCTGGATCGGACCTTCGCGGCGGCCGTGTGTGAACTGATCGACTTCGGCGCTGCCGCTGTCCATCAGTCTGTTCGCTGGCCCGTGCCAAATGATGCGTCCTTTCAGCAGCATTGCCGCCTGGTCGCCGATGCGCCGTGCACTGGCCATGTCGTGGGTGATGGCGATGGCGGTGCTGCCCAGCCGCTTGACGCAGTCCACGATCAGGCCGTCGATCACCGCGCCCATGATCGGGTCCAGGCCGGTCGTCGGTTCGTCGAAAAACATGATGTCGGGCTGCGCGGCGATGGCGCGGGCCAGGGCGACACGCTTCTGCATGCCGCCTGAGAGCTCCGCCGGCGAAAGGTCGCCGACGCTCGGGGCGAGACCGACCTGTTCCAGAAAGCTGTCGGCTTTCGCACGGGCATCCGCACGGGTGGCCTTGTGGCGGGCGAGCAGGCCGAAGGCGACGTTCTCCCAGACCGGCAGGCTGTCGAACAGGGCGCCGGCCTGGAACAGCATGCCGATGCGGGAGCGTGTCAGTTCCCGTTCGCCGCGTGGTTGCTTCAGGATGTCGATGCCGTCGATTTCAATGATGCCCTCATCGGGTTCGATCAGGCCCAGGATGCATTTCAGCAGCACCGATTTGCCGGAACCGGACCCACCGATGACGACCAGGGACGTGCCGGACGGCACATCGAGGTCCACGCCGTCCAGCACGCGCTTGGTGCCGAAGGCCTTATACAGGCCGCGGATGCGGATTTTCGGGGTCTGATCGCTCATGGCTGTGTAGATGCCGTGTGGCATCTGTTTGGGCAAGGTTATCGTGGCATGAGTGGGGTGCTCCAATTCCGATTCCGACCGGCATTGAGGCGAAGAGCCTGACACAAAGGCTGTCGGTCCGGCCCGGGCCGCTAATCGCTCTCCCCTCTGGTCGGTATGACCCCTTCGCGAGTTGCGGGCGGGCAGGGATTGGTCTTAGCTGGGCGATGAGGCGTGCCGCCCGCGACAAGGCGGCCGCGTAGCCGGAGGGAAACGATCATGAACGATGTCGTCGCGACGCCTGGCGGCAAACTGGCGCATTCACGGGCGGACAATGCCACCTATGTGGCCGGACGGCGGTCCTTCTTCAAATATCGGGATCTCGGGGTGACCGACGCCACCGAGGGGAAGATGCGGGCGCAGGTTACCTCCGCCACGCAAGGCCTGGGCAAGCCGACCGGCTGGCACTACCACGTCTGCGAGCACCAGCTTGTCTATATGCTGAAGGGCTGGGTCGATCTGGAGTTTGAGGACGGCACGAAGGTGCGGCTGATGCCGGGAGATTCGCTGATGATCCCGGGCGGGATGCGGCATAATGAGACCGGGACGGCGGATGAACTGGAGCTGCTGGAAGTATCCGTACCAGCGGAGATGAAGACCGTGGTTTGCGATCCGCCGGCCGGGATGGGATAGCGGGCGGGCTTCTCCACGCGGCAATACGGCTCAGGTCAGGACCCGGAGGTTGAGTTCAATCGTGCGCGACGATGGTGCGCGGGCGATACTAAGCCTGAACCGCGATATGGAGGTAGGTGTTGCCGTCAACGGTTCCGAACGAAACACCAAGCCGCCCATTGCTGAGATCCGCGCTGGCAAATCCCGGGAGGGTCAGGGATGCCGCTGGTTTGCCAGCCGCGGTCGCATGCAGCGTAAGACCTGTGAACCCCGCGGCCCCTTGACCATCGGCCCAGGCAAGCGTGAAGTCGTTGGCCGTCAGTCCCCAGACGGTCACATCATCACCGGCATGCACGTTGACCATCGTACTCCAGATATCCGCGGTGGCGCTGCGGTCATCCACGAAGAACGTATCTTGAGATGCCGCATTCGTGCTCCCTACAAGAAAGTTAGATCCGGCGCCCCCATCCAGTACATTACGTCCTCCGACATTGGCGACGCTGAGTGCGTCGGTCCCGGCACCGGACGCTATGAACACGTTACTGACGTTCGCGGTGATAACGACGGAGTCCGTTGTTGCGGAGATAAACTGGTAATCGAGGCCGGCGACCGGACCTGTATAGACAGTGCCGTTTGATGTGGAGGTTAGCCTGGTCGTGGTGTCCATTACCGCGAAGTTCGGAATTTGAACCGCGGCAGGGGCTGCCATGGTGTATCCCAGGACGTCCATCAGCCGGCTGTCCAAGGCTGACCAGGGTAATGCCGTGCCACTTGGCACAGCTGCGTCGAATGGATCCACGGGACCGCCTGAAGCGAAGTCGGCCGCGTCCGATTTTGTGTCGAGGTTGCCAAGATTTGTCTTCCCCCCGTCGAACGACAAGTAGCGAGGGTCTGTGTTGACCAGGTCGATTTGACCGTTGCTTCCATAACCAAGCAGATTCATGGGGGTAAGCCAACTTGACGTCAGATACCGACCCAGGGCATGGGTCAGTTCGTGCAATGCCACGCCGACGAAGTCGTAAGTTCCCGGTGTGATGCCGTCGCTCGGATCATAGTCGAACGGAAGCGAACTGCTGAAGCCGGCATAGCCGTCGATTTGGTTGCTCGTATCATCTATCATCCCCCAGGCTATTGCCTGAGCCGCACTCACAAAGAAGTTGGCTCCATTGGATGGGTCGGTTGCCGGCAGACTGTTCACGAACGTCGTGTCGTCGGCTGATGTCGCCGCAGCAGAAAGACTGCCGACCAGTTGATTATACGTGAGCAAGACGCCGAAAGCAGGTTGTGCCTCTGCGAGAGTGCCGGCGGATAGCGTGGAGCCATTGTCCTCGCCATAACCAATCCCAATGGTTATCGTGATCGGGTTCAGGATCGCGGAATCGATGATGTCGGCTGCGGCGATCAGCCCCTGCTTGAAGCCGGTGGGGGCACCCTGTACAGAACTGTCATAGACAAAGTTAATTTGCATTCTCACCTTCCCGAGACTCTGCTTCAGGTGGCAACCGTCGTTCACAAGTATTTGCTATTTTCGTCGGAAGAGAATTGGAGGGGCGAACCGCCGCGCTGCGGTCATTCAACGCTGTGAATGTCATGGCACGCGTAAATACCGCGCCTGCGCGTGCTTGACATGGACTTTACGTAAAGAATACTGGCATCATCGATGCGTTGCTCTCGACGCATATACTCATCGTCTATTCTTATTGTGCGGCCCAGGCGGGAGATTATCGATATTCGGTTTTATGTGTGAATTCGTTATGGTTGATCGAAGAAAACAAAAAGTGACTCCGTCCCACAAATACTTGGGCATCTGAGTGAATCAGATATCAACATTCAAATGAACAATCGAATCCCAATTGCTTGAGATCGTCTCGGTCAACAATTTGTTGGGTGAGGGGGCCAGACGAGAAATGCCGAGGGGAGAAGGTTCAGGTCACGCTTTATACTCAAGTCACCGAAAAAGCGGATATGTCTCTGCCGCGGCTGCCGGCCCGCTCGGTGTCAGGCAATATGTAAGACAAACAACAAAGACACATGGACCGAACCGATCGTCGATCCGATCGCGGCGAAGTCAGGCGGCGTTATTACCTGTTGATAGGGAACGGGGCCGTGAGCGATAGTCCCGCGCCCGCGATCCGCATGAGTCTCGCGGCGGGTGGGGTGTGCTCTTGCTGCACCGCACCAAACAGATCACACTTGGTCTATGCCGGACGTGCCAGCCTCCCCGCCGACCTCCGCCCTGGCCCAGGAGCTCCTGGACCTGACCGCGCGCCTCGGCGCTCGCGCCGATGAAGATCCGTTCGGCAACCCGGTGCTGCTCGTCTCTCTGGCGATCACCCGTCAGATGGACAGTGGCAGCCTGACCGAGGCTGACGTCGCGGCCCTGATCCGCTACCTGCGCGACGAGGCCTTCACCGACCGCGCCGGCCGCATCGCTTCCTATGTCGGCGGCATCGACACCGAAGCGAATGACAACATTTTGGCGGGCCTGGCGCAGCACCTGCTCCGCCCGGACCCAAACGATAGCCCAGTCCGCTGGGCGGAATACCGGGCGCTGACCGAACGGACCCGGTTCGCCGCGGTGTTCACTGCCCACCCGACGTTTTCCTTGCCGCTGCCGGTCAATCAGGCTCTGGCCGAGGCCGCGTGCGGGCGGTCGGCGCCGGCGTTCGACTCCCATCGCCCGCCGCCGATCACCCTACGCAACGAATTCGATCAGGCGGCCGCCGCTATCGCCAACGGGCGCGACGCGATCGACCGGTTCAACGCGGCGTTGATCTCTGTCGCCCGGGGGGCTTGGGCGGATCGCTGGACCGAGCTGACTCCCAGCCCGGTCGTCCTGTCCAGTTGGGTCGGCTACGACACTGATGGCCGCACCGATATCGGCTGGTGGGACACGCTGCGCCTGCGGCTGGAGATGAAACGGCTGCAGCTTGCTCGCTTGCATGCACAGGTCTCGGTGCTGCCCAGCGCCGATGCGTTGGCCGAGCGAATCGCGGAAGCGCGCGATGCGGTGGATCGGCAGATCGAGACCTGCCCCGACCAGCCGAACCCGCCGGCAGTCGCGGCCTTCGCGCATGTGCTGGTGGGCAGCCGGGAGACCGCGCTGACGTCGCCGGGGCCGCTGCTGCCGCTGTTCCGTGACGCCATCGCCAAGGCCGAGGATCACGAAAAACTTGCGCTGACCGTGGCGCGGGCCGGGCTGGTGTCGCACGGCATGGCGCTGGCGCACACCCATACGCGGCTGAACGCGGCGCAGATCCATAACGTCGTCCGCCAGCGGCTCGGCATCGCCGATCCGCCGGAGGACCCGTCTCGCCGGCGTGCTCTGTTCGCGGCGATCAATGCGGCGCTGGATACGGTGAAAGCCGAGCCGGTGGATTTCGGGGCGCTGATCAGTGAGCAGGCCTCGGCCGCGAAGCTGATGATGACGGTGGCGCAGATCGTCAAGCACGTGGACGGCTCGGTGCCGGTCCGCTTCCTGATCGCGGAGACTGAGACCGGATACACGCTGCTGGCCGCGCTGTGGCTCGCCCGGTTGTTTGGGGTTGAGCGGCATGTGGAGATCAGCCCGCTGTTCGAAACGGCGGAGGCGTTGGAACAAGGCGCCACGGTGCTGGAAGAGGCGCTGCGCAGCCCGCATTATCGCCAATACCTCAAGACCACGGGCAAGCTGGCGCTGCAGTTCGGCTACTCTGATTCCGGCCGCTATGTCGGACAGCTTGCAGCGAGTTATCTGATCGAGCGGTTACGGCTGAAAATCGGCCAGACGCTGGAGCATCACGGTGTCACCGGCGTCGAGGTCATCCTGTTCGATACCCATGGCGAGAGCATCGGCCGTGGCGCGCATCCCGGGTCGCTGGCCGATCGGCTCAAGTATTTGTCGCCGACTGCGTCGCGGCAGGCACTGGGCCGGGCCGGTCTGAAAGTACGCGAAGAAGCGGCGTTCCAGGGCGGCGACGGGTATCTGCTGTTTGGCACGCCGGAACTGGCTCTGGCGACGATCACGCGGATCGCGGAACAGACCTATCACCCGGCGGCAGGGCCGATCGAGGACCCGGTCTATGCCAACCCTGACTTCGCCGCCGATTTCTTCGCCACTATCCGCACCGGGATGGAAGGTTTGGTGGAGGATGCCGGCTATGCCGCCCTGTTGGGTGCGTTCGGACCGTCGTTATTAGACCGTACCGGATCGCGCCCCGCCGCCCGACAGTCCGATGGTATGGGCGGTGCCGCGCGCATCAGTCACCCGCGGGAACTGCGGGCGATCCCGAACAACGCGATCCTGCAACAGCTTGGCTGGTGCGCGAACACGCTGCAAGGCATAGGCGCCGCCGCCGCGCGCCATCCCGAGACGTTCACCGAATTGCGGCAGAGCAGCCGGCGGTTCAAGCGGGCAATGGACCTGGCGAGCCACGCGCTGGCGCACTCCGACATCGAGGTGCTGCGCGCGGTGATCGCGACGCTCGACCCCGGCACCTGGCTTGACCGAGCGGCGCACACGCGACGGCCCGGCCGGCGGGAGGCGCTGGTGTCGGTGGCGCGGGCTTTGGAACGGTTGGACATCTGGGCGGCGGCGCAGTCGATGTTCCGGCGTATCTCCGCCGATCATCTGGCACTGCGCGTGACCTGGCCGGATGTGCCGCACATGGCGAACCGGGAAGTCCTTCTCCATGCGCTGCGCCTGGCGCTGATCCATCGGATCTGGCTGCTGGCGACCGAGATCCCGGATTTCTCGCCGCGCCATGGCGTGACGCGTCTGGCGCTGGAAGCGGCGATCCTGCGGCTTGATATTGACGCGTCGTTGAACATGCTGGCGGAGATTTTCCCGTCGACGGCCGATCCCGCCGCGGATTGCGATT
>JARLIN010000185.1 GCA_031291715.1 Rhodopila sp. | reverse complement strand
GCTTGTGGCACCGCCGTAAGTTTAGGGAGGAAACGTCCAAGAAAGCAGTGCGCCTAAGCGCGTCTGCAAGACGGAGAATGATCTTCGCAGGCGCAGCGCGCAAGACGTTTTTTGCTGCAACGCAGCATGTCAGAGCTCACGCTTTTGCATGTTGCAATTTTATCGCGGTCATGATCAGGCGGGATCGCCCTGTGTTGCCCGCGCAAGGGCAACGACCGTGCCAAGGCTATTGGCCATGTCGGTCGGAATCAGCACGGTCGTTCCGCGCTCCTTGTTCATCTCGTACAGCAAATTCATCTGCCGCAGCTTCAGGGCGTTGGGATCGCTGCCGTACAGCTTCGCCGCCTCCAGGATCTGCTCGGCGATCGCCTTCTCGGCCGAGGCCAGCGTCACCCGCGCGTCCTTCTCCCGCTCCGCCTGCGCCTGGCGGCTCATGGCATCCTGCAATTCGCGCGGGATCGAGACGTCCTTGATCTCCACGCTGCGGGCGGTCACGCCCCAGTTCGTGGTTTTCGCAGTGATGGTCACCCGCAACTGCTCATCGGCGGTCTTGCGGTCGGACAGCAGCTTCGACAGCTCGGTGGCGCCGATCATCTCGCGCAGGCTGGTCTGCGCGACGCGTTCGATCGCCTCACGGTAATTGGCGATACGGATCGCGGCGGTTTCCGCGTTCTCCACCTGCCAGAACACGATCGCATCCACGCCGACCGCCACGGTGTCGCGTGTCAGGGCCTGTTCGGCGGTGATCATGGTGGTCTGGATGCGCAGGTCGATCACCTGGGCGACCGCGTCGATCACCGGGAACACCAGATAGATGCCCGGACCCTTCACCTTGTGGAACCGCCCCAGCCGCAGGATCACCGCCCGCTGCCACTCTGAAGCGATCCGTACCGACCGCAGCAGGATCAGTACGACAATGACCGCGATAACGGCGAACCCGATGCTCATTGGAGGTCTCCCAAATCGTTTTGGTTTTATATAGCCAATTGTTAATCTAAGCACGGGTCACCGTCCTGCTACCCGCCCCGCCGATCTGATGGCGTGATCACCGGACGCACGCTATAGACGCCCCCAATGCTCCCCACGCTCCCCCTCGTCGCCGTCGTTCTGCCGCCGCGCGAGGGGTTCGGTCCCGGCCGCACCGGCGCAATCGGTCTGTTGGTGCGCCGTCTGGTCCAAACCCCCGGCTTCGGCAGCATTGTCATAGGTGGCAAACAGAACGGCCCCACCTTCCCTGGCATCGACTTCCATCCCGTCACCCCCTCGCTCTGGTCCCTGGGCAGCACCAATCTGCGCTACGCCGCCGCGGTGGCGGAGGTGCTGAAGAAGCTGAACCCGGCCCTGATCGAGGTTCACAACCGCCCCGAGATCGCGCTTGCGCTGGCGGCCCGGCTTCCATCCATCCCCGTGGTCGCCTTCCTGCACAACGACCCGCAAGAGATGCGGGAAGCCGCCACGCCGGCGGAGCGAACCGATATGCTGCGCCGGCTGGCCGGGGTAATCGTGCCGTCCAGCTATTTGCGCCAGCGCGTGCTGGACGGCGTCACCGCGCCAGCCCGGGAACCGGTCGTCCTGCCCAACTGCCTGGACCTGACCGAGTTGCCGCCGCCCCGGCGACGGGAGCGGTTGATCCTGTTCGCCGGCCGGGTGGTGCGGGACAAGGCACCGGACACTTTCATCTCTGCCTGTGCCGCGGCGCTGCCGCATCTGTCCGGCTGGGCGGCGGAGATCATCGGCGCCGACCGGTTCAGCTTCGACAGCCCGGACACCGCGTTCGTGCAGATGATCCGCGCGGCGGCCGAAGGCGCCAATGTTCGCATGCTCGGCTACCGCGACCATCCGGAAGTGCTGGCCGCCATGGCCCGCGCGGCCATCGTCGTGGTGCCCAGTCGCTGGCCGGAACCGTTTGGCCTCGTGGCGCTGGAGGCTCTGGCCAGCGGTGCCGCGCTGATCTGCTCCCCCCGCGGCGGCCTGCCCGAGGTCGCGGGCAACGCGGCGCTCTATGCCGACCCGGAGGAGCCCGCCGAGATGGCCGCTGCCATCCGGACGCTGGGCCGCGACGAACCCAGACGCGCCGCGCTGGCCGAGGCCGGGCGACAACGCGCCCAGCAGTTCGACGTGCCCGTGATCGCGGCGCAACTGGCAGCCCTGCGCCGGAACATCCTGGGCTAAGCCCTTGTTTGGGTGCGCGATTCACACACGACCAGCGCTTCCACCACGGGCAACCGCACGCCCAAGGTGGTTGACGAGCGGCGCCACACCTATATTGCTGCCCCAAACAGCTTCGGAGCCTATCCATTATGGCTGACAGCAACACCCAGGTGCCGGTAACGGTACTGACCGGCTATCTGGGCGCCGGCAAGACAACCTTGCTCAACCGCATCCTGACCGAGCAGCACGGCCGCAAGTACGCCGTGGTGATCAACGAGTTCGGGGAACTGGGCGTCGATAACGACCTCGTCGTGGACAGCGATGAGGAAGTGTTCGAGATGAACAACGGCTGCATCTGCTGCACCGTGCGCGGCGACCTGATCCGCATCGTCGGCGGGCTGATGAAGCGGCGCGACAAGTTCGACGGCATCATCATCGAGACAACAGGGCTGGCGAACCCCGCCCCGGTGGCACAGACCTTCTTTGTCGATGACACGGTCAAGGCGAAGACCCGCCTGGACGCGATCGTCACCGTTGTGGACGCCAAACACCTGCCCGCCCGGCTTGCAGATAGCCACGAGGCGGCCGACCAGATCGCCTTCGCCGATGTCATCGTGCTGAACAAGACGGATCTGGTGACGCCGGAGGAGCTGGACGCGGTCGAGGCGACCATCCGCTCGATCAACCGTTTCGCCATCATCCATCGGACCCAGCGCGCCGAACTGCCGATCGCACAGGTGCTGGACCGTGGCGCGTTTGATCTGGACCGCATCCTGACGCTGCACCCGGATTTCCTCGATGGCGACGACGACCACGAACATAACGAGGATGTCTCGTCGATGAGCTTCGAGGTCGAAAAGCCGATCGACCCCGAGAAGTTCAACGCCTGGATTGGCGTGCTGCTGCAGGACAAGGGCCAGGATCTGCTGCGGACGAAGGGCATCCTGCACTACGCGAACGAGGATCGCCGCTTCGCCTTCCAGGCGGTGCACATGATCGCCGACGGGGATTTCATCGGTCCGTCCAAAGACGGTGACCCGAAGACCAGCCGCCTGGTGTTCATCGGCCGCAACCTGAACCGCCCGCAGTTGCGGCGTGGGTTCGAAAGCTGCGCGGCGGATTGATCGGTCGTGGGCTAGAGAGGTCCTCCCTGCCCTCAATCCCCTGTGTCATGGTCGTCCCCGGTTTTGAGCCGGGGATCAGCCCGACCGCTGACGACTTGTGACGCCGGGTCAGGCAAAGTCGTGGTTGACCGGGCCAGGCCCGGTCCTGACACAGGGGAAAGAGAACAACCAGTTCGCTCGAAACTTCGAAGAAAAATCGCCTATGCTGCCTCTCCGGGCCATGACGAATAGAAAGAACGCCACCGCATGAGCCAATCCGCCGTAGCCAATTTCCTGCTGCAATCCCGTGGCGAGTCTCGCGACCTGGACGCGTTCGTCGTCGCCGCGCGCTTCTCTCGCGACGGCAGGCGAGTGGGGTTCGCGCTCGGCGACGGAACGGTGCGCCTCGTCGCTGTTGGCGCGCCGGGCGACTGGGCTTCCGTCACCGTGCATGATGGCGCGGTCTTGGATTTCGCGTCCGACCCGGCCGGCGACGGCTTCATCTCCGGTGGGGATGACGGCAAGCTGCGCCGCGTCACCGGGGATGGCACGGTGTCGGACGTTGCCAGCTTCGGCATGAAATGGGTCGAGCATGTCGCGACCTATGCCTTGGACAAAGGCAAGGGCCTGATCGCCGCCAGCGCCGGCAAGATCGTGCGGCTGTTCGACCAGGCGGGGCAGCAGCTAAAGGAGCTCACCCATCCGTCCACCGTCACCGGGCTGGTGTTCGACGGCAAGGGCAAGCGGATCGGCGCCTCCCATTACAACGGCGCCTCGCTCTGGTTCGTCGCGGCGAAGACCGATACGCCGCGCAAGCTGGAGTGGAAAGGCAGCCACACCGGCATCATCATCCACCCGGACGGCGAGGCGGTGGTCACGGCGATGCAGGAGAACGCGCTGCACGGCTGGAAGCTGCCCGACGGCCAGCACATGCGCATGAGCGGCTACCCGGCCAAGACCGAGAGGCTGTCGTTCACGCGCAATGGCAAATGGATGGCGAGCAGCGGCGCGGATGCGATGGTCCTATGGCCATTCTTCGGCGGCGGCCCGATGGGCAAGGCGCCCCTGGAACTCGCCGGCGGCGACGGGATCATCTGCACCCAGGTCGCCTGCAATCCGAAAGATGAGATTGTCGCCGGCGGGTTCGCCGATGGGCTGGTCGTGGTGGCCGATATCGGGTCGTCGCGCATCGTGCCGGTCGTACCGCCCGAGCATGGTTCGATCAGCACCCTGGCGTGGAGCCCGAACGGGACCCAACTGGCCGTGGGCACCGAAACCGGCTTCGCCGCGGTCATCGATTTCGCCGAACGCTGACGGACGCGGCATGGACCGCACCTTCTCGATCCGGCCCGCCACCGCCACCGAGATGGCGACGGTCGCGACGCTGTTTCGGGAATATGCGGACTCGCTGGGCGTGGACCTGTCGTTCCAGGGATTCGAGGCGGAGCTGGCAGCGCTGCCGGGCGCCTATGCCGCGCCATCCGGCGTGCTGCTGCTGGCGTTGTCCACGGGTGGCGATCCCCTCGGCTGTGTCGCTGTGCGGCCCCTGCCCGAGCAAGGCGTGTGCGAGATGAAGCGGCTGCACACACGGCCGGACGCCCGAGGTGCCGGTATCGGCCGCGCCCTCGCCCAGGCAGCCATCGAGGCCGCCACGCGGGCCGGCTACCGAAGCATGCGCCTGGATACGCTGCCAACCATGATCGCCGCCCAGGCCCTGTATCGCAGCCTGGGTTTCGAAATCACCCCAGCCTATTACGCCACACCGGTGACCGGCACGATCTTCATGCGGAAGACGCTCGCCCGGCCGTGACCGCTGGATCATTGCCTGGTCGCATGATTCGCGCGCGCCCGGCGCTCCGCCCAATGCGATCATGCTCTATTTCGTCGGCACGTCGCCCGCGACTTTCTGGTTGCCGGATATCGCACCCGTCAGGTCGTGGAATGAGTCGGTGACGCCCTTCGATATGTCACCGAACGAACTTCCCGCCACGTCGGTCTGGCAGCCGGGTCCGGCCACGCACGGCGGTTTAGGGGGCGCCATTTGCGACACCGCGATCTGCGCGAGCGGGGCGGCGACACAGCCGCTCAGGCCCAAAGCCAGGGCACAGGCGGCAACGGGCAGGCGCGACGAAACATGTTCCAACGGCATCGTCTGGTTCCTGAGACGCGCGGCCGTGTGGCAGGCATTGATGTCGCCATCGGCCAGGGCTGAACGGAACCGGAAGCGCCGAAACGGTTTTCCGTGACGGCGGATCCCGGCAGAGACAGCCTGACCGGCAATTGCGAATATTTGGTTAACGGCGAGGGATTTATACAAAGTCCCGGGAAGAATTCCCCTCCGTCGTGGCCGGCGACAGTCCGGGCCATCACGAGGAATGAGAGTCGGCGCCAACGGGGGTTGGTATTTTTATACCAGGTCACGTTGACACCGACTCTCCGCCGGTTCCCTCCACGTCATGCCCGGACCTGATCCGGGCATCCGTTGCACCTCGGCAAGTGGTTATTCATCAATGAGTTGGTCCGGCACGGATGGCCGGATCAGGTCCGGCCATGACGACCGTGGGACAGCGGCCGACGCGTTAATTTTTTCGCCGCTTGCTATTATTCGCCCCGAACAATTTCGGCCAAGCGGAGCCGATGCAGTTCCGCCTCGCCCAGCAAGGGGGCCAGGATCGCATCGTTGTGCTCGCCCAGGCGCGGGGCGGGTCGGGCGAGGATGCCGGGCGTACCGGACAGGCGTGGCACCAAACCATGCATTGGCAGCCAGCCCATGTCCGCATCGGGGACCTCGATCAGCGACTCTCGCTGGGCGACGAAATCATCCGTCTGCAGGCTGGCCGCGTCCATGATCGGGCCGATTGTGACCCCGGCTTTATCAAAATGCGCCAGGGTCTCCGTCATCGTGCGTTCGGCGATGAAACCGCCGATCAGGCGGTCGAGTTCGTCCGCATGGCGCAGCCGATCGGCGTTGGTGCGAAAGCGCGGATCGCTGATCAGGTCGGCGTGTCCAATGCTGCGCAGTGTTTTCTCGGCCATGCCCTGGGTGGAGGCGGACAGGCACACCCAGCCGCCATCCTTGGTCTGGTAGGCGTTGCGCGGCGCGGTGTTGGTGCTGCGGCTGCCGGTGCGCGGCTTCACGACACCGCTTAGCCGGTTGTTGGCGATCTGCGGATCCAGCACGGCCAGCATCGGGTCGAACAGCGACACGTCGATCACCTGCCCCTGCCCCTCGGCACCTTCAGCGGCGCGGAGCGCGATCATGGTGGCGGAGGCGCCGTACAGGCCGGCATAGGCGTCACCCATGAACATCGGCGGCAACACCGGCTCCCGGTCCGCGAAGCCGTTGACGGCGGCGAACCCCGAGTAACCCTCCACCAGCGTACCGAAACCGGGCTTGTGGCGATAGGGTCCGGTCTGGCCCCAGCCGGAGACGCGCACGACGACCAGCCTGGGATTGATTTCCAGCAGTGTCTCTGGGGCGAGGCCCATCTGCTCCAGCACACCGGGGCGAAAACTCTCGACGAAGATCGCGGCGTCGCGGACCAGCGCGCGCACCACGCCCTGGCCGTCCTCGGAACGAAGGTCGAGGCAAAGGCTTTTCTTGTTTCGACACCAGGTCTTCCAGGCGGTCTCGACGCCCTTGACCCGCCAGGCGCGCAACGTATCGCCTTCCGGTGGCTCGATCTTCAAAACTTCGGCCCCGTGATCGGCCAGGACCTTGGTCAGCATGTTGCCCGCGACGAGCCGGGACAGATCGACCACGCGGACACCATCCAGCGCGCCCTTGGCGTCCGGGTCGAACTGCTTGCGTACCAAGGCCATCGTTTCCCCCCAACTCGAAGCCGCCGACGTAACGCCGGCACGCCACCTTTGCCAAGATGCGTGGTCCGGGTCACACTGCGGGCAAGCGGCCGAACGATGCCGCAGTGGAGAGGGGAAACATCTGGTGCCAAAACCAATCATCCGCGCTTGCGTGGCGGTTTGCCTGTTGCTGCGTGTCGCCGGCGCGCACGCCGCGACCACCTGGGAGTGCTACGTCTACAACCCGCTGGCGAAGCAGCCGTCGGTCGAGGCGGTCATCAGGATGATCGAGGAGGTCAAGGATAAGACCAACGGCGATCTGCTCATCAACCTCCACCTGGGTGGCAGCCTGCCGATCAAGGCCGACAGCATTACCGCCGCGGTCGCCGACAACGTGATTCAGTTCGGCGATGACGGCTTCGCCACCGGAACGATCCCCATTACCGGCGTGCTGCGCCTGCCGCTGCTGCTGCAAGGCCCGGCCGATCTGGCCAAGGCGATGGAAATCATCCGGCCCTACCTCGATACCGCATACGGCAAGCGCGGCATGGAGGTTCTCGGCCAATACTCGTATCCGTTTCAGGTCATCTGGGGGCGGAAGAAGATCGCCGGCCTGACGGACATCAAAGGCCTGAAACTGCGCGTCACCAGCGTCGAGCAGGGCGAATTCATCCGCCGTTTCGGTGGCGTGCCGTTGACCATGGGCTCCCCCGACGTGGCGGCCGCGCTGGATCGCGGCGTGGTGGACGGCGGGCTGACCGCCAGTTCCGGCGGTGGGCTGGCCTGGCACGACCTGCTGAAATACCGTTTCGCCTTCCCCACGTCGTATGTGAATTCCACTTACGTCGTGAACAAGGAAGCGATGGCAAAGCTTTCGCCGGCGACCCAGAAAGTGCTGCGCGACGCCGCCGCGGAACAGTCCGACTGGGCAACGAAGGAAATGAACCGGCTGGAGGAGGAGATCACCACGCAATTCGGCACGGAAGGCATGGTTTTGATCGACGCGACATCGGACGAAGTCGCCCAGGCCACCGAGAAGATGCGGCCGTACTGGGATGAATGGGCGAAGGCGCACGGGCCGGATGCGGTCGCCGCGCTGGCGAAAATCCGCACCGCCATCGGCCGATGAGCGAAGCGGCATTCGCGGCGGAAGCGGGGGAGGAGCAATTCCACCCCGCGCCAACCCTGCTGGAAAAAGTCTGCATGTGGACTTGCGAGATCGCCATCGCCGCGATGGGGGCGATCGTGATCCTTGAAATCATCACCCGCAACGTTTTCGGCTTCTCCTTCGAAATGTCGGAAGAACTCGGCGGCTACATTATCGTCGGCATTTCGTTCCTGAGCCTGCCGGTCTGCCAGGTCTATCGCTCCTACCACCACGTTCAGTTCATCCAATCCCGGCTCTCGCCCCGAATGCAGGCGCTGTCGCACCTGGTGTTCGACGTGCTGTCGTTGCTGTTCTGTGTCGTCCTGCTTTGGCAACTGACGCGTTTCGTCGCGACATCCTACCGGACCGGGGACGTCGCCCCAACGCTGCTCGCGACACCGCTATGGATCCCGCAGGCCTTGATGCCGATCGGCATGCTGGCGGCGACCGTGTCCCTGCTGCGGTCCGCGTTCGGCAACTGGCGCCGTTACCGCTCGGCTGGACGCTGAGTCGATGTCCCTGGCGCTTCAACTGATCGGGTCCTTCGGGATCTTCCTGCTGCTGTTGGCCGCCGGCATGGCTGTGCCGTTCGCCATTGCCGTCCCCGGCGTGATTTATTTGCTCATGCAAAACGGGCTGATCGCCTTGAAGGGCATCGGCCTGGTCACCTGGGGCAGCATGAACAGCTTTACCCTCACCGCCATTCCCTTGTTCGTGCTGATGGCGGAGCTGATGCAGCGCAGCGGGTTGTCGTTCCGCATCTATCGCGGCCTGGCGAAGGTCGTCTCGCGCTTACCAGGCGGATTGTTGCAGACCAACATTGTCGGCTGCGCGCTGTTCGCTTCCATCAGTGGGTCGTCCGTGGCGACGGCCGCCTCGATCGGAGGGGTGGCGCTGCCGCAACTGGTGCAGCGTAACTACGACCGTCGTTTATCGGCCGGGTCACTGGCCGCTGGCGGCACGTTGGGAATCCTGCTGCCACCCTCTATCGCGATGATCATCTATGGCTCGTTCACCGAGACATCGGTGGCGAAACTGTTCATGGCCGGCGTGATCCCCGGGGTTATGCTGACCCTGATGTTCATGGCCTACATCGCCGTCCGCTCGTTCTGGCGCGGCGCGGTGCCGCGTGAAACCGCCGTCGCGGATGGCCCGTCATGGCTATCCGCGCTGGCGGACGTGGTTCCGTTCGCGCTGCTGATCGGCGCCATCATGGGCAGCATCTATGCCGGCTGGGCAACGCCGACCGAAGCGGCGTCCGGGGGCTGCCTGTTCGCGCTGATTCTATGCCTGGTCTGGGGCGAACTCACCTGGGCGCATTTTACCGCCGCCATGCACCGCACGGTGCAGATCTGCGGCAACCTGCTGTTCATCATCTATGCCGCCTATGTCTATGCCTATGCGATCGGCGTCGCCGGCGTGGGCGAGAGCGTCACCTCCTGGCTCGTCGGTCTGCATCTGTCGCATTTCGAATTTTTCGCCGCGCTGTTCGTGCTCTACACCGTGCTGGGATGCCTGGTGGAAAGCATCGGCATGATCGTGATCACCGTGCCGCTTTTGTATCCCGTTCTAGGGAGTTACGGAATCGACCCGATCTGGTTCGGCGTGATCCTGGTGATGTATGTGGAACTTGGACAAATCTCGCCGCCCATCGGCATCAATCTGTTCGTCATCCAAAGCATCTGGGATGGGGAGCTTGGCGACGTGGTGATGGGAACGATTCCCTTCCACATCATCATGTTCGTGCTGCTGTTCCTGTTGACGGTGTTTCCGGACCTCGCTCTGTGGCTGCCGAGCCAGATGAACTGATCAGGTTGGGCCGGTGTGGGCCAATAGTCGTGCCACCAGAAGGGGCCCTGCCCCGTGCGATCACGTCCTACAGAAACGGATTGAGGATCTCCACCCCAAACGGCTTGAAGTCCTTCACATTGCGGGTGACGACGATCAACCGGTGAACCACCGCGACGGCGGCAATCATCCCGTCCTCGATCAGTTCGTCCTGCCGCCCAACCATAAGCCGAGCCCAGGTGCGCATGACGCGACCGTCCATCGGGAGGACGTTCCAGGTGTTGGCGACCTGGTCGATCCAGAATTCGATTTCCTCGGCTTTTTCGGGGTCCTGCGCACGGGTAACCTCCACACCCGCCTGTATCTCGCCGATCGTCAGAGCGGCGAGATACAGGCTGTCGGATGGCACCGCCCGCAGCCAATCGACAACGGCGCGGTGGGGGCGGCGCTTCCGTAGTTCCGAGATGACGTTGGTGTCGAGCAGATACACGTGGTTAGCTGAATGCCTCCGGCACCCGGCGGCGGCGGTGGCCGCGCACCGGGATGTCCAGATCGGCGCGCGCCGTGTCGGACAGCAGCAGATCCTTCAGCGTCGGCTGGCTGGCGGCCTGCAGCTTGCGCCATTGGCCGATCGGCACCAGCACCGCGGCTTCCACCCCGCGACGGGAGACGACCTGTGGGCCGTCCTCCAGGCACGTGTCCAGGAGTTCGCTGAACCGTGCCTTTGCATCCTGTACCGGCCAGATGTGCATGCGGGCCTCCTGCTCAAGGAGAGACTGACTGGTCATATAGCTAGTCAGCATGCAATCGCAAAGGGTGTCGGTATCAGAGTATTGGTTACCGATACCCCAGGACCAGCCTCTAGCCGCCCCCGTCGATCGTCAGCACCGTGCCCGTGGTGTAACCGGACGCGGGGCTCGCCAGAAAAGCGACGGCGTTGCCGATCTCCCGCGGGCTGGCTGGCCGGCCGAACGGCATCGCGGCGCTCAGTTCCCGCCACCGCTCGGCATCGCCCCACTTCTGCTGGGCTTCCGCCTTCCGCAGCATTACCAGGCGGTCGGTTTCCACCGGCCCCGGATTGATCGCCACCACCCGCAGCCCGTCGGCCGGCGCACCCTTGCCCAGCGCACGGGTGAACGCCATCAGCGAGGCGTTGCCAGCCGCGCCGGCAATGTAGTTGGTGGGGAACTTCTCGCCCGCCGCACCGATGACGTTGATGATCACCCCGGCCCGCCGCGCCTTCATCTGGGCGTAGATCACGCGGCAGAAGGAGATGTAGCCGAACACCTTCAGGTCCCATGCCTGACGCCATTTCGCGTCATCGATCGACAGCACGTCGCCGGGCGGGATCGCGCCGGCATTGTTCACCAGGACGTCGAGCTCGCCGGCTTCCAGAGCGACCTTGCGCACCGAAGCGTCGCTCGACAAATCGGCGGCGATGGTGCGCACATTGACCTGACGCTTGGCGCGGATGCCCGCCGCGGTTTCCTCCAGCAGCGCCGCGTCACGGGCGACGAGGATAAGGTTGCAGCCTTCCTCGGCCAGGACCTCGGCGGTGGCCTTGCCGATACCTTTCGAGCCGCCGGTAATCAGGACAGTCTTGCCTGCGAGTTGCAGATCCATGGTTAGGCTGCCTTCTTGTTGGACGTTTTTCGTGAACGGCACGCATCGCCGAAAGCCGCGAAAATAGCAACACTATGGGGGTTGCTGGCGAAGGCCCATTCCGGATGCCATTGCACCCCCAGCAGCCAGCCGGGGGCGGACGGCATCGCCACCGCCTCGATCGTGCCGTCGGACGCCAGGGCCTCCACCACAAGCCCATCGCCCAACCGGTCGATCGCCTGGCCGTGCAGCGAGTTCACCGTGATGCTCTCTGTCCCAAGGATACGTGCCAGACTGCCGGTGACGGCGATCGGGTGCTTCGGCCCGTAGCGTTGCTCGTGCGGGCCGGGACCGCCGCGATGGTCCATCTTGTCTTCTCGCGCATGCACCCGCTGGATCAGCGACCCGCCCAGCGCGACGTTCAGTTCCTGGATGCCGCGGCAGATCGCCAGCACGGGAATGCCACGGGCAATGGCGGCGCGGATCAGCGGCAGCGTGGTGTGGTCACGCTCCAGGTCGTGGGAGTCGGGCGTTTCCGACTCACCCCCGTCGTAATGGCTCGGGTGAACGTTGCTCGGGCTGCCAGGGACCAGCAGGCCGTCAAGATCGTCGAGCAGGCCAAGCATCGCCTCCCCCAGCGGGGGGATCAGGACGGGAAGCGCGCCGGCACCGCCCAATACGGCCTGCGCGTAACGGGCGGGGGACTGGTGGAATGGCATGTCGGCCAGGGTTTTGGCGCAGGCGGGAATGCCAACAATCATGAATGCGGACTCTCCGGACGAGGGCGGAACCGGTCGGCGATGACGGCGCCGAGCATACCGCAGAACATCATTGCCGCCATGCCGCGCGGCGTGCCGTCGGTCAGCAGCCCGACCAGCACACCGGAACTGGCGCCCAGGCCGAACTGGAACGTCCCCATCAATGCCGACGCGCTGCCGGCATGGGCGGCGTGGCGGGACAGCGCGCCGGCGGTGGAATTCGCGTTGTTGAACCCCTGGCAGCCGATGACGACGACCAGCGGCGCCACGATCCAGGCCAGCACGTGCACGCCGCTGAACGCCAGGACCAGCAGCACGATGGTGCCGCAGAATGAGATACGCGCCACCGTGGTCAGCATGAACGACAGCCCGAAGCGCGGCAGCAGCCGCGCGTTGAGCTGCGAGCACGCCACCAGGCTGCACGCGCACAGCCCGAAAATCAGCGCGAAGCCCGAGGGGCTGAGGCCAAACCCTTCCTCAAACACCGGCGAGCAGCCGGACAGGTAGGCAAACATGCAGAACGTGCTGCAGCCGCCCATGATCGCGTGGGTGAGAAAGGTCTTCTCCCTGATGATCATGACGTACCGCGCCACCTGGCCGGCGAGACTGAGCCGGATGCGGCGTTCTTCCGGCAGCGTCTCCGGCAGCACACGCCAGGCGGTGATGGTGCAGGACGCGCCATAGATCGCCAGCACCCAGAAGATCACCCGCCAATGGGCGAATGCCAGGATGGCGCCGCCGATGGTGGGGGCGAGGATCGGCGCCACGCCCATGACCAGGATAAGGCGGGACATCATGATCGCGGCGGCGTGGCCTTCCGACAGATCCCGGACCATGGCGCGCGCGATCACCATGCCGGCGGAGGCGCCGAACGCCCCGGCCGCGCGAAAGATCGCCAGCCAGGTCAGGCTGGGGGCGAGCGCGCAGCCGACGGTGCTGAGGGTGAAGACGATGAAGCCCACGATCAGCGGGATGCGACGGCCGAAGCGATCCGACAGGGTGCCCTGGGTGATCTGGCCAACGGCGAGGCCGGCGAACCAGGTGGCCAGCGTGAGCTGCGCGGTGCCGGGGGCGGTGCCGAAGGAGGCCTCCACGGCCGGAAAGGCGGGCAGGTACATATCGGTCGCGGCCGGGCCGACAGCGATGAACAGGCCCAGCAGCGATGGGAGCCAGGTCGGGTAGTTGGTGCGGGTGGTGACGTGGATGCTCATCCTGGGTTCTTGCGGTTCGGTGTGGATGGGCGTCGTCCCAGGTGTGTTCTTGGCCGGGTATGACCGGCCGGTGAGTCGTGCGGGAAAATGTGTTGTGGGGTCAAGGGTGCGAGGTGTCCGTTGACAGGGGTGGGGGTTTGGCTTTAGTCCCCGCTTCCCGGCGCGGAGGGGTGCCCGAGTGGCTAAAGGGGGCGGACTGTAAATCCGCTGGCGTGCGCCTACGTTGGTTCGAATCCAACCCCCTCCACCAAGCCGGTTAAGTTCCTGAAACTCCATCATGTCTCGGGTGTTTAGGGAATCGGACCATTACCAGTGCGAGCGACTTGTCAGACTGAGGCGCGGACCCAATGCGGACCCGGCCTTTCCGCCGACCCCTGCCCTACCTCCAGGCCCGCGATGGGAAACGCGCCGGAAGGAACGATAGGAGGAGGCCGGTGATATCAGCGACGCGGTAAGGAACGCCCCGGACTGCACTACCCAACAGGCCCGTTCCGCACCGCTGCTGCCCGTTGGGCAGCAATTTTTGCCTTGGTTGATCCAACGGGGCGCCCAGGGCCGCGACGCTCAGGTTCTGGGGGCGCTTGACGAGGGGAATACTTGCCTGCCGCAAGCGCAGCTTTGGCTTCCTCCATGTCAACGTAAACGGTCGCGGCTAGTCGTCGGCGCTGCAAGACGCCGCGATCAAACAGGTTGTTCACGGTCCGCTCGCAGAGTCCGGTCGCCGCCGCGAAAACCGGTACCGTCACGAACCGCGTTCCAATTCCGAGCGTCGTGCGAACGTGCTCAACCTCTTGCGCGTCGTCTGCCATAGGCCCCTCTCCGGAGTTTGGTCGGGAAAATGTAGCCAAAATGTAGCCACAAAGGACAGTGTAGCCATGGAATGGCACCGTCGCGCGCTGATATAACGGAGGAATTTATATTACCAATTAAGCCCAGTACTTATTGACCCATAATGCTT
Source organism: Rhodopila sp. (assembly GCA_031291715.1). Lineage (GTDB taxonomy): Bacteria > Pseudomonadota > Alphaproteobacteria > Acetobacterales > Acetobacteraceae > Rhodopila. The sequence continues at coordinate 15,337 of JARLIN010000185.1, read as the reverse complement.
TGACCCAACGGACCCCCGCCGCTCTCCTGTCCGCCTGTCCAACTATCTAGGAATATCAACGCAATTCGCCGAAGTAGACAGAATCCAAACGCAGGTCGGAGAATGGTAACGCGTCGAGTGATGTAGCCATAATGTAGCCACGGAGCAGTCTGCAATGCCGGCCGAGATAGCCACTTTCGAGCCTCAACGTCTGACCGATGAGATCGCCCGCCGGTTGCCAATCCCGGCACAGGGACACTGCATCACTTACGATACGGTATGCAAGCGGTTTGGAGTGCGTATCACCCACAAGGGTACCCGCGCCTACGTGCTGACCTACGACTTCGCCGGCAGAAGGGGGCGAAGCATCACGATCGGGTCCATTGACGCGATGACGGCACGAGAGGCACGGCACAAAGCCACGGAATTAAAGCGGGGGATTGATCTGGGCATCGACCCGCAGGCGCCGCGCGACCAGGCACGCGCAGCTATCACCGTGGATGAACTGATCGATGCCTACGAGGCCACTACGCTGCCCGGCCTGCGCCCGACGACAGTCAGGTCTTATCGCGACCTGCACACGCGTTTCATCCGGCCGAGGTTCGGCGCGATGAAAATTCCGCTGGTAACGCAGGCGGATGTCGCCGCGCTGCACAAGGAACTCGGCGACCGCGGCACTAAAGGCATGGCAAACGGCCTGCTGCGCCACATCAGGCGACTATTTGCATGGGCAATCGAGAAGGATCTGTGCCGCAGAAACCCGACACAAAACATCGATCTGTATCCTGAGTCACCAAAAGAGCGATATCTGACGCCCGCAGAGCATGAGAGAGTAATTGCAGCACTCGATGCCCACCCGGAGGTAGTCTCTGCCCGGTTGCTGAAGTTCCTGCTGCTGACCGGCGCCAGGGTTGGCGAGACGCGCTTGACGAAGTGGTCCCACATCGACATGAGCACGGGAGTCTGGGACAAGCCGTCCACTATTACCAAGGGCGCCAAGCGGCATCATCTGGTACTCAATCAACGCGCACTGGCGTTGCTCACTGAGATGCGGGCTTTGAGCAATGGCAGCGAATACGTGTTCCCCTGTCTCCGTCAAGCCATCATTCGCGGGCCGCGGCCCACCAGGTCGGGCAAGGGGCGGATAGCGCCCAAGAAGGCATGTTCTTACGCGGAACAGAAGAACCGGCACCTTACGTGGAAACTATTCGAGCACGAGACCGCCCAGCGCCTATGGAAGGTCTGGTATGAAGTGCGCGCCGTAGCGGGCGTGCCTGACGTGCGTATCCACGATTTGCGGCACACGTTCGCGTCTGATGCGATCAGCGCCGGAGTGGACCTATACACAGTCTCCAAGCAACTCAACCACGCGAACATCAAGACGACCCAGCGGTACGCCCACCTGTGCGACGATACCCTACGGCGCGCCGCCGGCTTGATGGATCGACTGGCCTTCCCGCGGCCTGCAAACTGGGAGCAGCTGGAAGCTCACAGTCCCCCCGTGCTCGACATGGTGATAGCGGATAAGGACAGCGGCGGGTCAACGCAGCAATCAGCGGGAACGGTCAACGTGGCCAGCAGCGCGGTGCGTATGCCAGCGGCGGAACGCGATTGGAGTGTATGGGACGATGCCGAATTGGAGACGTCGCCTGCCAATCGGGGCATCCTGGGCCTGAAACACAAAATCGAAGCGGCCTATGCAGCGGGCGATATGGCAGCCCTGCTTGCCTTCGACTTCCGTGGTGCGACGATCGAGACCGAGAAAGGTGCATCCACCTATTACAAGCGGGCGGCCGGTACCTGCGGGCCAAGATCGCGGCGCTTCGTCATCAGCACGAGGAACTGACCATAGCGGCATGAAGATCACCCGACGGGAAGCGGCGAGGATCATGAATGTCCGACCCGGAGCCGTCGCCAACGCGGCCCGAATCTACCGCAGCGGTCGGGAGGATCTTATAGCGGCCATCGAACGCGGGGAGATGACCATCCCCAAGGCGTTGGTGCAGATCTACGGACCACGGCGGGTCAACCGATATGCCGCGCTGGTTAGGGCCTGGAACGCAGCGAGTGATGACGAATGCCGGCGGTTCCTGGACGCAATCGGCGCCGGGGCAGCGTGGCCGGGTCAAGACGATCAGGCGGGCGGCGGAATACACCAAGAAGATTGTTCGAGAACAAGGGAGGATGGGTTGATGGACGCAATCCACAACGCTCGGATCACGCTGGCGGCGACGGCGTTGATCAACCTCGCGGTCGGGACCATCATCTCGGGAATCGTCGTACCGCTGATCAAGGGCGATATCGATAGTCTACGGTCGGCTGCGATCTGGACGGTAATCGGCTTAGACTTTGCGTGGCTGGCGCACGTAATGCTTGGGAGGCTTCGTCCATGACTCCGCAATTCTACTGGCTCGTCGCTGCCCCCGGACTGATGCTGGGACTGTCTGCTGTTGGGTGGTTTGCCCTGTGGCTTACCCGCCCTAAGCGCAAGCCGGCACGTCCTGAACAGAAGCAGATGGCTCTGCGGCTGTAGGACGACCCGGCCGTCGCCGTGAGAATCTAGCCGGGGCAGTGAAGCCTTATCCGCGGTCTGCAAATTTGCAGTCATGAAGATCGGCAGGAAGCAGGCGGCGAAGCTGATGAACGTCAGCGAGCGCAGCGTCTATTACGCGGGCCGGGTTCTCCGCTCGGGTCGTCAGGATCTCTTTGACGCCTGCTTGCGGGGTGAGATGTCCATCCACGCGGCGCTAAGGATCATCGACGGGCCGACGCCGATCGACCGGTATGCCGCGCTGGTACGGGCCTGGAACCAAGCGAGCGTTGCCGAATGCCTACGGTTCCTGGACGTGATCGGCGCCCGACCGGTTCAAGGCGATCAGTAGGCCGCGCCCTCCTCCAGACTGGTTCGTGCATGCAACGCCAAAAATTGCGCGCTTTTGTCGTCGCGCGTTTCGATGACGACGCAGCGCCACGGCGGACCCTCTGGGGTCTGGACCGCGACCTCAAACTCGACACCAACCTCGGCCTGGGCGAGCAGGTCAGGCGCGGCTTTGGCCAGCAAGGCAAAATCGCGCATTAGCGAGGCATCTGAGCGGTCGAAGCTCCTTTGATACCACCTCGCAACGGCATGCAGGCCAATCATGACCGTCGTCATTTCGCCGATGCGGCACCTGCCGTCCGCCAAGTCGATTACGGTGCGTGCGATGGAGAAGCTCAGTTCGATTCCGTCCCAAGATGCGCGGGTGGAACGGCTGGCGGTCACGCGGTCATCAATAATCATTAACGAACCGCACTTTTTATCATGCTGGATGCTCGTACCCAAGGTCCCAGCCGAAGGGAGCTTTCCCCAGCGCTTGGCGATGTCGTCCAAAAAATTCTCCCGCCATGCAGTTCGATGATGACGACGTCGGCGGTTGGCCGTGATGCGGATCTCTTTGGCGATGGCGCGCATCATCGCTCCCACCTTGCTGCCGACGATTTCCAACTCAAGCCGGCGCCTGGCATCGCGCGCCTGTCCAACGAACTCTGGCGGAACCGTCCCGGAATGCATGATGTTCATGCCGACAAAATACCCTATACCAACGGCCATGGCTTCAGAATCGGAGTAACCGAGGATGTTTGGCCGAGAGATTACAGATGTCGACCGCCGCACGGTGGTTTTTCTGCCTGACGGCCGGCAGCGGGTTATCATGCCCGGCCAGGATGCGGATGAGGAAACGCAGCGTCTGGCACATCGCGAGGCTGCCCGGCTGGCGACGGTCGAGCGGGAGACCGAGGCAGCAAGGGCCGGGCGTATCGCCGAGCGGGTCAAGACATTCGTAGCGGCAGGCGCCCCGGCTGGATTGGAGTGCGGCGACGTCGCCGGCCTGACCCCTGGTCGTCTGGCACTCGTGCGTCATCTGGTCTGGATCCAGGACACGGACAGACGGGCTTCTGCGGCACGCCTACGGGCGGCAGAGATTGCGCAGGCTGTCGACCGCTGGAACGACGCCAAGAGCCGCTTGGCAGCCCTGGACACCGCTGTCTCAGAAGCCTTTGACGGCTGGATGCGCTTTGGCAGTACCGGGGAGTCGCCGGACATGCGGTCGGTTGAACGTGAACAACTGCGTCTCGAAGTCGCCGAACATGAGGTCCTGGCCGGGCTTTCCGAGTCCTCGCTGTTCGAGGTCGCTGTCGCTGACGCCACGATCACGGCCCTGGAAGGCATGACGCCCGGGCTACAGTTCGACGTGTTGGCCGAAATGGCGGCGGCGGATGTCGCGCGGATCAAGACGCTCGCCCGGGAATTGGAAGGCAGCTATGGCCGTCTGGCGGCACTGGGCAGGCTCGTCAGACAGATGGATTTGCCGCTGGCGGCCCAACAAGCAATCGTAGAGCGATTGGCTATGCCGCAGCCCATAGAACGGCACCGCTTGCCCGATTTGCCCCACGAGGCGGTCAGCTTTCCCATCGCGGTCAGCGAAAACGGCCTGGCAGGCTGGCGGGATACATTGGCCCAGGTGGAACTCGATCCCCGCGGCGATGGCGAACCTGGCAATGGAACACCATCGACCAAGCCATCGAGGCTGGCGCGGGCCTGCCGCAAACTGGTGGGAGTTCAGTAGATGGACCGCATCGTCAGTCCGTGGCTGTTCGCTTCGCAGGAGACCGAGCGCGTCGTCATGGTCAACAAGCACGCGCTCCGGGTGTTCCAGCGCATCGGACTTGTGCCGCCAGACCAGGGACCATTCGACCCGGTCGCCCTGGCCGCTCAATTGGCGAACAGCGGTCTGTCCGCTGGCGAACGAATAGAGGTGAAATCGCATTTGCGAGATTGTGGCCTGTTGCCACGAGGCAAGGCCATTAACAGTTTCCGTCCGTAGGGAGAGCGTCATGTCCACCGAAAGACTTCGGGAAATCGTCGGAATTCATGCCGATAATTTAGATGATACTGCTGACGCAATGGAGGCCGACGGCATCGGTTTGCATCCGGTTGATGGTCATACCCATCATATCCGTCGACTTGCCAACGACATGCGGGCGGCTGCCGCTGGCGGCGCTCTACCGTTCGCGTATCACGACCGGATGGGCGTCCATGCAAGCGCCGGACAGGCGCCGTTGCCGGGACAGATCATGTCTGTGATGGCCGCGGCCGGCCTCGACCCACGCGGCAGGTTCACATTGGCGGAGTTGGATGCCGCCATGCGGAAGTCGGATGTGACTATGAGCGACCGGTTCCAGGTGAAGAACACACTGGCGAGCCTCGGCAGGATCAGCAGTTAGCGCCGCTCGTGGCGTCTGCCAGGACAACGCGCCGCCGGCCGCTCGCGCTCAATTTGACCGGCTTCGGGACAATACAGCCGAGGCATCAGCCGCGACCGTACGGGTTCAGCGTGCATCTCTCCCGTGTCGAATACGAAATGCTGTTGGATTTCGTCGCCGGCGTCCGGCGCTGGTCGAACAAGCGGGTCACCCAGCAGTCGGTCATTCGGTCGGCGCTGTCCGAGTATCTGAGGCGCCACCGAGCATGGATTGACATCCGGCCGGACCAGAAAGCCGCGGACTGACAGCGGAAGGCGTCGGCACGAGGCTTCCCCTCTATGCTGGGCGCCCCGGACGAACCATGCGCGCCGCGCGGCCATCCTTCCGGTTGCTCCTCGTCAGGCGGCGTGGACGTGGGCAACCTGCCGCCCTCCGAATTGCTGCCCTTCACGTAGGGGTCGGTAGTGGGTCAGTTTGAATGTCAGTAGAAAACGTTCCTACTGACGACGCTTGGGCTATCGGGCCGGATCGTGGCATACTCTTCCCATGGCAGCGCGCGATAAATATGACTTCCCTCTAAAATGCCCACACTGTGGCGCGACAGGTCGCGCGTTCGTCTCTGAGGACGACTACGCACATATGAGCAGTCCACGGTTCCAAGTTGACGCACTAGAGGGCGCCTTCGTCGTCAAGGTTCGCGGATCAACGTCGGCGGGAACAAGGTTTGAATGCAATCAATGCCATGTGGAGGTGCCGCATTAATGGCAGCCAAACGCACCCCACGTCCCCGTGCTCCAGTCCAACTCGGCAAGCTGATGGTGGACATCATGACCGGCCAGGTTCCCGACGCATCGGACGACGGGAAGGACGAAGCCGCCGCTTCCATGGGGCGGAAGGGCGGCGCCGCTCGGGCGTCTGCTATGACGGCCGAGGCGCGCCGCGCCGTCGCAAAGAAGGCTGCTGCAACTAGATGGAAAGCGTCCTCTGAAATTGAACGCTGAACGTCTTCAGGATTTGGTCTGTCAGGTAACCGTCAGCAAGGCTCTGCATGATAATGTATGGCTGCATGAACGGATCACGAAAGCTAAACCGATAGGTCTTCTTGTGTTCGAACTTGTTTAGAACGCTGCCCCGACCCGGTTCGGCCATTTCCTTTAAATGCCACGAAAAGGCGGTGGTCTTATAAGGAGCCCGCATTATCGCGGATAGCGGGGCGGCGCAGTCCGCCGCCCCGAACTGGCCAATCGCGTCTCGTTCAGTAAGCGCCGCCGCCGCCAGAACCTGCGGGTATATATTGCCCTGCCGGTAGCTCTTCAACGTTGCACGCGCATAGCTTTCCCGAACCGAATAATCAACGTCCTCCATGCATGCGCGCATGGCCTCCAAAACATGCCCTTCCTCTACCTGGCGCGTCTCTTCAGCAACAGCCTTCAATGCAGCATGCTTCCCCAATGAGTGAGCATAAAATGGAAGTCCCGCAGAGAAAAAGCCGATCCGCCAAAGCGCGCCAGATGACAGACTCATCCGTAATCTACGAATGCGACGCGTAATGAGGTCTTCTATTTCCCCTTTTTCCATAGGTAGCATCGGCACCTGCTTGAGTGCTCTTGGGATTGAGGCGTGTTCTCGGATCAGTTCGGATACCGAGGTAGCTACCCCGACGATTATCACGGTGCAGTTCACCGCGTCGTCTGAAAGGGCCTTGATGGTTTCAGCCACCAACGTTCTACAGGCGGGGTCTATAATTTTGTCGAATTCATCAAGGATGATGATGGGAACTTGAAATGTCTGGAAGTTTCCTAGCGCGATGACAACATCGTCTGGAGTTATCTTGTTTGGGTGTGCCTCATCCATCCACCACGTTTGGTCATCTGTGGTGGTTTTAATCCGGCGGAATACTCTTCTCCACAAATTGTCAAAATCGGTGCTGCTATCTCCGTTTACACGGATCGCACAAATGGGCTTTGTTTCGGTATGCAGCGGTTTGTGGAATATGTTGGCGACCGATGTCTTCCCGACGCCTCTATCGCCAAAAATAATCGCATGGCGCCCCTTTTCAGCGACCGTATCCTGAAGATCGCGAAGCGTCTGCGCCCGGCCGGTGAAGAGGTCGGACTCATTAATCGGCGTGCCTGGGGTAAACGTCTCGATGATCTCATAGCGAAGCGCCGACCAATCGGATGCAGTCATTTGTCCAGACTTCGGTGCGCGCGCCATTCCTGCTGAACCTTTTCCGAACTCACTCACAAGTCACCGATATGACTCACGCAGGCTCAGGACGCAAGCGATTCGGTAGGTAATTGACACTTATTGCTTTGCGGTAAGCATATGCCATGCTGATCAAGCGCTATGGCGAACCCGTTGGCGCCCTAGGCCGCGGCAGCCCCGGCGTATGCACTGGCGTTGATCTGCGCCGCGTAGAAGGTCGCCCCGATCCGGTTCACGTCAGCACCAGCTACGTTGAGCGCGCCAACCTCACGACGCGGATGGGCAAGCGCCGCTTCACTCGTCTGACCAACGTTTTCACCATGGACAATTCTGCCCGCAAGCCCGCGCCACGGACGGCGTGAAGTATCGCTCGTCTGCAGACCGGAACGATGCTTTCTATATTATTAGCGGAATAATATTTTGGGATCCGGGGCCTGCGCAGCCGGAATTTGGCAGTTCGACTTAAAATTTTTGGCGGACATCGCTGCACAGACCGCACAAGCGGGATCGGCGGATGGGGTAAAAAGTGGGCGCGAGTGCATGGCGATGGGACCAGAGGGGGGGGAGGCGTTTTGGTAATCCGGGAGTCTCATGTTTTGGACCGACCGGAGGGGAGATATCTGCCGGAGCGTCGGTGAAAGCCTGGCAACCCGATGGAGCCGCTGGACGGCGTGGCGGCAGGGTTCGAACACATCAGGTGCATCGCGATCGGCGTAGGCGACGATGCGAACAGCGCGGACGCCACTGGTTGGCCTCGCGCTGGCCTCTGTAAAAGGCCGGGGAGGCCGGAAGCGCCGTGTACGGAAAAAAGCCCTACCATCGGCGCCTAGCAGCCCTTCCAGCGGCCTCCAGATAGGCCCGGCAAGGCTGCCACGGTCGCCAAAACTGGCTGCCATGGCCGATTCGCAACTGGCTTTTGTTAGCGCGCTATAGCACGCGAACACTGATAGACCCCTCTGACGCAACCGAACAAGCGAACAGAGGGCATGATGGCTGTTTATGGTTACGCGAGGGTCAGCACCTCCCGGCAGGCGGACGAGGGCGAGAGCCTTGACGTGCAGCAAAGGACAATGGCTGGCTATGCGCTCATGCATGGCCTCTCGGTGGACCGCATGTTCGTGGAGCGTGGCGTCTCAGGGTCAACGCCTCTTGCCGAGCGTCCCCAGGGCGCGGCTCTGTTGGCTGCTCTGAAGCCCGGGGACGTGGTCGTAACCGCTAAGCTGGATCGGATGTTCAGGTCAGCCCTAGACGCCTTGGACGTGCTCGCCAAGCTGAAGGCCCGCGACGTTAGCCTGCACATGATCGACCTCGGCGGCGATGTCACCGGCAACGGCATATCTAAGTTGGTCTTCACGATCCTGTCTGCCGTCGCCGAGGCCGAGCGGGATCGTATCCGGGAGCGGGTGTCCCAGGTGAAAGAGGATCAGCGCGGCCGGGGTCGCTACCTCGGCGGCAAGGTGCCCTTCGGCTACCGCGTCGGAACCGATGGTGGCCTTGTGGAGCACCCGGAGGAGCGGCAGGCGATCAGCACAGCCCACAACATGCGGCGTGACGGGGCAACTCTACGGGCGATACAGGCCGAACTGGAGGCCCAGGGGCACCGGCTATCCCTTGGGGCGCTGCACCGGGTGCTGCACGAGGACCAACGCGAGACCGCCTGAGCCGAGTTACGGGCGATCCGGCAGCACCAAGCTCCTGCTGAAACCGGCGGACACGCACAGGGTCGGCACGAGACCGAGCGGCCAGAAGTGACCCCGAACGCCCCTGCATGGCCATGACGAACCTGCCCGCCGTCACGTCTCGGCGCTCCCTGTCGTCACCAGCAAGCACCGCACGACCTCCGAGGAGCACGCTGCGGGCTGGCACTTTACCAGCGCCCACGACACGCACGACGCTGGCGCGTGAGCAACCTTTCTATCTTTCTATCAGTGATGTTTTGATCGGCGCGTCGGCCGCTGCCGGTCCCTAGCCCGGCCATTCGGGATTCTGAAGGATTTCAAAATCCGGTTAAAGACCGGTCGCCTTGTTGTTGTTCGGCTTTGCAGGGAATGGTGAACCTGTCGAACGGGTCGTCTTGGGTCCCAAGTCGGCCCGCCCTCCCTTCGTCTCACGCTGCGAGACGCTCCGGCCTATTCTCCAGATTCCCCTGCGGGTCCCATCCCGGCCCGCCCGGTCCCTTTCGGCTACCTCAGACCACGCGCCGTCCCAGGAGATACCGAGGCCTTTCCTTCCGGGTCCTTTCGGGACCGGTTGGGGAACGCAGCGGAAGTGCTGGGCCGCGCCTGACCTGCTCGAATCCACGACGAGCATCCCGGACAATCTGTTCAACTATTTACTGATCCAACAACCCAAAGGGGCGCTTGGGCACCTCTCTCTCATCCATTCATGAAGGTCACAAATGACAACAACCACCAGCCTTTCCATATCCTCGGAAGCCGCTTCTCAGAGCGTGGCGGAAATCCGAGCCACCCAGCCCCGGAAGCGCAACCGGCGTCTCTCGGCTCCCCTCAGGCCCATGAGCGACAAGCAGCGGACCTGGAACATGTCGCCTGCGAACCTGGGCCGCCTACGGGACAATTTGCACGGTCGCCCCAGCGTCCCAACACGGCGCGGTGTCCCAGATGGTTGGGGAGGCCGCTCACGGCGCAAGCGGCTGGCAGAGGTCCGGGCCATGGCCGAAGTGCAAGCCTCCCGCGTCGTGGAGCGCCTTTGCGCGGCCGGCATCCTGGACGGTGATCCGAAGGAAGCCGTGATCGGTCCTGATGGGATCGTAAACGACCATGCGGCGGCGCAGGCTGCCCTCAGGTTCGCTCTCCAGATAGTGCTAGCCGTGGACCCCGATGATGGCAAGGCGGCCTACACCGTGGCCATGCGCCTGCGTGCGGCCCGTTTGGTCTTGGCCTACACCCTCCCGGTGCCCGTCGCCGGGGGCAAGAAGGACGGAGGCTGGATAAAGCAAGCCGAGGCCCTGTTGCGGCTGGTTCAGGCCTAATCTACCGACCGGGCCGTCTAGGCTGCCCAGGCGACTATGGCACCAACCATGCGACCCCTGCTAAGGATCTTCGAGCGGTCCTTAATGGGGGTTTCATCGTTGGCCCGCTGGTCCGAGACCACTCCGATGTCACGCAGCATGGCCCTTCAGCGAGACCACAGCCGGGGCGACACCCCAGAAAGTCTGCGACGTTGGCAAGTGTCGTCGTCCCGGCCCTCTGCGCGACCTATATCGATACCTCGATTAGGAATATACTATCTACTTATCTAGAAGCGCCGTAACGCCACCACCACACCGCGTTTTGAGGAGGACCACGGTGCGCAGGTGCATTTTCTGCGACCAGTCTGCGAGCCTCACGAAGGAGCACATTTGGGCTAGTTGGGTGCGCAAGTTTATTCCACGTGATCCCACCGCGCCGAAGCGGGCTTTGCACACTACCGGCCTGACATTAATCGATGAAGACGGCCGATACCAATCTACCATGAACCTCCGGGGCAAACTGGCACGGTCAGGCGAAATGCTCGACCGGAAGCTGCAGGTCGTGTGCGGACACTGCAACGGCGGATGGATGAGCCGCCTCCAAAAGCGGGCGAAGCCATATTTGGTGCCGCGCATTCAAAGCAATTGGGCACAACCCTTGGACGAAAGCGGCCAGAGGGCGATCGCCGCGTGGGCCACGATGTTTGCGATGGTCGTAGAGCAAGCCGACCCGGATACCATCGCCATTTCTCAGCGAGATCGCACAGCCCTTATGCTAGGCTCGGAACCGTTACCGGGATGGTTGATTTTCTTGGGACGAAACAGGGGAGTGCCTGGAAAATTCTACCACCTGACCGCAGCAATTGGAGATGACGGCCTGAAGGCGATGAACACACACGTCACGACGTTCACGGTCGGCGGCGTCTTACTCCAAACCATGAGCAGCCAAGTCAACTACTATGAGACGAGCGGCTTTTCCAAAACAGGCACTGAGCAATACGCTGACAAACTAGGCCTTTGCCGCTTATGGCCACCCCTGTCATCGCGGGTCGGCATGCCTACCCGGGTCTGGAGCGATCAAGATTTCGTTCTCCTCGGCAGTATTATGGAGCGGGCGGGCCTATTCGGGAAGGGGCCATCAGGCCTTCACCAGGCAATCGCCTCGGGACAATTCGATCCCACCTATACGGGATATCGCAGGTGAGGTTGGGCGTCCCCGACAACGAACTGGAACGCACATGGGCGTCCGACACGACGTGGCCGGGCGTTGTCACTCCGACGCTGTTGATATAGAGCTTCATGACCACGCCAACGGTATTACCGCTGCGGTAATCGGCAAAAACGGTAAAGGGTTAGACGTAATTATATCGTGATTTCAGTGCATTAATGGCGGTCGCGGTTGGGGTCCAACCCCCTCCACCAGCCCGCCCCGTGAAAATCCCGATCGTGTCCCTCGTCGCGGTGCAAGAGTCCGTTCGGCAAGTCCGTCGGCGGAGAGCCGGTGAGGGACAGGCACACAGGAGACACAAGCGATTAACACCGGCCACCCCATCGACACTCGATTTCGGCAATTGCAAGCAAGCCTGTCATCGATGCCGAAGCGACTCGCCGACCGCCAGAATCTGACGGACGGATTGGTGCATGGCATTATGTCGGCAGGCGCCGCACTCATCGCGTACTTACCCACTCAGGCGCTGGGATTGCGCGAAGGCTTCTGGGCAGCGATCACTGCTATCACAGTCGTTCAGAACGCATTGGCCGAGGTGCGGGCCTCCGCGCGCGATCAGTTCGTGGGGGCGACAATCGGCGGATCGGTTGGCGTGGTCGTCTCGATATTTGCCGGCCAGCATCTCGCCAGCTTCGCGTTGGCCGTGATTTTGGCCATGGTGCTGTGCTCGATGCTGAACCTCGGCAGCGCCGCCCGTCTCGCCGGCATCACCGCGACGATCATCCTGCTCGTGCCGCACCAGGGATCGGCGCAAACAATGATGGTATCCCGCATCGCCGAGGTCGGGTGGGGTGTGTGCGTCGCCATCGTCGTCGTCTGGTTCACCGAAACGGCGAGAACGAAGCTTGCGTTCCTGTCATCGCATCGCCAGCGGGTTCCCCGCGGATAGTTGAGCGTCAGCGGGTCCGCCGCGATATTTCAGACGAAGCGCATCGGACGGCCGGGCGGTGCCGCCGGCTGTCGGTAGCGGTTGATCGCAGAAAGCTCCATCCTCATGGCGCGTGAGGTGAACGAATACGCCGCCAAAGTGGTTGCCGACCATCCCGGCCGTTTCGGTTTCTACGCGACCCTGACCTTGCCCGACGTCGATGGGGCACTCGCCGAGGCGGCCTACGCCCTGGACACGCTGCACGCGGATGGTGTCGTGCTGCATGCTCATTCCAAGGGCACCTACCTCGGAGATCCGAGATTCGACCCGCTGATGGACGAGCTCAACCGCCGCAAGGCCGTGGTCTTTGCCCATCCCTCCACGCTGCCCGGCGACACAGTCCCTGGCATCCCTGCCTATGTCGCGGACCTCCTGCCTCGATGCCCACAAGGATGCCGACCACCACGCGATCAACCTAGGCAATGCAGAGCCACTGTTTCCGCGATTGGCGAAGGGGGCGCGGTAATGCTTGGGCTGAACTGCTTCGGATCGGTCTTGTTGAGAAAGGATGTCTCGAAGCCGCTCTGATGAACCAATTCAATCGTCGAGATAGCAGCGGGAACAGGGATGTGATCGGCCCGTTGATCCCGATAGGGATTGTGGTCGGCCATGACCCGGCAGGTGGTGCTGCCTCCCCCCTTCAAGCTGCTTCGTCCGGCCTCTTCAATAGCCGACCGTGAAGCGTTGCCGGCTGTGCTTCGGATGCTCCAGTTCATCGACGAGTGCGATGGCGAAATCCTCCATCGAGATCCAGCTTTTGCCGTTCGCATCGACAAGAAGCTCATCTCCGCCGGTGCGGAATTTTTCCGTGCGTGTGCCGGGCGCGAACTCCGCCGAGGGCGAGAGGAATGTCCAATCGAGATCTTTTTCGTTACGTAACCTGCCCAGAAACCTGACACCCGCAAGAGCCTCAGACTTGTAGAGGTCCGGAAAATCCGCCGTCTGTACAAGGGGTTTTCCGGGGGCAACCTCAAGGCTGCCTGCCCCGCCGACGACGAGAAGGCGTTTCACGCCAGCCTGATTCACGGCGGCGATCAATGCGTCCGCATCCGAGGTCTGAAAGCGCGAGGCGCTGATGACCGCATCATGGCCCGCGATCACGTGTACGAGCGTCGAGGGCTTGGTGGCGTCGGCCAGGCTTACCGTGATGCCGGGACGCAGTTGCTCTTTTGGAAGTGTGCGCGCGATGCCGGTCACGCTGTGACCACGCGCGAGAAGTTCCGCTGCCAGTCTCGACCCCACGCGTCCCGTGACTCCGATCAATGCAACTTTCATGATGGTTACCCCTCGAGCCTTAAATTACCGCTCAGGCAAATCTCGTCGAAGTAAGGTGTGACACGCGGTTTTGAGTGGGTCGTTCAGCGATCCAAATTCCGCCGTCGCGGCAGTCCCCGGCCGCACACCAGAAAAGGGTGCGACTGGGGTTGGCCGTGTCTATGTCTTGTGAGGCGTGACGTGGCTTGCCTCATATAGGAACCACGCGCGCCGCTCGGTTTCGTCGATGAAAACCTCGAGCACGCTTGCGGTGGCCACATCTCTCAGTTCGTCGATCATGTCATGGGCCTCGCGCATTCGCTTTACCAGCTCGCCGTTATCCTCGCGCAGTTCGGCAAGCATATCCTGTGGCGTGACAAATGGGGCGTCGTTGTCCGCGATCCGCTGATTGCGGGAGATCTCACCGATGGAATGCAGCGTGAGCTGGCCCAGCTTGCGGACGCGTTCTGCAAGGACGTCGGTCATCGCGAAAATTTGGTCGGAATGCTCGTCGAGCATCAGGTGGTAATCGCGAAAGTGCGGCCCGCTCATGTGCCAGTGGAAGTTCTTGGTCTTCAGGTAAAGTGCGAAGACGTCGGCAAGCAGCCCGTTCAAAGCGGCCGCAATGTCGCGGGTGGCGTTCGCGCCAAGGTCGGACGGCGTTCCAATCGCCGGCGACACGCCTGGCGTCTGAGGTCGATGGGCCATTGGGTAGGGTCCTTTTCTGGGGTAGGGCCTGTGACAATCATACCACGTCGAAAAGCTAGCCTTCCCAGTTCATCCAAACAGGTGGCACCGGTCAACTATCGCCGGCCTCCCATCTGGATCGAAAACAACGCGGCGGAGCCCAAAGCACACTCGCAAACGTCTAACCCGCCCCGCACGATGGCGCCTGCCGCGCCCATAGCGATCGCCAAGGCGAGGCACCGGACGCCGATCAAAATGTAGAGAATGGCAGCGGCCGCGCAGCCGGCGGTGAAGCAACCCCGGTCAGCCGCGCCAAGAAAGATCGTGAGGCAGACAGCCCCGGCTGGCTAGGCAAGAAGTGGCCGGGACGCCCCACGAGGTCACCTGCCCCCTATTTCGCCGCGTTGGCACCCAGCGTCCCGCCGACGAGCGGGCAATCGCCCTGCTCCAGCGGCCGAAACGCCTCCGCCGCGGGGATGGTACGCACCAGCTTCAGCAAGTCCCATTCGCCATGCGATTCCGCCGGCGTTTTTGCCTGAAGTAGATACATGTCGTGGATCACCCGTCCGTCGGCGCGGATCGAACCACCGTGAATCATGAAATCCTCGATTGGGAGAGCACGCATCTTCGCTGCCACCGCACCCGCTTCGACGCTCCCGGCGGCGCGCACCGCTTTCAGGTAATGCCACACGGCGCTGTAGACGCCCGCCTGCTGCATTGTCGGCGCCTTGCCATGGCGGGCCATGAAGCGGGCCGACCAATCCCGTGTCGCAGGATCGAGATCCCAATAGAAAGCTTCGGTGAATAACAGGCCTTGGGCCAGTTTCAGACCCAATCCGTG
>JARLIN010000184.1 GCA_031291715.1 Rhodopila sp. | reverse complement strand
GCCGTGGCGGCATTTGTAGCCGGTGCCTCAAGTGGCGCGCTCTGCACCGCCTTGCGGGGTGCCGGGGACGGTGGCGGCGCGGTCACGGCCGGCATCGATGCGCTTGCGACCGGCGTCCCGGGCGCCCCCGACGCCGCGGGCGTGGACATGGAGGGCGGCGGCGGCGGTGGAGCCGTCCCCACACCGAACAGCGACGGCGAGGTGCTGGGCGAGGACGGATCGGCCAGCGGTGCCGACTGTGCCGCGTGCTGCGCGTTGGTGCGGTCGGCGATCAGCGAATCGGTCAGCTTCTTCAGCGCCTCCGGGTCCGGCGCTTCAGGTTTCGCCGGGACCGTGGAGATGTTCGGGTATGGCTGATCGGCGCCAGGGGGTGCCGGACGCTGTTCCGCGATCTTCCCCCCTTCCTGCCGATGCCACCAGTTGACCGGATTCATTGACTCGAGCGAGGAACAACCGGCCAGAAGCCAGCCCGCCGCCATCAACGTGGCAGAGCCTCGCAATCTGGCTTGCCCCGGTTTTCTCGCACAACTAGCTTGCGCGCCCTGTTCGCTGACCACCATATGTTGGTTCCGCTCTCCGCTACCGGCGGCCTGTGTAGCCGCTGGTGTCGCCGACGCAAAGGATGTCTCAATGGCTCCCAACGATAAGACCGCGGGAACGTCCCCCGCCACCAAACCCTCCGCCCTCGAAGGGGCGGGATTCAAGTTGCCGGACCCGTCCACGGTCGGACGCTCGATGGCCGATATCGCCGAACGCTCACAACGTATCGTCGGTGAGTGGCTGAAGCGCCAGGCGCAGGAGGAGCATGCCGCGGACCCGCTGAACATCGGACGGGCGTTCCTGGAGATGACGGCACGGCTGATGGCCAACCCCGCCCGGCTGATGCAGGCGCAGCTCGGGTTTTGGCAGGACTATGTGACGCTGTGGCAGAACACCACGCGCCGGATCATGGGCCTGGAAACCGAGCCGGTGATCGACCACGCCCCAACCGATCGCCGCTTCAAGGACGATGCGTGGAAAGAGAATGAGGTCTTCGACTTCATCAAGCAGTCCTATCTGCTGTCGGCGCGCTTCGTGCAGGACGTGGTGACCCATGTCGACGGCCTGGACAGCCGGACCGCGCAGAAGGTCGATTTCTATTCGCGCCAGTTCGTCGATGCGATGAGCCCGTCCAACTTCCTGCTGACCAATCCGGAAGTGCTGCGCAAGACCGCGGAAACCGGCGGCGAAAATCTGCTGAAGGGCCTGAACAACCTGCTGGGCGACCTGGAGCGCGGCAAGGGCAAGTTGCACATCAAGATGACCGATACCGACGCCTTCAGGGTGGGCGAGAATATCGGCGTCTCGCCCGGCAAGGTGGTGTTCCAGAACGACCTGATGCAGTTGATCCAGTACACGCCTTCGACCGAGAAGGTGCTGAAGCGCCCGCTGCTGATCGGGCCGCCCTGGATCAACAAGTTCTACATCCTGGATCTGCGGCCGCGGAACAGTTTCGTGCGCTGGGCAGTGTCCCAGGGGCATACGGTCTTCGTCATCTCCTGGGTGAACCCCGACGAAAAGCTCGCGGAAAAAGGCTTCGAGGACTACATGAAGGAAGGGTACCTCGCCGCGCTGGACGCGATCGAGGCCGCCACCGGAGAGCGTGAGGTCAACGCCATCGGTTACTGCCTGGGCGGCACGTTGCTGGCCTCGACTTTGGCCTACATGGCCGCGAAGGGCGACGACCGGATCAAGACGGCGACCTTCTTCGTCACCATGATGGACTTCCAGGAAGCCGGCGAGCTTGGGGTCTTCATCGACGAGGAACAGCTTCAGTCGCTTGAAGACAAGATGAACAAGCGCGGCTTCCTCGAAGGCAGCGAGATGGCCTCGACCTTCAACATGCTGCGCGCCAACGACCTGATCTGGTCGTTCGTGGTGAACAACTATTTGATGGGCAACGACCCGTTCCCGTTCGATCTGCTCTACTGGAACGCGGATTCCACCCGCATGCCGGCGCGGATGCACAGCTTCTACCTGCGCAGGATGTACCAGGAGAACCTGCTGTCCAAGCCGAACGGGATCAAGCTGGACGGCGTGCCGATCGACCTGGGGAAGATCAAGACGCCGACGTATTTCCTCTCGACGCGCGAAGATCATATCGCACCGTGGAAATCCACCTATCGCGGCACCCAGTTGCTGGGCGGACCGAAGCGCTTCGTGCTGGCGGCGTCCGGGCATATCGCCGGGGTGGTCAACCCGCCGGAGGGCGGGAAATACGGCCACTGGATCAGCAAGGATCTGCCGGCCGATCCGGAAAGCTGGTTCCAGGGCGCGACCGAGATGGCGGGGTCGTGGTGGCCGGACTGGCACCGGTGGATCCTGTCGTCCAGCAAGGCCCAGGTGCCGGCTCGGCAGCCGGGCGACGGCAAGCTGAAGGCGATCGAGGACGCGCCGGGGAGCTATGTGCAGGTCAGGCTGACGTAGAGGACATCCCGACCGGAGTCATGGCCGGGTCCGGCCATGGCTCAATGGGCGGTCACCCGCGCTATGACTCAATGCGCGGTCACCCGCGCGGACCGTCGGACGCGAAGGATTGGCTTTCGGCCCTTGATGTCGCCAGGTTGGCGGTCTGCACATAGGGCAGGTTCGAAAGGATCTGAAGTGTGCGGACGGGCGGCTGGATGAATACGGGCGCGGCCAGCATCTGCATCGCCGCCGGCTGATTGCCGGTTTCCAGGTCCCAGGCCAGCGCCAGAAGCACATTCACCACGAACTGTGGCGGCGCATCCGGGTGGATTCCCAGAATCTGGCGCAACTGGTCCCGCGCCTGCCCCATGCGCAGCTTCACCGATTGATCCATGCCGACCCAGCGCGGGTTCTCCCGCAGCTCTCCGGACAGATACTCCAGGGCAATGACCGCCTTCGCCGCGGCAACGGGGTTCCCGGCGGTGTTGGCGGACGAGGCGAACGCCCAGGCCGACTGGTTGATCGCGCCGACATCGTTGTCCTGATACACGCCGTAAACGCCTGCCGGCAGGTAGGGCGTCTGCTCGGTCGGCGGCAACGTCGCGCAGGCGGCAACACAAAACGCCAACAAAGGAACCCCTGTCCGCATGTGCATGATCGCCATTCCGATGAATCGTTTCATGCATATTGGCACGAACCACGTCGGCGACCAGTCAAACTTGTTCCTGCTCCACCTCCGATGCCGTATGATTGAACGCTCGGCCCGCGGGCAAAACACTGTCGGCGGCCGCATCCAGGAACGCCTCGGCCAGCGCCGGGTCATCCGCCAGCCGCGCCAGCACCACCGCGCCGACCATCGTCGATAGCGCCGTCAATGCCCGCTGTCGCTTCCGCCCCGGCAGGCAACGAGTCAGCGCGTCGAGCATGCCGCGCAACGCGCCGCCGACCGCCTTCCGCGATGTGGAGCGGCGGGCGACGTCGGGGCCGAGCGTGGTCAGCGGGCAACAATGGGCGGAGGCGACGCGTTCGGGATCCAGGTAATACCGGACGATCCGCTCCAAAGCCGCATGGCGATCGCCGGAGCGGCTGATCTCGTCCCAGGTCTTCGCGGCCCTTTCCAGCAAGGACTGGGACACCTCGGCCGCCAGAGCTTCCTTGGAACCGAAATGAAAGTAGAAGCCGCCGTGGGTCAGGCCGGCTTCCTTCATCACCGCATCGACGCCGACGCCATCGATTCCGTGCTCCCGAAACAGGCGCCCGGCGGCCTCCAATATACGTTGCCGGGTTTCTGCCCGGCGCTGGGTCGGCTCGGCCACTTGGAACCTCGCTTGTCTGACGCTCGTCATATTACCACTTGACTTCCATATGACGAACGTCATTCTCAATGCAAGAGCGTCTGGAGACTTCGATATGGGACCGAACATGATGGCCCGCCTGTTCGCGGGGCGCCTGCACTACGCCTGGGTGGTGGTCGCGGTGATGTTCGTGGTCATCCTTGCCTCGGTCGGCGTGCGGGCGACGCCAGGCGTGCTGATCGTCCCGCTGGAGGACGCGTTCGGCTGGAGTGCGGCGGTGATCTCCGGCGCGATCTCCTTGAATATCCTGCTGTTCGGGCTGGTCGGACCGTTCGCCGCTGGGCTGATCCAGGTGATCGGGTTGAAGCGGACGGTGCTGTGCTCGATGGTCCTGCTGGTCATCGGCGCGGGCCTGAGCGCGTTCGTCAGTGAAATCTGGCAGTTGTACCTGACCTGGGGCGTGCTGGTCGGGCTTGGCTCCGGCGCCGGCATGGTCGGGCTGGCGACGGCGGTCGCCAATCGGTGGTTCGTACACCGGCGCGGGCTGGTGGTTGGACTGCTGACGGCGAGCAATGCCTCCGGGCAGTTGGTCTTCCTGCCGCTGCTGGCTAGCCTGTTGCTATCGCACACGTGGCACATCGTGCCGCTGGTTGTGGCTGGGGTGATTCTGGCACTGATGCCGGTGGTGCTGCTGATGCTGCCGGAAAGCCCTGCCTCGATCGGGATCGGGCCGTTCGGGTCCGCCGAGATCGTCGAGTTGCCGCCGCGGTCGGGCAATCCGTTCATGATCGCTTTTTCCGGCCTGCTGCGCGGCGCACGTTCGATGGATTTCTGGCTGCTGTTCATCACTTTCGCGGTGTGCGGATTTTCCACCAACGGGCTGGTGGCGACGCACCTGATCCCGTTCTGCATGGATCACGGCATCCCCGAAGTCAGCGCGGCGAGCCTGCTCGCGGCGATGGGGGTGTTCGACCTGATCGGCACGACGTTCTCGGGCTATCTGACGGACCGGTATGACTCGCGGATTCTGCTGTTCTGGTATTACGGCCTGCGCGGATTGTCGCTGGTGGTGCTGCCGTTCACCAATTTCGACGTGGTCAGCCTGGCGATCTTTTCGGTCTTCTACGGGCTGGACTGGGTGGCGACCGTGCCGCCGACAGTGACGCTGACGAATGAGGTCTTCGGCAAGAAGGACGCCCCGGTGATCGTGTCCTGGATCGTGGCCGGGCATCAGATCGGTGGGGCACTGGCGGCGCTGGGCGCCGGGGAGACGCGGTATCTGACGGGGAGTTATGTGCCGGCGTTCCTGGCGAGCGGGGTGGCGTGCTTGATGGCCGCGCTGCTGGTGCTGCGAATTGCGCGGGGGCGTGCGGCGGTGGCCGTGGCAGAGTAGCGGCTGGGCCTGTGCGGTTGCTTCGGCGAAATTTGGAACCGAGGATCAATGCGGATCGGCCTTGCACTGTCAGAGGCCGTTTACCAGACGGCGGATGTCGAGGCGCGGGTTGCCGAAGTTGAGCAGCAGGCAGAGCGAAAGGCCAGTTGCCTTCAGATAGTTCATGCATTGGGCGGTGTGGATGGCGTCCAAGGCCTTGACTGCTTTCAGCTCGACCAGAACCGCGTTCTCGACCAGGAAGTCGACCGTATAATCCCCGACGTTCACGCCGTCATATACTCCGACTCCGGAGATTTCCGGATGGGGTCTTTACACCGGCCCCGAAGTTCGAGTCGCTGTCGTTCATGAGTGGGGTGATTCTCTCGGACGCCGATCGGTCGTATTTGTTGCGGCGGATGCGGCAGCAGACCGCCAGTCCGGTTCATCGGCGGATGAACGTGCTGCTGCTGTTGGACGACGGTTGGACGGCGGAGCGGATCGCCGAGGCCCT
>JARLIN010000183.1 GCA_031291715.1 Rhodopila sp. | reverse complement strand
CCGCGATTGGCGGGCTGGCCGGCGGTGGGCACGGCGCCCTGGCCGGCGGCCTGATCGGTGGCGCCGTCGGTGCCGTGGCCGGCGCGGCGACAACCCCGCAGCCGCCTCCGCCACACTATCAGCAAGCCGGCTATCCGCCGCCGCCCCCGCCGCCGGCGTATCGTCCTTACTGATCCGCGAACAGGCTGACAGGCGCGCCGACGGCCGGCGCCCTGGCACGGAACAGGCCGCCGAGCGTGGGGAAGTCCGCCAGGACCTGGGCGGATTTTCCCTCGCGGAGCGAGGTTACATACAGGGCATTCCCAGCAAAGCACGGCATCGTCGGCCCAGGGACCGGAAACGGCCATTTACGCAGCAGCTTTCCGGCTGGGCTGAAGCAATTGATGCAGCCGGCTGACGGACCAGCGGACCAATAATTGCCTTCCATGTCGGTGGCGGCGCCATCCGGGCGGCCATCATCGTTCGTCAGCGTCGCCAGGATGCGGTGATTGGCGCGGCCGCCGGTGCCGGGATCGAAGTCCCACGCTTCGATGATCCCGGCGGTCGAATCGGAGTGATACATGATGCGCCCGTCAGGCGACCACGCCAGACCATTCGACACCGCGTAGCCATCCGCCTGTTTGGTGATCTGGCCATCCGCGGTGACGCGATACAAGGCAGCGATCTTCTGCCGCGGTGAGTTCTCATCCATGCTTCCGACCCAGAACGCGCCGTCCGGCCCGACCTTGCCATCGTTCAGGCGGTTCGTTGGCGGCTCTGGCACTTTCGGGGTCAGATCGGTGAGAACGCCCGACCTTGGATCGAACAGCGCCACATGATGCCGCTGCGCGACAACCAGGCGGCCGGAGCGGCACAGGCCGAAACTGCCGACGACCTCGGGGAAATCCCACGACTCGCGCGCACCGGTATCGACCGACAGCGCGTTGATGCGCTTGCCGTTGATGTCGCAGAACAGCAGGCGCCGTGCCGCCGAGTCCCATACCGGGGATTCCGCCACCCCGCAGCGGGAATCCCAGACCAATTCGAAGTCACTCATGTGGCTACGCCCCTTCCGTGATCATGTCCGCCTCACATTCCAGAACACCGGACTACCCTTCAGGATGCCCGTCAAATTCGACTGGTAGGCGGTGGGCGCGAAATACTGGCCGAGCGGGATGTAGGGGACGTCGGTGAAGGCCTGAAGTTGCAGGCGGCGCGCGACCGCTTGCTGGGCGGTCAGGTCGGGTGCGGCGAACCATTCGTCGCGCAGGGCCTCGATCGCCGGGCTGTCCGGCCATCCCGGCGCGGCGGCTTTGCCGTTGCCGCGCAGGAAGATGTGGCCGGCGGGATTGATCATATCCAGGCCGGCCCAGCTTGTATGGAAGATACTCCAGCCGCCCTGCCCCACCGGTTCGGTCTTCACCCTTCGCTGCACCAGCGTGGCCCAGTCCATCGCCGGCGCCTGGACCGTCATGTCCAGCTTCCGCAGCATATCGGCGGTGATTTCCGCCAACGCCTTGGCAGAGGCGATATCGGTCGGCGTCAGCACCACCACCGTCTCACCCCGGTATCCGCCGTCGGCCAGCGCTTTGCGCGCGGCATCCAGGTCGCGCGGTCCGGCCAGAGCCGCCATTCCGGTGGCGTTCGCCATTGGTGTGCCGGGACAGAAATAGCCCACCTGGTCACGCCAGAGCGCCGGATCGGTGCCGACCATCCCGATCATGTAGTCCGCCTGCGATACCGCCCCGATAATGGCACGCCGGATCGCCGGATTGTCGAACGGCGGGTTGAGTTGGTTGAAGCGCATCGTCGCGATGAACCCGGTGGGCCAGACCGTTTCCACCTCGATGTGCGGTTGCCGTCGCAGCAGTGGCAGCAGATCGGCGTCGGGCGACAGCCACCAGTCCACCTCCCGCTGCTGCATGGCCGCGGCGATCGTCGCGGGATCGGGGATGATGCGCCACTCGACCCGATCGAAATGCGCGACCTTCGGGCCGGCGGTGCCGTCGGCCGTCCCATCCGAACGAGGGACGTAGGCGTCGTTGCGTTCGTACACCACGCGGGCGCCGGGCACACGCTCATCCGTCTTGTAGCGATAGGGGCCGCTGCCGACCATTTCCGTCACTTGGGTAAGGGGATCGGTGCGCGCGAGTCGCTCCGGCATGATCGGGCACATGCTGGGCGAGGCTTTGGCCAGCGCGTCCGGCAGCAGCGGGAACGGATGCTTCAGGCGGAAGACGATGGTCTTGTCGTCTGGCGCGGCGATCTCATCGCACGCCGCCAGCAGCGACTGGCCGAACCCGTCCCGCGCCCCCCAGCGCCGGATGGATGCGGCGGCGTCGCGCGCAAGCACCTTGGTCCCGTCATGAAACATCAGTCCGTCGCGCAGCGTAACGCGCCAGATGGCGCCGTCCTGCTCGCTGATCGCGCCATCCGCCATTTGCGGCGATGGCCTGAAGGCGGAATCCAGCCCGAACAGGGTATCGAACACCAGGAAGCCGTGATCGCGGGTCTGGTAGGTCGTCGTCCAGACCGGGTCGAGCACCGCGAGGTCCGCCTGCGGTACGATCGTCAGCACCTGCGCGCCCTGCGCGCGCGCAACCGAAGGCAGCGCCAGTGTGGCAGCCGCTTGCAGGATGCGTCTGCGGGTCGGCATGGTGCGTCTCCGTGGGTGACAGGGCCTCAAGGGGACTTATGGACAAGATTGCGGCTACTTTTGGTGATCAAGCGGAACTGGCGAGGCGTCTGCTGGCGGCGCTCGGCGCGGAGGGCACCGATGGATCGCATGACCGATCCCATCTGCTGCGGGTTTGGCGAAACGCAACAGCGATCGCCGCCAATGAACACGGTGTTGATCCGTCGGTCCTGGCGGCCGCGGTCATCCTTCACGACTGCGTAGCGGTGGAAAAGAATTCTCCCCATCGGTCGCAGGCATCCAGGCTGGCCGCTTCCCGCGCCCGGGTCATCCTGGCGGGGCTTGGGTGGGACAGAGCACGGATCGAGCAGACCGCGCATGCGATCGAAGCCCATAGTTTCTCCGCCGGAATCGCGCCGGAGACAGCGGAGGCCCGCATCGTGCAGGACGCCGACCGGTTGGACGCCATCGGCGCGATCGGCATCGCCCGCTGCTTCTATGTGGCCGGCCGGATGGAATCGAGCCTCTACGATCCGGACGATCCGGGGGCGGCGAACCGGCCGTTGGATGACCAAACCTTCGCGCTGGACCATTTTGGTGCGAAACTGTTCCAGGTCGCGGGAAATTTTCAAACCAAAGCCGGTCAGGCACTCGCGGCGGAACGGACCCGGGTGATGCACGGCTTCGTGCGGGCGTTGCTGGATGAGATCGGTGGGGGAAACGGATGATACGTGCGGCGATCGTCGGGCTCGGCTGGTGGGGACAGAACCTGGTCAACAGCGGGCGGGGCAGCACGTCGATCCGCTTCACCACCGCGCATACGCGCACCCAGGCGACCGCCGCCGGTTTTTGCGCGGAGGCCGGGTTGCGCTGGGTCGATTCGCCGGACGCGATCCTGGGCGATAAGGACATCGACGCAGTGGTGCTCGCTACGCCGCATACCCAGCATCCCGACCAGGTGATCCGCGCCGCCGCGGCCGGCAAGCACGTCTTCGTGGAGAAGCCGTTCAGCCTTTCGCTCGCGGCTGCCGCGCGGGCGAAAGCGGCGGCGGACAAGGCCGGGATCGTGCTGGCGGTCGGCTTCAACCGCCGGTTTCATCCCTCGATGGGCTTGCTGCGGGAGGCTGTGACCAGCGGCCGGCTGGGCGCGCTGGTGACCATCAGCGCGGAGCAGACGGCGCTGCATGGGATCACCATGAAGGAAGATGCCTGGCGCGCCCGGCCGGATGAGGCGCCGGCCGGTGCGATGACGGCGATCGGTGTCCATCTGGTCGATGGCATGATCGACCTGTTCGGACCGATCCGTCAGGTTTACGCGCAGGTGGCGCGACGAGCGGCCCCGCTGGCCGACGACACGACCGACGTGTTGCTGCGGTTCGAGAATGGTGCGTCGGGGCATATTTTCTGCTCGACCGCCGCGACGCCGCATTACCGGATGGCGGTTTATGGGACGCAGGGTTTTGCCGAGGTGCTGGGGCATCCGATGGCAACGTTCCGGCTGGTTCCGGCAGGGGGCGGCGGCGTGCATGGTGGCGGCGAGGCCGAGGTGACCGAGACGCCCGGCTTCAACATGCTGACGGCGGAGTTGGAGGCGTTCGCGGCAAGCATCGCCGCCGGGCGGCCGTTTCCCACGCCGTTGGATCAGATCATGCATGGGGTGGCGGTGTTCGAGGCGGTGGCTGCCTCGGCCGGGCGGGGCGAGCCGGTGGCGGTCGCCTAGGATTGGCGGCATTGCGGTATCGCATCGGCTAGAGTCGTCGTGCTATGAGGCGGCTCCCGGTCGATGATTTCAGATGGATATCCATGTCACGGCGTAACCGATGGCTTCTGCTGGCTCGCCTCCCCCTGGTCTGCGCGGCTTTGGCGGCTTGCGTCGCGCCAGGCATCGCGCGGGCGCAGGTCGCGCCGAAGGCCGATCCGTCGCCGTTCGCGCCGGGCGACATGAAGCGGCCGATTTTCGATACGCAGACGCCGGTTTATAATACGGCTGACGTGCAGGCAAAGACTGCGGCTACCGTGGTCGCGGAGGTCGATGGCCGAGCCGTGACGCTGGCCGATGCGAGGGATGCGATCGGGGAATTGCCTCCGTCAGTGAAAGACTCGTCGTTTGCTGACCTTTTCCCGGGCGTATTGGACAAACTCGTCCGCGTGCAGGCGTTGGTGATCCGCGCGCAGCATCAGGCGCTGGATGAGGATCCCGCGGTGCGGCGTAAGATCAAGGCGGTATCGGATCAGGTGCTGGCGGACGCACTGCTTGAGCGCGAGGGTTCTCGCTCGATCACCGAAGCCGCGCTTTTGGAGCGGTATAAAAAGGATGTCGCCGGCCAACCTGGCCCCGAAGAGGTGCATGTACGGGTGATCATGGTGCCAACCGAGCAAGAAGCCATGAACATCATTGGAGAGCTGCGTGGAGGAGCGGATTTCGCGACACTTGCCAAACGGTCGAGTACGGACGCTACGGCTCCCGCCGGCGGGGATGTCGGTTTCGTGGTTCGCGAGGGACTGACACCGGAAGTTGGCGCCGTTGTGTTCTCAATGCAGCCCGGACAGTTCACACCGTTTCCCGTGCGCAGCGTGGGATCGTGGTTTGTGTTGAAGGTCGAAGAACGGCGGCGCCAGGCGACGCCCGCCTTCAGCGTCGCGCGTGAAGGCCTGCGTCAGGCGATGTTGCGCGAGGGTGTCGTTGGTGTGGTCAAGGCGGCTATGGCGGATGTGACTGTCCGCGAATTCGATTTCACCGGGAAGGAAACGGATGCATCCGCGGCGAACGGAGGGGCCAGAGCGTCGCATTGACAGGGTGAATGAATTACGGAATATCAATTTTTATATCGTTCTTTTCAGTAGCCTTCCCTTTAGAAACCAATGCCTTTCGCTTGGGCGCCCGCCTTGAGGTTAAGCCGGCCGGTCTCGCCAATGGATTGATCAATTAAGTTGGTAAAGCCACGGCAAAAGGTCCCCCAATGCGTGATGAACATACCCACTTATGGTTGAATTTGCGTGTCCATTTTTTTGGATATTCACGTTATCTTTCATCTCGGCCTCCGCCAGTTCACCTTGCGCTTCGGTTCGATTCATGAAATAAGTACGGTGATGCAAGAATCAAATTTGATGCCGCCTGGAGCTTTGCCCCCGTTATGACCCTTTGGCGCCACCTCGTAGTTCTGGGCCTTTTCCTGACCGCCGGGGCAAGCAGCGTGTTGGCTCAGACCACCGCGACGTTTGCGCTCAATAATTCCGTATCCCTCGATGGTCTGACCGCTAAGATCACCGCGCTCAGTTGCCCCGCAAACGGTTGCACTTCCGGCGATCAACTGGTGGTTGTGGAGACAAGCAAGAACAACCTTACCTTCGAAGTGGTCAATTCAAGCCCCTCCAGTTCCATTTTCGCGTCAACAGGTTCAACGGAGACGCTGAGCTTTACCCTGACCATTACGCCTACCGCAGGCTATACCCACGCGCTCGGCAAAGCATCGTCCGTGACGCAAACCGCGGTTGGCTGGGAGCAATACAGCAGTTGCAACACCTGTAGCGGCTCTTCAGCAAAAGCCAGTACCACGTTCAATACCGCAGTCACGACCACCCCGCTCCTCAGCACGCTGGCTGTCCAAGGCAAGAGTGCAACGGCATCGCAACAGACTGTGGCGGGTGCCGCGGACACTATAACGACCGCCACAAATTCTTTCACGATTACCTCCACCCTCACGTTAACGCCTGGCACCCAGACGGTTGGCAGACTTGAGTTCGATTCAATTGCCTTCAAGTTACACACAACACCGGAACCAGCATCGGTTTCCGTGCTTTTAGTCAGTTTTGGTGGCCTTTTGGTGGCCCGACGCCGCCGGCTGTCTCGGTAGACCGGACCCATCGCTAACCCCAAGGTTCGCTTCGTTCGCGATGCTGGCCGCGGGCTGCGGGGATAATCGCAATTAGAGCGCAGATCGCGCACGCCGGCCTCCATGCCGTCGCTTTTCTGCAGGCGATGCGGGCATTCAATGTTGTCCACAAAGAACTGCACCCCGCGATGCCCAGCGGCCCCGAGATGGTGATGGCCCGGAGAGACGTAAGAGAAGGGACATAAGATATAAATGGCAGGCGGCTCACAACACTCCGGCGGCCGGCGCGTCAGCCACCAAGACCAAGAACCGTCCAAATAACCGCGATATCGCCTCTTAGATCCTTATGGCATCCCATCGTTTGTTTCTAAAATTGTCCGATTACAAAATTTTATCTTTGTCGCATCTATTTTCTATAGATATCGATCGCGGTTGTGGTAAGCCATGCAACATGGTTGCAATGCGGCGCTGTTGAGTCTGGTTCGGCCACTTGAACGGGCAAACAGGACGGTCGAGGGCAGACGTGGACGGGATCAGAGATGAGCGTGAGGGCAAACAGGAACGGGTGTGGCCGTCCGAACAGGTCTTCAGCATGTGAGGGCGGCGGCCACCCGCTTAATGCCCTGAGGCCTTTACTGGGGCGTGGCCTTGTCCGGATGGCCATGTTCGGATTGTTCGCCTTGTTCGCGGCGGCGTCTCATCCGGCACGCGCACAGACCTTCACCGGGACATATATCAATACAGCGAATGGTAACAGGGTCGACACTGCCACCGCGGTGTTCAGTCTCATTAACGGGACCACTCTGCAGGTCGTCCTGACCAACACCTCCACGAACACGGCGTACAATAACCCTGATCTGCTCAGCGGCCTGTTTTTCGCCATAGCGGGCAGCCCGGCCTTAACGCCGCTAACCGCTACCACGCCGTCGATCGTCAACCCCGGCGCTTGCGCATCCGGCAAAGTGTCCGTCTGTTCTTCGTCCCAGGTTAACGTGGGCGATGAATGGGGGTTCGTTTATTCGGCGAGTGGCTTTAAGTCCTCGACGTTGAACGCGAGCGGCTCTCAGTACGGAATTGCCGCGGCAGGGTACAGTTCGCTGAACCCAAGTTTTGGGTCCAGCGCGGTGTTCTCGTCCGGTAGCCCGCAGGATCTCGGAGGCAACTGCACCAAGAACGGGAAATGCAACCTGAAGGGGCTGGATTTCTCGATCGTCGGATCGAACTATGCGAGCGGAGAAAGTTCACCACTATCGAACACATCCGTGACCTATACGTTCGCACTTCCTTCGCAAGTCTCATCGCTGGGCATCAGCAACGTTTATTTTGCCTATGGCACGGCGCCCGACGGCTTGGCGCTCGGCCGGAATGTGCCGGAACCTGCCAGCATTGCGATGTTCTGTACGGGGATAGCAGCTCTCGGAATCATGCGCCGACGGAAAAGCCGACCGGTGGGCAGAACACCGCGCTCCGCGGGCGTTCGACCGAGAGCGTGACTACCTTCGGTTGAGCCAATCATGCCTAATACGAACCTACGTTAATGTTGACTCTCTGTCCTCGTCATGGTCCGGCGGGCCATCTGCCGAGGCACTGTGCTAGATCAGATGGCCCGGACTGTCCGCCGGGTCATGGCGGATAGGCGATGCCCGGGCCCTTCTCTGGCCGGCTGTCAGATCAGCGAATATCCGGAACCGCGGATCGTCACACCCCTGCCCTTTGCCTCCTCGATCCAACCGTATTCCTTCAGGATCTGCTGGCTGTAGGTTACCCGGCCATTCACCTTCGCCGACAGCTCGCTGGCAAGAAGCAGCGCGGCCCGAGCCATCAGGATGGGATGTTCGCCCTTCGGATCATCGACCCCCGTCACCAGCTTGTGGTGGATCGTCCCCGGAGTCGGCACCACCTGCGACGGCGACACCGCGGCGACCGTAATCCCGTCATACTGCGCCATTTCCTGCGCCAGCCCCTGCGTGAACCGCTCCAGCGCCGCCTTGGTCGCGCCGTACATCACGCCGCCGCGCACCGTCTTGTCCTCATACGGCCCCCGGCCCGGCCCGATCGCCGCACCCGAGCTGATATTGACGATCGCACCCGACCGCCGCGGAATCATGTCGGTCAGCACCTGCTTCGCCAGGATAAACGGCGCATGCACATTGATCGCGAAGCAGCGCACCCAACGATTGGTCGGATAGGTCTCTGTCGGCAGGTAGTAGTTCAGCGCCGCGTTGTTCACCAGGATATCGATCGGGCCATAAGCAGCCCGAGCAGCCTCGACCAGCGCGATACATTCGGCTTCGGAGGAGACATCGGCGGTCACCGCCGTCGCTTCCCCACCCTTTTCCCGGATCAAGCCCACGGTGCGGGCGAGCGAACCCTCCAGCATCCGGTGTTCGCCTTCATTCAGCGTGCGCGCCGCACAGACCACTTTCGCCCCTTCCGAGGCGAACAGTTCGGCGATCTGCTGCCCGATGCCCCGGCTGGCGCCAGTCACGATGGCGACTTTTCCCGTAAGCTTTCCCATTATCGTTTCCCCTCTATCCCGGCACCATATTCATGTCGATGCGCGTACGAATGGATTGCGCAGAACCCCGATACCGGTCAACTCCACCTCCACGACGTCGCCATCCACGAGGTCCGGCGATGTCCCATCTGTCCCCATCCAGATGACATCGCCTGGATACAGCGTCAGGTATTTGGTCATCGTCGCGATGTAGTGGGCGATGCCGAAGATCATGTCGTTGGTCTTGAAGCGCAGATCTTCTTTCCCGTTGACCCGGATGATCGTTTCCATCGCGTCCAGATCGGCATCGGTTTCGATCCAGGGCCCCATTGGCTTGAACGTGTCTGTGTTCTTGCCGCGCCAGAAGGTGCGATCGCCACGCTGCCAGGTGCGTTCGCTGACATCGTTGCCGATGGTGTAGCCGAAGACGCAGGACATCGCGTTCACTTCGGTCAGGTGCTTCACCTGCTTGCCGATGACCACGACCAGTTCGCCCTCGTAGTTCACCTTGGGCGGAGCGTGGTGCGGGATCACCACCGGTTCCTCATGAGCGACCAGCGCGTTGTTCGCGCGGTAGCCGATATCGGCTTTCTCGGGGAACACCGGCTCGACACCGCGCTTGTGCGCCATTTCCCGGATATGCGCGGCATAGTTGATGCCGGCGCAGTAGAAGGTCCGGGGGATGACCGGCACCTCCAGCTTCACTTCGGCCAGGGTCAGCGTCCGTCCTGTGGGGGCTGCATCGCCCCACGGCTCCCCGCGGATTTCCGTGACCGTGTCCCCGGCGAGAGAGCCATAGGCGATCGTATTGTCTTTGCTGAAGCGGACCCAGCGCATGGTCGAACATCCCCCCGGCGAATCTTGTTGGACCGCCGAGTACTGCGCCCGACCGTTCCGTCTGGCAAGTGCCGCGGGCTAGGCCGTTCGGTGTTCTTCCACAACGATCGTCTCGACAAGGGCTTCCGACTCATACATCCATCGGGAAAGCGCCCCGGCGACCGCCGCGCCGGCGATCGGTGCGATCCAGAACAGCCAAAGCTGCCCGATATACTCGGTTCCCGCGAACAGAGCCGGCCCCGTGCTGCGCGCCGGATTCACCGAGGTATTGGTGACGGGGATCGACACGAGATGGATCAACGTCAGCGCGAGCCCGATCGGGATACCGGCGAAGCCGCTGGCAGCGCCCTTGGACGTCGTGCCGATGATGACGAACAGGAAAAAGAAGGTCATCACCAATTCCATGATGATGCACGATCCAAGCCCGTATTTCCCTGGGCTGAGATCGCCGTAGCCGTTCGCGGCGAAACCGCCCGGAACCCAGCCGGGTTTGCCGGATGCGATCAGCCACAACACGCCCGCCGCCAAGATGGCACCAATGACCTGCGCCACAATGTAAGGGAGCACATGCTTGTTCGCACAGCGGCCGGCGGACCAAAGGCCGACTGTCACGGCCGGATTGAAATGTCCGCCGGAGATGTGTCCCACGGCATAGGCCATCGTCAGCACGGTCAAACCGAAGGCAAGGGCCACGCCGAGCAGGCCGATCCCCACGGCGGGGAACGTGGCGGCCAGCACGGCAGCGCCGCATCCGCCGAACGTCAGCCAGAATGTGCCGAAGAACTCCGCGGCCACCCTGCGAGCCATATCATTTTGCATGAACGCCCCCAACGCGTGTGTGATAGTTCTTGTTCAGAACATTAAAGTCAAACCGGGCAATAAAAAATCGCCATGCTATCTATGTCGTTGCCAAGCGGTCAGCACGGCTGGACGTCATTTGATAGGGGTCTCGCGCATTAGGGATATAAATTCTGCTTGAAGTTGTGTGACATATCCGTGCCGTCCATTGGCTTGGACGTTACGCCGACAGCGAAACGGCGTCGCGTGCCGGACGCAGGAACGCCGGATCGAAAACCTTGGTAGCCATCACCTGGCAGCGGCGCATCAGGCGGATTTCGTCGGGTCCGTAATCGGCGATGGCACGATGGATGGTGCCAAGATGATCCCAGATCAGCAGATCGTTCTCGTTCCAATCGTGCGTGTAACGGAATCGCATCTCCAATTGATGGCGGAACAGGAACTCCAACATCGCGTCGCTTTCGCTCTGCGGGAGTTCATTGATGCGGACGGCATAACCCTCGTTGCAATACAGCACTTTTCGGCCGGTGATCGGGTGCGTCAGGAACAACGGGTGCACGACCGGCGGCCGCCGCCTACGCTGCTCATCCGTCATCGCCGGCCGGCCGCTCGCCTTATGTTGGCGCATATGCTCCCAGAATTTCTCGAAATCATGGGTGGCGGTCATCCCGTCCAGCCTGGTCTTGATCTCCTGCGGCAGAGCGTCGTAGGCCGCGTGCATATTGGCAAACTCGGTGCCCCCCAGAGGCTTGCCGTCGCGCCGAGGGATGCGGATGCCATACAGCACATTCACAAAGCCCATCGTTTCGCGATAGGACATGTCGGTGTGCCAGTCCTGCCCGGCATCGGGGCTGCCGATATACGCGCCGTTCTCCTTGATGTTGGAGAGAATGCCGACTTCCGGGTACGGCTGGGTCATGTCGGCCGCGCGGATCGGGTTGCCCTGGATCTCGCCGAACAGCTCCGAGAAACGCTTGACGTCGCCGATATCAAGCCGCTGATCCGGAATGCGCAGCACGCCATGTTCGCCCAGCGCCAGCAGGATCCGTCCGAAATCGGGCTCGCTGAGCGGTTGCGAGAGATCGACACCCCGGACCGTGGCGCCAAGGACCGCCCCCGTCGGTTCGATGCTGAGCATGTCTGGGTTCCTCCTGTTCCTTATGTCTTCATCATCAGCAACGCGTCCGCCACCGTCAGACCGGAGCCGTCGGCATGCACGATGACCGGATTCAGTTCGAACTCCCGCACCTGACCGCGCAATGACAGCGCCGCACGCGACAGGCCCGCGACCAGCTTCGCCACCGGCGCCAGATCGATCGGCCTGGCGCCGCGGAACCCGGTCAACAACCGCGCCGATTTCAGCGAACGGATCAGGCGGGTGGCTTCAGCCTCATCGATCGGCGCCGGAGCGTGCACCACGTCCCCGAAAAGTTCCACCGTTGTCCCACCAAACCCCAGCATCATGATCGGCCCAAAGGTGGGATCATCGACCATGCCGATGACGAGTTCATGCCCCTTCGGCGCCATGCGCTGCACCAGGACGCCGTCGATCGTGGCCTCCGGCGCGCGGCGCGCCACATCCGCCAGCATCGCCGTATAGGCGGATGTCACGGCATCCCCGTCGGCCAGGTTCAGGCGCACCCCTCCGGCTTCGGTCTTGTGCGGCAGCGCCGGCGACTGCACTTTCAGCACCACCGGGAAACCGAGCCTTTCGGCGGCGGCGGCGGCTTCCTCGGCCGACTGGACCAGTTTTTCCCGCGTATCCGGCAGCCACGCCGCAAGCACCTGCTTCGCCAGATATTCCGGCACCACCGCCGGCAGTCCCGGATAAAGCCGGCCGGATACCGGTTCGAACGGAGCCGGCAACGTCCGCTCCAAGGCCTCCGCGTAGCCCGCCAGTTTGCCCATCGCCACACCGACGTTCCGAAGATCGCTGTGCACGAACAACCCGCACCCCGCCGCGGCCTCTCGCCCGAACGCGGAGGGCAGCGTGTAGCTCCACACCGTCATCGGCTTGCCGCAGCTTTCAGCCACGGCGCGGACGCGGGCGGCATCCAGCGACACGCGCGTTTCGCTGGCCAGCGACGTCACCAGGACCATCATGTCGATCTCATCCGACCGAGCCAGATGTTCCATCACCGTCATCATCGCCGGGCCGGTATTGGACCCTTGGGCGGTAACATCGACGGGATTGCCCGCAGCGCCATAGGACGGCATCAGAGGCCGCAGCGCCGCCTGCGATTCAGCCGACAGGTTCGGCACGATCAGGCCATGCGCCGACAGGGTATCCGCCATCCAGGCCCCGCCGCCGCCGGAGACAGTGATGATCCCGGCGCGCCGCCCCTTCGGCAGCGGGCAGGTCAGCACCATGCCCGCGATCGCGACGGCTTCGTCGGCGTCCTCGGCCTCGATCACGCCATACCGTTCGAACACAGCGTGATAGGCCGCGTAAGACCCCGACAAGGACGCGGTGTGCGACGCCGTCGCGCGCGTTCCGGCATCGGAACGGCCGACCTTGATGGCGATGACTGGCTTACCGAGCCGCCGCGCCTTCTCCAAGGCCGCGACGAAACCGGGGCCGTTGCGAACCGCCTCACAGAACAGCATCACCGCCTGGGTGTGCGGGTCCTCCACCATGTAGTCCAGGAAATCGTCCATGGTCAGGTCGGCTTCGTTGCCGCTGGAGATCACGTAGCTGAAGCCCAAGCCCGCCGCTTTGCCGCGGTTGAACAGCGCGAAGCCGATCCCGCCGGACTGCGCGATGACTCCGATCCGCTTTTCAGAGACCAGGATGCCGCTGTCGTCCTCCTTGGTTTCCACCGTCGGACTGAATGTCGTCGCGACGCGGCCGAGCGCGTTGTAGTAGCCCTCGCAATTCGGCCCACAGGCGCGGATGCCGGTTCGTTGCGTCACCGCGAGCAGTTCGGCTTGCATATCGCCCGCGGCCCCGCCTTCCTCGGCGAAGCCTGAGCTGATGATCAGGGCGTTTTTCACGCCGGCCCGCGCGCATTCTTCCACCGCCGCCGCGACACCGGCGGCCGGAATCGCAACAAGCGCCAGATCGATGCCGCCGCTGACCGCACCGATCGAGGGGTAGCAGGGAAGCCCTTCAATCTCCTGATAGCTGGGATTGATCGGCAGGATGCGGCCGGGGAACCCGTTCTCCCGGAGTTGGTGCAGCAGCCGGCCACGGATGCGGTGCAGATCGGGCGACGCCCCCAGAACCGCGATCGACTCAGGCCAGAAGAAACTATGCAGTCTGTGTGTGGTCACTTGCGCGCTCCGGTCGGGATGTCGCGGAACGGCAGTCCTTTGTCGGCCCGAGGATCCTGGGGCAGTCCGAGCACACGTTCGGCGATGATGTTTTTCATGATTTCGTCGGTGCCGCCGGCCAGACGGAGCGCCGGGGAATACAGCAGGGCTTCCTCGAAAATGCCCGCGACCGGCATGGACTCGCCCATTGTCGGCCCGGCCATGCCGATCATGTCAAGGCCGTATGACAAAATGTCCTGCAGCTTGTTCGCTGCCACAACCTTGATGATCGAGGACTCAGGCCCCGGCGTCTGCCCGCGCGACAGCGCCGTTATGCCGCGGAATTTGGTATATTTGAGCCCTTGGGAGCGGGTGTAGAATTCCGCCAGTTTCTCCTGCACCGCCGCGTTGTCGATCGCGGGTCCGTCCTCAAGTTCTATAGACTGCGCCAGACGGAACAGTTCCTCGACATCCGGGCCGGGCGCATCGCGCATGCCGTGCCGCTCGTTCATCAGCGTCGTCAGCGCGACCTTCCACCCGGCACCGACAGGACCGACGCGGCGGCTGTCAGGAATACGGACGTTGGTGAAGAACACCTCGTTGAAATGCGACGATCCGGAAACCTGCCGGATCGGGCGGATCTCGATGCCGGGTGTCTTCATGTCGAGAATGAAGAAGGTCAGCCCCTCATGCTTCGGCACGTCGGGATTGCTGCGCGCGACCAGGATGCCAAAGTCGCTGTAATGCGCGCCGGAGTTCCAGATCTTCTGCCCGTTGATGACCCACTCGTCGCCGTCCTTTTCAGCCCGGGTGCGCAACGCCGCGAGGTCCGATCCGCCGCCCGGTTCGCTGAACAACTGACACCAGACTTCGTCCGCGCGCATCGCCGGCTTCACGAATCGGTCCCGCTGTTCCGGCGTGCCCCAGGTGCAGATCGTCGGCTGGGCCAGATAGATGCCAATGCCAAAGATAGCGGTCAGCACATCGTATTTGGCTTCTTCCTGGTTGTAGATGACGTGCTGAATGGGTGTGCCGCCACGGCCGCCCCATTCGACCGGCCAGTGGATGCCGACAAACCCCGCCTCGTATTTGCGGCGCTGGAAATCTTTGGCGCGCTCCATCGCACCGGGCGCATCCTGGCCACGGCGATAGCCTTCCACGGCACCGGGTTTGCGCCGTTCGGCATTGGCATCGAGGAAGGCGCGGGCTTCGGCGCGGAAGGCGGCTTCTTCCGGTGTATCTTCGAAATCCATTGTCCGCTCCTATGCCGCTGCCAGATCAGTGGTGTTCCGGACGCGCAATTCGTTCACCAACCGGTGCTTCCATTCGCGCGCACCGCCCAGCGCGAGTCTCAGCAGCTTGGCGCGCCGGTAATACAGGTGACAGTCCATCTGCCAGGTGAAGCCCATGCCGCCGTGGGTCTGGATGTTTTCTTTTGTTACGAACCAACCAGCCTCGCAGGCGGCAATGCGCGCGACCGACGCCGCGATCGGCAGTTCAGCCGCCGAGGTGTGAACCGCCCAGGCGCCGTAATACGCGTTCGATCGCGCCAACTCCACCTGTATATACATGTCGGCGAGCTTGTGCTTGATGCCCTGGAACGATCCGATCGGGCGGCCAAAGGCGTAACGTTCCTTGGCGTAGGCATTCGCCATGTCCAGCGCGGCCTGCACGCCACCCACCTGCTCGAACGCCATCGGCACCGCGGCGTAATCAAGCAGCGTGCGCACCGTGTCGGCGCCCTTGCTGCCCGGCAGCGGTTCGGCCTGGGCCCCCGAGAACGCGATGCGTGCATGCGAGCGGGTAGGATCGAAGGTCGCAACGGTCTCTCGCGTCACCCCGGCGCCTTTCAGATCCACCAGGTGCAGCCACGGGCTGTCGCCGCCATTGACCGCGACGACAGCGATATCGGCGATGTCACCGTCCGGGACGGCCAGCTTCGTCCCCGCCAGGCGTCCGGCTGCCACGGAAGACGTCAGCTTCGCGGGGTCGGACGCCCCGGGCCGCTCCGCCAATGCGAAGGTGCCGATGATCTCGCCGGAGGCCAGCTTCGGCAGCCAGGTCTGCTTCTGCTGCTCCGATCCGAACAGCATGATTGCTTCCGTCGCCAGATACACCGACGACGAGAACGGCACCGGCGCCACCGCTCGGCCGATCTCCTCGGCCAGGACGCAGACCGCGAGGCGGCCGAGGCCGACGCCGCCGTATTCCTCGGGGATCGCGGCGCCGGTCCAGCCCATCTCGGCGATGGCGCGCCACAGGTCGGCGGCATAGGGCTCGTCGGTGTCGAGGATGCGGCGTGGCACCGAAGGCGGGCAACGATCCGCCAGGAAGCGCCGCGCCTGCTCCCGGAGCTGGATCAGCTCGTCCGAGAATTCGAAGTTCATGGTCCTTGGCCCTTTTCCGTCCCGAGGAGGATTGTTATCCCGGGGCAGCGATGGAGCAAGTCTGACGCCGGGACGGTTTGGCCGCGGGACGTACGGTGTGATGGTGGTGCCGGGTAACACCTTGAAGCACCGGCTACGGCCACGGCTTCTTCCAAGACGCATATTAAGCCCAATGATGGCGTCGAAAGCCGTGTTCAACCGCTGGCGGTGGCCCGCCGCCGGTCCGCGCATTCGCTCATACGTGAGGCGATCGAACAGTGCGTCGGGCGCAGGCGACGCTGGCACAGTTGGGATAGCCAGATGCAGGAACCGCTGATCACGACCCGGACTTACTTTATCTGCGTTCATCTGCGTTCATCTGCGGTTCCATTTTCTTGAGACGGAGGACGGCATGCGTTTGGGTAACGGACTTGTAAAATGGAACCGCAGATGAACGGCGTTGTACGCAGTTATAGGAAGTCCAACCGGG
>JARLIN010000182.1 GCA_031291715.1 Rhodopila sp. | reverse complement strand
CTGCTTTACATCATGCTGACCCAGGTTTCCGTTCTGCGGCGGCACCTGAAAGAGACGGTGGTGGTGGCGAAGAAGCCGCTGCTGAGGGAGGTCCTGGAAGCGCCCGGCGCCGTCGTCGGCCTTCCGGCCGGCTCAAGGTGATCATGGTGGCGGGCACGGTATATGGAGTGCCCCGGTCCATTGTTGCGGTCTGCGCGCGCGTCGCTTAACTGTGCTCAGTCCGGCCCCTGGCCCAGGCCAGCGCGGCGCGGTGTACCGGTGGCGGTTGAGCCAAAATTGGGACATTATCATTAATACTGGATATTTGAGTGGGGGTGGTGCTATCATGAGGTGTAATGCCCATATGGGGGTAGGTGTGTTTTGGGGCTCGCCGGAACGTGCAAGGAACTTCGGCCGCCAAACGGCGGAACGAGAAGTGTGGTCCGGAGGCAGGGTTAAGGTTAGGATGCGTCAACTGATGAACGTCAACGGGAACGGCAGCTATGTCTGATGATCCGCGTCCCGAGATTTCTCCGGAAACCGCCCCCCTGGCGCAGCAGGCCGGGATTAGCAAGCGTCGGTTGCTGATCAAGGCCGCCCTGGTCGGTTCGACGGTGCCGGTCGTGATGACGCTCAGCGGCCCCGCCTACGCTATCGATTGCTCTCTTAATGGGCACAAGACTACCAACGGGACGGTAAAGTTGAACTCCGGGACTCATGGCACCGGCGCGTGCCACTAGAAAGACTTTCCTTCCGTCGCGCCGGTGTGCCATGTGTCCCGCGATGGGCGATGTGGACATCGACTCTCGGACGTGGCGGCTGTTGGAGCCGGCGGGGCTGACTTGGCGCTGCTGGGATGACGAATACATCGTGTTCCATCCCTGGTCGGGCATGACCCACTACCTCGACGCAATCGCCGGAACGGTGTTCGAATTGCTGCTGGACCATGACGCCACGGTCCGCGGCCTTGCCGCCGCTCTCGCCAACCAGGCCGATACTCCGGCGACCGACAGCCTCAATGTCGCGGTGCGGCAGGTGCTCCGCCGCTTCGACGAGATCGGGCTCGCCGAGCCGATACCCTGATGCAACTCGGGGCGGTCCCGGAATCCGCGCTTCGCGCTCGGTTCCGCGCCACCGGGGTGCGGTTGCGGTTGGCCGGGCTTTGCATCAACCTACGCACCGACGTGCCGGCAGTGATCGAGCAGATCCTGCAGTTGTATGGCGGCTACCCGCTCGAGCCGGGCGCGGGAACCGACGATGCCCGGGTCCATCTCAAATACGCCAGCCCCCTCCGGCGCTTCATCGGGCGCAGGACCCTGGTCTTCGTCGACGGCGAGCCACTCTATCGTCCGATGCTCCTTCGCCATGCCTATCTTATGATCGACTCAGCGCTGGACTGGTGCGTCAGCGCGAACGTAACCAATCTCGTCCTGCACGCCGCTGTTGCGGAGCGCGGCGGCCTGGCGGTCATCCTGCCCGCGCCATCCGGCTCCGGCAAAAGCACGATCTGCGCCGCCCTGGTCACGCGCGGCTGGCGGCTGCTGTCGGACGAGCTCGCCGTGTTCCGTGCGGCCGACGGCCGGCTGCAATCGTTTGCCCTGCCGATCACGTTGAAAAACGAGTCGATCGCGCTTATCCGCCAATGGGCTCCCGACGCCTACATTAGTCCGGTGTTCACCGGCACAATCCGCGGCGACATGGCCTTTCTCCGGCCGCCCACCGATTCCGTCACCCGGGCCGCGGAGACCGCCGAGCCGGCGCTGATCGTCTCGCCCACCTACCAAGTCGGGGCGCCGCTGGCGCTGCAGCCGCTGGGCAAGAGCGAAGCATTCAGGCTGCTGACCGCGAGCGGGATGAATTACTACACCACGCAGCGGTTCGGCTTCGATACCGTCGCCGGCCTGGTCGACTCCTGCCCGGCCTGGCGGCTGTCCTACGGAACGCTTGAACAGGCCGTGGACGCGATAGAAGACCTGCTGGCACGGGTTCGAATGGATCCCACGGCCAGCCGTCCCGCGATAACAACCACCTAGCGGAGCGGAAGGGTGGTGGAAGTGGACACGCCGGGCTGCTCCCCAGCATCTCCGGTCCGCACCGAGGCCCCGGCGGTGCGGGGAGCCGCGCTGCTCATGCGCAGCATGCGCGACCCGGCCTCGATAACCCGCCTCGATGCCGAAGCACTCGACGACGTCCTGTACGCAGCCCACCGGAACCGCTTGCTCGCCCGGTTGGAACACGACCTGTCCGGTCTTGGCATCCTCCAGGACCTGCCGGAAGCGGCGCAGCGGCGACTCGCCAGCGCGCGCATTCAGGCCCACGTCAATGCCGTTACATGGCGCTTCGAAATCGACCGCGTGCGGCGCGCACTGGCCGGCCTTGGCATCAGGATCGTGCTGCTCAAGGGAGCGGCCTACCAGCGGGCCGGCTTACCCCCGGCCCGCGGCCGTTTCTCCGTCGATCTCGACATCCTGGTGCCGGCCGCGGACATCGGGCGCGTCGAGTGGACGCTCATCAACGGGGGCTGGGAACCCGCGAAGATGAATGCCTACGACCAGCACTATTATCGCGACTGGATGCATCAAATTCCGCCGCTGACGCACGGCAAGCGGGGGACGGAACTGGACGTGCACCATACGATCTTCCCGCCGGTGAGCGGGATCAGGATTGCCAGCGAAACGCTGCTGGCCGACGCCGTATCGGTTGGCGATGGACTGTGGGTGCTGAGCCCCGCCGATATGGTGCTGCACGCGGCCACGCACCTGTTTCAGGAGAACCCGGCCGGCCGGCTGCGCGATCTGCTGGATCTGCACGATCTGCTGGCGCTGTTTGGTCCGCGGGCTGCGTTCTGGGAGAGTTTGACCGGGCGGGCCCGGCGCCTTGGTCTTGGCCGGCCGCTGTACTACAGCCTGCGCTACGCGGCGGACCTTACGGGCACGGCGATCCCGGCCGCGGTTCTGGCCGAGACCGAAGCGGCGTTCGCACCGAACGCCCTGCAGCTTCGGCTCATGGACTGGCTGGTGCGGAGCGCGAT
Organism: Rhodopila sp.; assembly: GCA_031291715.1. Classification (GTDB taxonomy): domain Bacteria; phylum Pseudomonadota; class Alphaproteobacteria; order Acetobacterales; family Acetobacteraceae; genus Rhodopila. The sequence goes on along the minus strand of JARLIN010000182.1, from coordinate 2,719 downwards.
CGTGGCGAGGTCGTCAGATCGGGAGAGCGGCGGCGGACTCGCGCGGTTCCTGCTGTTCGCCCGCAGCCACTGGATCAAGATGCCGCTGGGCGTTCTGTTGCGTCACACCGCGGTGAAGCTCGTCCACAGGATGCGCGAGAGGAAGGCGACCGAAAAAGGCTGACTCGACAGATCATGGTGCCCTTCGGGTGTCTGCACGGGACATGCCAGCGGCTATCGGCCCGCCACGCCCCCACCACCATGGCTGCCCCCACGAAACCCGCAGGATCGCTGGATTCCAGCCGCCCTGCCGCGTCGCCCTTCCGCTCCGCGGCGATCCCGGCTACACTCTCATCAGGTTGGACCCGTAGCTCAGTTGGATAGAGCGTCGCCCTCCGAAGGCGAAGGTCGCACGTTCGAATCGTGTCGGGTCCGCCAATATTTTCCGGGCGTTCGCCGACCGCGGCGGTTACTCGCCTTCGAATGCGACGACCCGCATTTCGCGACCCTCGAGAATCTTGCGCGCGTAACTGCCGCAGGCCGGGCACGCCGCGACCTGCGTCGGCGGGGCATATTCGGTCTGGCAAACCTCGCAACGGACCTTCAAGGCGATCCGGTTGATCACCAGTTCGGCGCCGGCCGCCACGGTGCCGGCCGTTGTGATGGGAAAGCAGAACAACAAAGCCTCCGGCTCGACGCTGGCGGCCACCCCGATGTCGATCACCACACGCGAGACGTGGGCGACGCGCTCGCGGCGGGCATACTCCACCACCAGATCGGTGATGCTTTCGCTGAGGGACAATTCATGCATCGAAACTGATCCACACCCGGCCAACCCAGGCCTGTCGGACCTTATCCGATTATCCCCATGCGCGGCACAACCGCGCTCATGGCCAGCTTGATCTGTGTCAATGACTTGCCCGGGGTCCCCCCGCAATATTAAATCAATACAGTCGCGGCGGCATCTGCGGAACTCGTAAGCGACCTAGACGTAATAATACGGGCTTTGATTGTCAGCCGGAGAGGAAGGGCAAGCACGCATGAGCATGATGCTGATGATCCATCCGGACAGATGCACCGGATGCCACAGTTGCGAACTGGCGTGTTCCCACGCGCATGAAGGCGTGTTCAGACCAAAAGCTTCGCGCATTCATGTCTATACTTGGGAACGCCAGGGATTTTCAGTCCCGATGATGTGCCAGCAGTGCCAGGACGCTCCCTGCACGACGGTGTGCATGCCGAAGGCGTTGACGCGCAATCTGGCCAACGGACAAGTCGATCTCGATGCGTCCAAGTGCATCGGCTGCAAGATGTGCGTCCAGGCCTGCCCGTTCGGCAACGCATCGTGGGACTTCCTCGGCTCGAAGATCCTCAAGTGCGACACCTGCGGCGGCGATCCGGCCTGCGCCAGGATCTGCCCGACCCACGCGCTGGAGTGGGTCGAGGACACGATTGCCGCGCAGGGGCGCAAGCGGGCCTTCGCAACCAAGCTCAAGAACGCATTCTCGGAGGACTGAGCATGCACGGCTGGGTAGGAAAAATCTTGCGGGTGGATCTGACCTCGGGGAAGATTTCCACCGCAGCGCTCGATCCGGCCCTGGCCCGCGACTACATCGGTGCGCGCGGGCTCGGCACGAAATTCATCTATGACGAGGTGGACCCGAAGGTGGATCCGCTGTCGGCGAAGAACAAGCTGATCTTCGCCTCCGGCCCGATGACGGGAACCTTCGCGCCTTCCGCCGGCCGCTATGATGTCGTCACCAAAGGGCCGCTGACCGATACCATCGCGGCCTCGAATTCCGGTGGCGCCTGGGGGCCGGAATTGAAATTCGCCGGTTACGACCTCCTTATCCTGGAAGGCAAGGCGGCCAAGCCCGTCTATCTCTGGATCCAGGACGACAAGGTCGAGATCCGCGACGCCAGCCACCTCTGGGGCAAGGAGGTGCCGGAGACCACCGACCTTCTCTATGCCGAGACGGCTGACGACGCCAAGGTCGCGTGCATCGGTCCGGCGGGAGAAAACCTGTCCTTTATCGCCGCGGTCATGAACGACAGGCATCGGGCGGCGGGGCGCTCCGGTGTCGGCGCGGTCATGGGCTCGAAGAACCTGAAGGCGATCGCCGTGCGCGGCACCGGCGCGGTGACGATTGCCGACGACAAGGCCTTCCTCGCCGCCGTGAGCCGTGCCAGCACCATGCTCAAGGAACATCCGGTCAGCGGCACCGGCCTGCGCCTGTATGGCACCGACGTGCTCGTCAACGTGATGAACTCGGTCGGCGGCCTGCCGACCGGCAACTTCCAGGACGGTTATTTCCCGACCGCCGACAAGGTGGGCGGCGAGACGCTGGCGGCTACCCTGTTGCAGCGCCCGAAGGGCTGCTTCTCCTGCATCATCTCGTGCGGCCGGGTGACCAAGGTCACCAACCCGAAATACCAGGGCGAAGGCGAGGGCCCTGAATACGAAACCGCCTGGGGCTTCGGTCCCGACTGCATGATCGACGACCTCGATGCGGTCACCAAGGCCAACTATTACTGCAACGAGCTCGGGCTCGACACGATTTCCATGGCCGCCACCATCGCCTGCGCGATGGAGATGTTCCAGAAGGGAATCATAACGCTGAAGGACACCGGCGGTCTCGATCTCAGCTTCGGCAATGCCGACGCGATGGTCGAGGCGGTGCGCCTGACCGGCCTCGGACAAGGCTTCGGCAAGAAGCTTCAGCTCGGCTCCTATCGGCTG
>JARLIN010000019.1 GCA_031291715.1 Rhodopila sp. | reverse complement strand
CGAAGTCCAGGCCAATGCGAAACGCGCAGGCAGCGTCGAGTTGCTCGATCGCAACCGGATGCGTGGCTATGTGACCCAATTCGCGCCCTATGACAGGTCAGATGAGGGCGACGACGCGAATTGGATCGCCGTGCTGGCGCAGGCGCTCGCCCACAACGCCGAGGCGCCGGACACGACAGTTCCGACTGTACCCGATAGAGCGCCCGATCTCGTTCAATTACCGTTTCCGACGGGTACGGATCCGGATCTTCTCGCGCCCTTAATGGGCGATCTTCGTGGAGGGATGCCATCGCGGATCGGCGGTAATACGTGGTGCAGGATGGTTGACGAGGACACTTACCGTTTACATGCAACCGGCCTGAATGCGGATGCGACCCGGCTCGTATGGACCGGCGTGCATCTTCCACCAAACTACGTCCTGACGGTCCGAGCCGCTTGCGCAATAGAAGAGTCGTTGCCGGTACGCGCGACGTTGATGGTTGTCGGAGCGGATGGACTAACGCTGCGGAGCCAGCATGTCTTTACCAGTACCGACGAACAGGCGTTTTCTATCGTCGGGCCGGCGCAACTGCATAACCCGTTGACCGTGAGCCTGTACGCGGAACCCCTGAAGCCGCTCAACATGGGCGAACGCGCCGTCATCGATATTTCTCCGATCAGGGCAACTTGGTCCGAAGGCGCGGCAGCACATTAATCGGGCCGTCAGGACACTCGATTCCATTGCGCTGAAAATGAATGGCAGCATCGTCGGGCGACCGGCGATGAAAGCCTAAGGCGTTCAAACTAAACGCCTGATCAGCGTCGCCAACCGCGGAACAAACTCGGAGGTATTGAATGACGGCATACGCCCGTATCGACTCTATCATGCGTGGCCTGCGAGCGCGATTGCCGCCATTCATCCGCCTGGTATCCGCCGGCGTACTTGGCGTGTCGTTGCAAACAGGCACATCGGTCCAGGGACACGCCGGGGAAGTGCAGCCGGGTCTGACCCTGGCTATCGCGGGGCAGGCAGAAACCGTTTTCTCCAAGGCGCGAAATGCCTGCGATCCGCTGGACATTCCCGATGCCCCTGCGCGGGCACTCCGCACGGCCTCGGGAACCGTCCAGCTTTACGCATCACATCTCCAAAACCGCAGACTTGTCGGCCCCGATCTACTCAATCTCTCCACTGACTGTCGCGTCGTATTCCAGGGAAACGAGCGTGACGATCCGGCCGCATTCGATGACCGGGCTTGGATCGCGAGTTTGTACACGCCTGATGGGCAGACGATTTTCGCCGCGATTCATAACGAATTCCAAGGGCATCGGCGGCCGGCATTGTGCCCCAGCGGACAATATATGGATTGCTGGTACAACGCCATCACCTCGGCCGTCTCTCACGACGAAGGCAAGCATTTTAGCCGCACTGCCGCGGGCTCCGATCTGATCGCGGCGCTGCCCTATCGCTACGACGAAGTGACAGGCCATCATGCCGGATACTTCAATCCCACGAACATGGTCCTCGATAAGGGGAAGCTGTTCATGATGGTGTTCGCGACAGAAGCGCGTGCGCAAAAGCCCGGCAACTGTCTCCTCCGGACCGATCGAATATCGGATCGCACCGCATGGCGGGGATGGGATGGCCATGGTTTCGACGTGACCTTCGTCGATCCTTACGCGATATCAGAAGCGAAGGATGCTCATGTGTGCGCGCCTGTTGGCGCCGCCCAGTTGCGCTGGCCGGTAACCAGTCTCGTCCGCCACGAGCCGACGGGCTTGTTCATTGCACTTATGATGAACGGGGCGCATGACGGGGGCGTGTTCTATGCGACGAGTCCGGATCTGATTGAATGGTCATCACCGATCAAGCTGATGGATGGATTGGGCGAGGGGGCATATCGATGCGGCGATTCTGCTCCAATCGCATATCCCTCGCTGATAGACCCGCGAAGCACGGATCGCAACTTCATGACGATCGGTCAGTCAGCAGAGCTTTTCTTCACGCGCTTTAATATGACAGGCTGCCGGACGAGCATGGATCGGGATCTGATCCGGATTAAGATCGCGATATCACCCGGCAAAAACTGAGAGAAAAGGGTGACGGCATAAGTCGGCGTTGCTGCCAACCGGCTTCCAACGGAAGCGTGAGCGCGTGGCCGGGTTGCAAGAGAGCCCGCGCCTCGCCATTGCCGCGTTACTTGCAGCGCGTGATCCTGTGCCAGACCGTGACGATTCGATGGGTGGAAGAGACACGGTGGGATCACGGGTCTGGTGCGCGGGGAGCGGCGCTGCCGCTTGCTCTCACGAGGCTGCTTCCGAACAGGGTTGACCCACTGAACAACGAGCCAACGCAAGAGGCCAGCCCGGCACGCCCGCGCCGTTACTGACCGTCGCCGCGCGTGATACCAATGATTGATCTCGGACAATGCTGACCTGCCTCGCGGTGGCTATGAGTTCCCAGTCACGAAAGTCCGGAGGAACCAGCGATGCCCTACATGAAAGCCGCCATCTTCGTCGAACCCGGTCGGATCGTCCTGGAGGAAAAACCCATCCCCGACGTGGGTGCGCTGGATGCGCTGCTCCGGATCACCACGACAACGATCTGTGGCACTGACATTCACATCCTGAAAGGCGAGTATCCGGTCACGAAGGGCCTTACGATTGGCCACGAACCGGTGGGCGTGATCGAGAAGCTGGGCTCGGCCGTGCAGGGCTTCGCCGAGGGCCAGCGCGTCATCGCCGGCGCCATCACGCCGAGCGGCCATTCCGCGGCCTGCCTGTGCGGCTGCGGTTCGCAGGACGGCGGGTTCAACAGCAGTGGCTTCAAGGCGATGGGTGGCTGGCGCTTCGGCAACACCATTGACGGCTGCCAAGCCGAGTATGTGCTGGTGCCCGACGCGATGGCCAATCTGTGCCCGGTGCCGGATGAACTCACGGATGAGCAGGTGCTGATGTGCCCGGACATCATGTCCACCGGTTTCTCGGGCGCCGAGAGCGGCCGAATCCGTATCGGCGACGTGGTCGCGGTATTCGCGCAGGGGCCGATCGGACTGTGCGCGACCGCTGGGGCCAGGCTGTCGGGTGCCACCACGATCATCGCGGTGGACGGCATCACCGGCCGGCTGGCTGTGTCGCGCCGCTTTGGTGCTGACGTGACGCTGAACTTCCGCGAGGTCGATCCGGTCGCCGAGATCATGCGCCTGACCGGCGGACGCGGCGTCGATGTGGCGATCGAGGCGCTGGGCACGCAGGGTACGTTCGAGTCCGCCTTGCGCGTGCTGCGTCCCGGAGGAACGTTGTCCAGCCTGGGGGTTTATTCGACCGACCTCACGATCCCGCTCGGCGCATTCGCGGCGGGGCTGGGCGATCATCGCATCGTTACCACGCTGTGTCCGGGTGGCAAGGAGCGGATGCGGCGCCTGGTCAACGTGATCCAGTCCGGGCGCGTGGACCTCACCGCAATGGTAACGCATCGCTTCAAGCTGGACGACATCGAGGCAGCCTATGACCTTTTCGGGCACCAGCGCGACGGCGTTCTGAAAGTGGCGATCACGCCGTAACTGCCATGCCATATGTAACCACAGACGACCTGCCGGATTCCGTGCGCCACCATCTGCCGCCCCACGCGCAGGAGATCTACCTCGCCGCCTTCAACAATGCCTGGCGGCAGCACGCACGGGATCCGGACGGCGAGGCGATCGTGCATCGCATCGCCTGGTCTGCCGTCAAGCGGCGCTATCGGAAGCGCGGCGATACCTGGGTGCCGATCGGGCCGTAGGCTCGTGTCATCCGGACGACCGCTTCCATCACCCTGGCGGCTCGCGCCCGCCGCGGGATTCCTAACGGTTTAGCCCATCAATGAACCGATGAATGAGAGGAGGAGCGACGATGATGACCCGACGTGAGGCCAATGCCGGACTTCTCGCAAGCGCGGCACTCGCAGCGGTTCCGGCTGGCGCGGCCGGGGAGATGGTTACCTTGCCGCCGCCGCGAAGCGAAGGCGGAAAGCCTTTGATCGCGGCGCTTAAGCTGAGGCGTTCAATACGGGACTACTCCGATCGGTCGCTTCCCACGCAAGTTCTGTCCGATCTGTTGTGGGCAGCGTTCGGTGTGAACCGCCCGAGTGGCGACCGGACCGCCCCGTATTGGCGCCACGTCATGGTGATGGATATTTACGCATCGAAGGCGGACGGCGTTTGGCTGTATGAGCCAAAGAACCACACGCTGCTGCCCCATCTGACGGACGATATTCGCGCGCAAACCGGTCTGCAGGACTTCGTCGGCACCGCGCCGCTTAATCTTGTTTATGTCGCGCATGGCGAGCGCATGATGGATGTCCCCGCCGAAGAGCGTCGTCTCTATGCCTCGGTCGATACTGGGTTCATTGGCCAGAACGTCTATTTATTCTGCGCCTCTGAAGGCCTCGGCACCGTCTTTCGGGGATCGGTCGATCGTTCGAAACTCGCCAAGACCCTGCGACTTCCAGAGGGTCAGTTCGTGACGTTCGCACAAACTGTGGGATATCCACGTGCGTAGGCGGTGAACGAGAGTCCGTACCGTATAGGAAACGGAAATTGCCGAATAGATTAAACCCCGGAGTTGATGCGAAGACCGCAGACCTGTCGTCCACTTACCGTCATGGCGGGACTTGATCTGGTCAACCCTCCTCGGCCATCTTGAGCCGCTTGAAGACAGCGGCTTTTACGACGTCCAACGCGAAGGCGAAGACAACTGCCGCGCTCAATACGCCGATGACCACCGACAACGGCAACGCCGTCATCAGGATTCCCCGCGTAGCCAGCGTTCCGATGATGCAGACGTCAATGACAGACGACGCCATCATCCAGATGCTGGGGCGGGAACTCCACAGACGTCGGCGCTCCCGAACGGCATAAAGGACCCCTTGGCCGCTGAATACCAGGACGATGGCGGCGAGCGTCCTCAGGGCCTCCGTCTCAAGGCCCAGACGAAACTTGCCGACGGCCAATACGCTGCTGCAAAATATCAGGTTGAAGGCGCCCATGACGATGCCCGCGATCGTCAGATTGTCGATCCGCCAGGCATTCGGCTTCGCTGACGCGCGCACATTGTCGGTGGTTGCCGACATCGCCAGGAAATCGCCCGTGGTCATCAGAACGACCATCAGCATCGGTGTCAGGATGGCGTGGCCGGTCATCACCAGCCCAACCGTCAGGAACAGCAGTTGGTCGATTTTGCGGGTAACCGATCGCAGGGTGTAGGTCAGGATGCGTTGGAAGGTGACCCGGCCCTCTTTCACGGCGGTCACGATGCCGCCGAGACCAGGCTCGGTCAGCACCATCCCGGCCGCGGATTTGGCGACGTCCGTCGCGGTCGAGACGGCGATCCCCATCTGCGCCTGGCGCAGCGCCGGTGCATCGTTGGCGCCATCGCCGCACATGCCGACGATGTGGCCGGCGTTCTGGAACGCCTTGACGATGTGGTATTTGTCTTCCGGAAGGATGCCGGCGAATACAGCGAACTCTTCCGGCGTAACGCGTTCGGGAACTGGCCCCGGCGGACACACCGCGCCAGACAGCCCGACAGCGCGGGCCACGACAGCGGCTGTTGTGGGGGCGTCTCCTGTCACCATGACTGTATGCACACCCAAGGTGCGCAGCTCCGCCACCAGCCCGGCGGACTCAGGTCGCGGCGGATCACTGAGTGCGATCAGGCCGGCCATCCGCTCGCCGACCGCGACAGCGAGAACCCGGAAGCCTTGCGCACCGAGTTCATCGGCAGCCAAGGCAGTGACGGGCGCGGACAGCGTGAGGTCGCTGACCTTCGCGAAAGCGCCTTTCACGATATGCAGCATTTGGCCGCTCGAATCCCTGGCGATCGCCTCGGACATCTTGTTCGCGGGATCGAACGGCACGAACCGGATCAATGTCGGCAGATCGGCCACGTTCATGTGCGACGCGGCGGTGCGGATGGCGGCATCCACCGGGTCCTGGCCACCGTCCGAACTCGCCATCGCGGCGAATGCCAGGATATGCGCCTCATCGAAACCGGGCATTGCCCGCACGACGGTCACGGCCAGTTCGTTCTGCGTCAGGGTGCCGGTCTTATCGACGCACAGAACGTTCATCGACGCCGCTTCATCGACCGCGGAAAGATGCGTCGGCAGGACACCCCGTTTGGCCAGCGCGCGGGCGCCGAGCGTGGTCGCGAGGGTGAACGTGGCTGGCAGCGCCACCGGAATGGCCGCCAGCACAGCGGTGAGCATCAGCGGAACGATCTCCGCGATCGGCATCCCGAGCGAGGTGGCATAGGCCACTTGAAGGATGACGATCGTGCCATTGAATATCGCCAGGTTGCGCACGACGCGCAGCACCGCGTTCTGCTGCGAGCTGGCGACGTGGGCGGTGCGGACAAGCTCCGCGGTGCGCCCGAACTTGGTGCGTACGCCGGTCGCCGTGACCTCGGCGACCGCTTCGCCGCGCCGCACCAGCGCTCCGGCAAAAGTCTCGATACCCGGACCGCCTTCGACGGGCAGGGATTCACCCGTCAACATGGACTGATCGAGCAGAACGTCGCCCGCGATCAGCTTCACATCCGCCCCGACGACGCCGCCCAGCGACAGCTTGACGATGTCGCCTGGCACCAACTCGGCGACCGGAACGGTCGTCCAGGTGCCGTCCCGCCGGACCGCAGCGGAGAGCGCCAGGCGTGATTTCAGCGCATCCAGGGTTGCCTGGGCCCTGGTTTCCTGGAGAAACCCGAGAATGGCATTGAATACGAGCAACGTCGCGATGACCGCCGCCTCGACGGTTTCGCCAAGCACGACCTGAAGGACAATGGCGGCTTCCAGCATGCAGGGCACAGGCGCGACAAATTTTCCCAACGCCCTGCGCCATAAGTCGGGCGCTGTGTCGGGCATCGCGTTCGGGCCGACTTCCGCCAAGCGACGCCGGGCCTCACCAGCGGTGAGGCCGGCGGGCAGGGAAACAGCGCGGTAAGTTACGGCCAATCCCGCCGCTTCAATCACTGGCATGGGTGTCGATGCGTGCGATCGTGACCGACGGCTTTCGGCATGCACGACGCCGCATGGCAACACGCGCACGCGCTAAACCGGCCGCAATTTTCGCCTCGCTCCATTGTGTTCGGTTTCCGAGAGAGCCGGGCTGTTTGCATTGATCTCCATCAAGGTTGGAAGGGGCAGACGCAGCGATGAACGATGCGGTAGGCGCTGGAAATCTACAAGCTGTTGAACAAGGGGCGAACCCGGTGATTGGCCCTCCAACGGGCAGCCCGTCCGTTCAGCGCCGCAGCAGCGGCCGAAGGCAGGAGACTATCTGATGGCGCATAAACAGGTGCTGTTCCGTTCCGCGGCCCGAGAGAAGATCCTGCGCGGCGCCACGCTGTTGTGCGACGCCGTCCGTGTCACACTTGGGCCGAAATCGAAGTCGGTTCTGATCCAGAAGAGCTGGGGATCACCGCTCATCTGCAACGATGGCGTGACCATCGCTAAGGAATTCGATCTCAAGGACCCTGAAGAGAATCTCGGTGCGCAGGTTCTGCGCCAGGCCGCGGAGAAGACCGGCGAGAGCGTTGGCGATGGCACGAGCACCGCGACGATCCTGGCGCAAACGATCTTCGCCGACGGGGTTCGCAATGTCGTCGCCGGCGCCAGCGCGATCGACCTCAAGCGGGGGTTGGACCGGGCTGCCAAGGTCGCGATCAGCGCGCTGCGCGCGATGTCCCGCGACGTCAGCACAAGAAAGGAAAAGGCGCAGGTCGCGACCATCTCGGCACATAACGATCCGGTGATCGGGGAGTTGGTCGCCGATGCGATGGAGAAGGTCGGTGGCGAAGGGGTGATCACTGCCGAGGAATCGAAAACCACCGAGACGACGCTGGAGGTGGTCGAGGGCATGCAGTTCGACCGTGGCTATATCTCCCCCTATTTCGTTACCAATGCGGAGAAGATGGTCGTCGAGCTCGAAGATCCGTATATCCTTATCAACGAGAAGAAGCTGTCGAGCTTGCAGCCGATCCTTCCCCTGCTGGAAGCGATTGTACGGTCCGGCCATCCTCTGCTGATCGTCGCGGAGGATGTCGAAGGTGAGGCCCTGGCGACACTGGTGGTGAACAAACTCCGTGGCGGCCTGCAGGTCGCGGCAGTGAAAGCGCCCGGGTTCGGGGACCGGCGCAAGGCGATGCTGGAGGATCTCGCGGTGCTGACCGGCGGCCAGATGATCTGTGAGGAAGTCGGCGTCAAGATCGAGAATGTGACCATCGATACGCTCGGGACGGCGAAGCGGGTTGTCATCACCAATGAACACACGACGGTCGTGGGCGGCGCCGGCAAGAAGGCCGACATCGACGGACGATGCAAGCAGATCCGCCGGCAAATCGAAGACACCACGTCCGATTACGACCGTGAAAAGCTGCAGGAGCGGCTGGCGAAACTGGCTGGCGGTGTCGCCGTGATCCGCGTCGGCGCGCCGACGGAGGCCGAGATGAAAGCACGGAAGGAGGCGCTTGATGACGCGATCAGCGCCACGAAGGCCGCGGTCGCCGAGGGTATCGTGCCCGGCGGCGGCCTCGCGTTGATCCGCTGCACCGATGCCGTCACGCAGGAGGAAGCGAAGTGTGAGGGTGATGAACGAACCGGGGTGCAAGTGCTCAGACGAGCCCTTGAGGCGCCCGCGCGCCAGATCGCCGAAAACTCGGCGGTCGATGGCGGCGTGGTGGTCGCCCGCATGCTTGGGGGGAAGGGCGCCGAAGGCTTCGACGCCGCGCGCAATGCCTATGTCGATCTTTTCGAGGCAGGAATCATCGATCCGACCAAAGTGGTCCGTGTCGCGCTGGAGAATGCGGTCTCGGTGGCGAGTGTCCTGCTGTTGACCGAAGCGACGATGACGGAAATTCCCGAAAGCAGAAAGGAGCGTTCCCTGGAGTCGGATTTAGCCACCTGAAGCGCGACGGCAGGGGGCTTATCCGTGACCGGGCAGCGTGTGGCGGCAGCTACCGCCGAAGGCTGAGGATATACGTGGCAACGTCGTCAATTTCGTTCCGGCTCATGTGCAGATCGGGCATCCGGTCGTGCGGCGTCTGCAGAAACGCCCGCAGGGCCAGCAGTGTCGTTGATTTCATGGCTGCGATCGCCGTGAACGTTGGCGCGCCATTACTGGTACCGCGCTGCTGCCCGGGACTTACCACGTGACAGTTGCTGCACCACGTCTCGGCGAGTCGACGGCCCGCCTCGACGTCTCCGATATCCTGCGCGGCCGTTCCCTGTGATGAGGCGACCAATATCAGCAGCGGGACGACGACCGAACCAAGCCGCCGCCGGATGGTATTGTCATGGGTCATTGGTCATTTCGCATTGATTTTGTCATGTCGATAATCGCGCTGCCGAGGGGCGGAATGCATTGACGTCGATCAACCTCCTTCATTGACCTCTTCAGGAGGCACCGACCCCGTTGACGCATATCAATGCATCCTGCCCGCGAAAAGCCATGGATTGGTTCAAGACCAAATTAAGGGAAACGCAGCCATGACGGCCCTTTCCGGCTACCTGCGGTGGTTCGACAGCATCCGGCTCGAGGACGTTCCCCTCGTCGGCGGCAAGAATGCATCTCTCGGCGAGCTATACCGCGAGCTCAGCGCCGAGGGTGTGCATGTGCCAAACGGTTTCGCGCTGACTGTTGCCGCCTATTCCGATGCCCTGCAGGCGGCCGGCGCAGGTCCCGCGCTGCACAAGCTGCTGGATGACCTGGACATTACCGATGTCACACGGCTCGCCAGGAACGCTGCCGAGGCCCGGCGGATCGTCTATGCCGCGACTGGCACCGAGGCGCTGCGCCAGCAGATCGCCTCGGCATATCGGGTGCTCGAAGACCAATATGGCGCCAACGCTGGCGTCGCCGTGCGCAGTTCGGCCACCGCCGAGGACCTGCCCACCGCCAGTTTTGCCGGTCAGCATGAGAGCTATCTCAATATCACCGGTGTCGACGACCTGTTCGAAGCATGCCGACTCTGCTTCGCCTCGATCTTCACCGATCGCGCCATCGTGTATCGGGTCAATAACGGCTTCGATCACTTCAAGGTCGGCCTTTCGGTCGGGGTGATGAAGATGGTCCGCTCGGATCGCGCGTCGAGCGGCGTGATCTTCACTCTCGACACCGAATCGGGCTTCCGTGATGTCCTGCTTATCACCGGCTCTTATGGTCTTGGTGAAAATGTCGTCCAGGGAAAGGTCGATCCGGACGAGTTCTACGTTCACAAGCCGACATTCGCGCAGGGGTATCGGACCGTGTTGCGCCGGACGCTCGGACGAAAACAGCTCACCATGACGTTGGCGCAAGGTCACACCGGTTCGACCACCCATGACGTGCCCACCCCGCCCGATATGCAGGCGCGGTTCTGTCTCACGGATGGTGAGGTCATCACCCTGGCTGCCCATGCCGTCACGATCGAGGACCATTATTCGCGGCGCGCGGGCCATCCGGTTCCGATGGACATTGAATGGGCGAAGGACGCTGAAGACGGCCGCCTTTACATCGTTCAGGCACGGCCGGAGACGGTCGTGTCCCGCAAATCCCCCACCATGCTCGAAACCTACACGCTGACGGGCCGCGGCACTGTGCTGGCCACGGGCAAGGCGGTGGGCGAGAAGGTCGGTACCGGCGTGGTCCATGTTGTTGTATCGGCCGAGGACCTGACGAGGTTCCAGCCCGGTGAGGTGCTTGTGGCTCATGCCACGAGTCCCGACTGGGAACCGGTGATGAAGACGGCCAGTGCCATTGTCACGGACCATGGCGGGCGCACATGTCACGCAGCCATCGTGGCACGGGAGCTTGGCGTGCCGGCCGTGGTCGGGGCTTCGAACGCGACGACCGCTCTGCGGACAGGGATGCGCGTCACGATCTCTTGCGCGGGTGGCGAGATCGGCGTCGTTTACAAAGGCGATGTTCCGTTCGAGATAACCCAGACCGACGTCGGCGCGCTTACGCTGCCAAAGACACAGATCATGGTGAACCTCGGCAATCCGGATCAGGCATTCCGCGCTGCGATGATGCCGAACGCGGGTGTCGGGTTGGCGCGGATGGAGTTCATCATCAACGAGCATATCGGGGTTCATCCGATGGCTCTGGTGCATCCGGAACGCGTGCCGGCCAGGGAAAGGGTCCGGATCTACGAGCGTATTCTCGGTTATGCCTCCCCGCGGGAATATTTTGTGCGAAACCTCGCGGAGGGCGTCGGTACGATCGCGGCGGCCTTCTACCCGAAACCAGTGATCGTCCGGCTGTCGGACTTCAAGACCAACGAATACGCCGAACTTCTCGGCGGTACGACGTTTGAGCCGCGTGAGGCCAATCCGATGTTGGGCTTCCGCGGCGCCTCCCGCTACGCTCATCCTGCCTACGCAGAGGGATTTGCTCTCGAATGCGACGCGCTGCGGCGGGTGCGGGACCAGATGGGGCTGACCAATCTGATCGTCATGGTGCCGTTCTGCCGGCGTGTGGCGGAGGCGGAGCAAGTGTTGGCCGCCATGGCCAGTAACGGACTGGCGCGCGGGCAGAATGGGCTTGAAGTGTACGTAATGTGCGAGATCCCCAACAACGTCATCCAGGCCGATGCATTTGCCGCTGTGTTCGACGGTTTTTCAATCGGATCGAATGATCTTACCCAGCTTACGCTCGGGGTGGATCGCGATTCGGAAATCGTTTCGTTCGACTTCGACGAACGCGATCCGGGCATGCTGGAGATGCTGCGCCTGGCGGTAACCGGCGCCAAGCGGAATGGGCGGAAGGTTGGCATTTGCGGAGAGGCGCCCGCCAACTATCCAGAGGTCGCACGCTTTCTGACTGAACTTGGTATCGACTCGATCAGCGTGAACCCGTCCAGCGTGTTGCGCACGATCGCCGTGGTGAATGACGCGGAAGCCGCGATGAAGGTTCCAGCATAGATGGCATCGCGTATCGTAACGCTGACGCTGAATCCGGCCGTCGATCTGGCCTGCACTGCGCCAGCCGTAAAGCCAACCCATAAGATCAGGACGTTCGACGAGCGCCTCGACCCAGGCGGTGGCGGAATCAATGTGGCGCGTGTGGTTCATGTTCTGGGCGGTGACGCGCTGGCCCTCATCATGACTGGCGGTGCCACCGGACATTTGATCGAGGAACTGCTCGATGAGGCAGGCGTGCGGTGGCAAGCATTGCCGATTGGCGGCCGAAACCGCATCAGCGTGAACGTCCACGACCAGCAGAGCGGTCTGGAATATCGTTTTGTACCCGAGGGACCGGAGGTCCAGCCGGACTCGTGGCACGCTGCCCTTGATGTCTTGCAGCACATCGACGCTGAATGGATTGTCGCCAGTGGCAGTCTGCCGCGTGGCGTACCGGTCGATTTTTATGCGCGGGCGGCCGCCATCGCGAACCGGCGCGGTCAGAAATTCGTGCTCGATACGTCAGGGCCTGCGCTGCGTGCCGCGCTCGGACAAGACATGGCGTTGCTGAAGCTCAGCCTCGGCGAACTCGAATTCCTGGTTGGCCGCCAACTGTCCGACGGGCGGTCTCAGGAAAAAGAAGTCGAGGTGTTGCTTCAGTCCGGAACGGCCAGAATCATCGCGGTCAGCCTTGGCAGTGCCGGCGCGATCCTGGGGACAAAGAGCGGCATGAACCGTTTGCCCGCGATGGAGGTGCCAGAGTGCGGCGCGGTTGGCGCGGGAGATAGTTTTCTCGCGGGATTGGTGCTCGGATTGGCGCGCGGGCTATCCGAGCGGAAGGCATTGGCATTCGCGACGGCAGCTGGTGCCGCCGCCGTCGCGACCTATGGCACTGCCCAGGTACAGAGAGACCACGTCGAAGCCCTTTATCGGGACTGGTGCCGAGGTGAATCAAGTGTTGACATGGGTCAACGCGCCAGCAAGACAGCGCAGACATAAGGAAGTCGACTTTACCGAGAGGCAGCTCATGAATGATGTCCCCAAAGATACCATCAAGGCTGCGCATCGCGTCGCCGACAAACTGCAACAGCATGGCCATATCGAACAGGCCGGCGCGTTACGCGCGGCGCTTGGGCATGCCCATGCCGGTTCGATTCTGCTGGCGACGCTGCGGCAAGCCTGTCAGGTCGTGCTGACCGCGATCGAGGCCATTGATCCAGTCTGCGCGACGATGGTGGAAGAATTGCGGCTGGAGGTGGACATGCGGCTGAAGGAAGGACACGGTTCAGCGTCTGCGGGCTGATCGCTGGAAAGATCATCCGGCCCAGCTTGGCTGCTCTCTTGGTTGCGAGGGGAGGGTTGGATGTTGATTGCCGGTGATATCGGCGGCACGAAGACGCTGCTGGCGCTATATGACCCTGAAACAGGCGTCCGAAACCCACTGGACGAGGCGGAGTTTCACAGCGCGGATTATCGCGGTCTCGATGAAATCGTCCAGGCTTTCCTGGCGAGAACGAAACGGGCCGTGCATGCCGCATGCTTCGATGTTCCCGGGCCCGTGATCGAAGGCCGCGCGCACCTCACGAATCTGCCATGGCTGCTTGATGAGGATGCACTGCGGCGCACGCTTGGCCTCAAGCGGGTGGTGCTGCTGAATGATCTGAAAGCCACTGCCTACGCCGTTCCTCACTTACAGCCGGATGATTTGCACACCATCAACGAAGGCAGGGTCGATCCGCACGGTCCCATGGCCGTGATCGCACCCGGCACCGGCCTGGGCGAGGCCTTCCTGATCTGGAACGGCCGCGAATATATCGCGTGCTCCTCGGAAGGCGGCCATGGTGATTTTGGACCGACCGATGCGGTGCAGGCCGACCTGTGGCGCTATTTATCCGACCGCTTCGGACATGTCGCATACGAGCGCGTCTGCTCGGGGAGCGGTCTTCCCAATATCTACGATTTCCTTCGGGATACCGGACGCATGAAGGAATCGCCGGCATTCGCGGCGACATTGGCGGGTGCCCCAGACCGCACGCCAATCATCGTGCGGGCGGCGCTGGAGGCTCCGGCCAATGCGCTCTGTGCGGCGACACTGGACATTTTCGTATCCATACTCGCCGCCGAGACCGGCAATCTGGCGCTTAAGGTCTTGGCCACCGGCGGCGTGTATCTGGGCGGCGGAATCCCGCCCCGGATATGCTCTCACCTGGACGGTGGTCGCTTCATGCGGGCATTCGTCAACAAAGGCCGGTTCGCCGACCTGCTTGGGGATATCCCGGTGAAGGTGATCACCTCCCAAGCGGCGCTGCTGGGTGCCGCTCTCTATGGTTTGGACCAGATACGGAACGGGTTATAGCCGCCCGCTACGCGATGCCGGTGCTTTTCTGCGAGCTTCCGGCGTTGCCGGCCGGATCACCGGCGGTAAAGGTTGGCATCGTGATCGCATACGGCGACTGAAATGGCGCAGAGGCGGGATAGGGGGCCGCTTGCACCGGCGCGCGATCTGGCTGTGTCAGCTCACGGGCGGCAACGATCTCCTGCCAAAGGGACAGGATACTTCTGGCGGTCGCATCCGCGACGAGGCAGTGCCCCGCATCGTCCAGTGCCGTCAGCAACGCATCCGGTCTGCCGATTACCCGCTGCAGGGCCTCATCGATCGCTTTCAGGCAGGCAATGACCTGTTCCGGGGTTTGCAGCCGGGCATGTCGTGTCATCTCGTCCAGACGGAGTGCGCGCAGCCCTTGGGGGGATGTGGCAACAGGTTCCCGCCCCAGCTCGAAGAACACGCTGACAACCGGCAAAATCCCCTGGATCAGCGAGAGGATCGCCTGCGCCTGTTCAGGATCGCAGGCGACCAGGTGCCGTTCCGGAGCACGCATCGGCGGCTCGGGGCGATAGAGGCCCAGAGCGCTGGCGACCTGCTGCTCAAGCCATCGGCGGACCTCGGGTGGGGCCTGGGTGATTTGTTCCGGCGACAGTGTAATACCGACCATTTCCATTGCTCCACCGTTTGAACCGAACAAGGGCGGGATCCGCATCCCGCCCTTGCGAGGGTAATATCCGGATCAGGTTACGCCGCCTTGACCTCTATCTTCTTCGGCGTCGCCTGGACGGTTTTGGGTACCGTCACCGTCAGGACGCCGTTGGCGAAACGGGCGTCGATCTTCTCGCCATCCACGCCTTCGGGCAGGATGAACGAGCGCTGGAATTCGCCAAAGCTGCGTTCGGACAGGTAATAGCCTTTGTCCTTCTCCTCCTTCTCTTGACGCTTCTCGCCCTTGATCAGGAGCGTATTGCCTGACAGCGAGACCTGGATATCTTTCTCGGTCATCCCCGGGAGTTCGGCGGTAAATGTGAATGACGTGTCACCCTCTGTGATGTCGACAGCCGGGGATGGAACGGTGAACGCTGGCTCCGACCGGAAAGATGGGAACGTCACCATGCCGAAACCACCGGTGAACCGATCGAACAGGCGGTCCATTTCGGTGCGGAACGACCGCCATATGTCGGGCGTGCCGGTAACGGCGGGCGCGGATTGCTTAACGGGAACAGGAGTCGTTGCCATAGTCGAAATCTCCTCTCTCTCTTGGATGCTCGGGCACGAAATCTGTACGCCGGCTGCCGATGGCCGCCATTGATGCAGGTCAATGGTGGCTTCATCTCAGGTCACGGTGCGGTGAACTGGTCGCACCCACGCGCGGACGTGCGGCCACAACTCGCTGTCGGGCGTATTGACCAAATCCTTCGCGAGCGTGCCGACGACCCTGGCTTCGGTCCTGGTATCCAACGCTTCACGAATGGCGTGGAGGGTGTGCGCCGGTGCCACGACAACCAACTCGTCAAACGCATCGCGTGCGGCCGCCGCGTTAAGCTCGTGAGCCACCAGATGAGCGAATTCCTCCTTTTCCAGGGCTTTGGGGTCGTGCCGTGGCGCGAGCGCGTGATGCGCGGACGAACCTGTGTGCATCGCGGCGCCGGGATGGTCGCTGCCGATGTCCGACGACCGCTTGTGCGCGGAAACCGAGTCAAGCGCCGTATCGCTGTGAAGCGCGTTGTCTTCGGCGGGGCGAACGAAGCGGACATGCTCGCCATCCGCGACGACGATCAAGATGTTTCTGCTTTTCGGCATGGTGGAGAGACCCTCCGCTGGACTTCATTAAACCCGGCAACACGTTGCGGCCTTTCCGCCTGAGGTTCATTGACGTGGGTCAATGTCGAGGCCCCATCTGCGCGCAAGCGGCCCACACTTCACATAAGCCGGAATCCAGAAAATTCTCTTATATACGCATCAACAGATCAGCGATCGGGCCAAGAAGCCAAGCTACAGAAATCAATTTCCACGAAAGCCCGGCCCGTTCAAGGTGGTTTGCCAAGGCTGAACAGCCGATGCTTGTGATCGTAGGAGAAAATGTCGGCATAGCGTCCCCAGCCGATTACAGCGGTGAGAGTGTGTTCGGCATCATGGGGATCCAAGTGGTCTTCCAACTCAGCCAGGAAGCGGCTCCGTGGCGCCTGGTGACCGGGCCGATCCTCAAGCACACGCCGGATATAGGCCGCGAGCGGCACGGCACGCAGCAGATGCTCCGCGAACAGACGATTGCGCCTTCCGATGCCGGCTGCAGCCAGGGCGCGCCCAGCTGCCGTCAGATGCAACGTTCCATCCCGCAGTTCGACGAAGCCGAGCATCTGCGTCACTTCCGCCACGCGGAGCAAGCCTCCGGCATTAAGGCGCAAACGTGCCGACAAGGCGGACAGGTCGGCACTGCCGCTGAACGGTGACGTCTCCAGGGTCTCGGTCAGGCCGGCGATACGGGTTGGCGAGATGGCGGGTAGCCAAGTGCTCAGGCTGACGGCCGATTCAGCATGCTTGCTGCCGTGCGCGGGCGCGATTCCGGCCGTCATGCGCGAATAGATGTCATCGACGATCTGCCGGAACGCGGGGGCGAGACGATCGCGCGGATGCGGCAAGGGAACCGCGATCTCCGCGCTGATGTGGCCAGGGTTCGACGACATCACCAGGATGCGGTCGCACATGAACACCGCCTCCTCGATGTTGTGCGTCACCATCAGAATGGCGTGGATGGCGAGTTTGCGTTCCGACCAGAGATCGACGAGGTCGGAACGGAGCGTCTCCGCGGTCAGCACATCGAGCGCCGAAAACGGCTCATCCATGAGCAGTAATTCCGGATCGACGACCAGCGCGCGGGCAAAGCCGACGCGCTGGCGCATGCCGCCGGAAAGTTCGCGCGGATAGGCATCCTCGAAGCCATTGAGGCCAATGAGATCAATGGCCCCCAGAGCACGCCGCCGCGCCTCGGGTTCGGGTACCTGCTGCGCGTCAAGTCCCGCCTGCACGTTCTGCAGCACGGTCAGCCAGGGGAATAGCGCGAAGGTCTGGAACACCATCGCGATGCCCTTCGTGGGCTCCTGAATGGCCCGGCCTCGAAACAGCATCGCGCCGCTTGTCGCGGAAACGAGCCCCGCGACGATGCGCAGCAGCGTGGATTTTCCACAGCCGGAGCGGCCAAGCAGTCCGACGATCTCGCCCTCGGCAATGGCGAAATCGATGTCGTCGAGCACGACCTGCGGCTCACCGGATGGACGCGGGAATTCGCGGGTCACATGCTGGGCCTGCAGAACAACCTTCTCGGGGCCAACAGGCTCGCTATCCGAGGCGGGAACGGTTGCGCTCATTTCAGTCGAGCCGCAGATGTCGCTCGCCATAGGCATAGAGCGGGCGCCAGAGTAGCCGGTTGAACAGGATAACGAACAGCGACATCACGGCGATCCCGAGCACGATCCGCGGATAGTCGCCGGCCGCCGTGGTCTGAGCAATATATGCACCAAGGCCATGCGCCGAGAGGGTAGTGGCGCCCCAGGAAGCGACTTCCGCCACGATGCTCGCATTCCACGCGCCACCCGAGGCGGTGATCGCGCCCGTCACGAAATACGGGAAGATCCCGGGCAGCACGGCTTTGCTCCACCACTGCCAGCCGTGAAAGTGAAACACGGCCGCGGCTTCCAGGAAATCGGTGGGGTAGGCGGTAACACCAGCGATGACATTGAACAGGATGTACCACTGGGTTCCCAGGATCATCAACGGGCTCAACCAGATGTCCGGATTGAGATGCCATCGCACGATCAGCAACACGAAGATGGGAAACAGCAGATTGGCCGGAAACGCGGCGAGGAACTGGGCGAGCGGCTGGATACGCTCCGCCAGCTTAGGGCGAAGCCCGATCAACACGCCCACCGGAACCCACACGATGGACGCGACCATGATCAGGATCATGACGCGCAGCAAGGTATATGCGCCGAGGCGAAACACGGTCGCCACATCCGCCCAATGGAGTTCGCTGGCGACGAACCGGATGATGATGTTGGCGGTCCAGAGCAGCGCCGCGAGTACCGCGGCGTACCAGGCAATGTCGATGAACAGGCTAACGGCGTGGCGGTGCCCCCGCGACGGGCCGACGTTAAGCACCCTGGCGCGAAAGAGCCACCGCATCGCGACAAACCCCGGCCAGGTAGCCGCGTGAACGAGCCGCGACTGGCGGAGTACCTGCAGAAACCAGGAGTGTGGAACCTGCCGCGCGGTTTGCTCGAAGCGGAAGCTATCGGCCCACACCACCAGCGGCCGGAACAGGAGTTGGTCATAGACGATGATCACCATCGTCATGGCCAGGATCGCCCACCCAATCGCACCCAGGTCCTGGCGCGCGATCGCCAGCGCGACGTAGGAGCCGATGCCTGGCAATGTGATCGTGCGATCGCTGACGGTGATCGCCTCCGAGGCTACCACGAAGAACCAGCCGCCGGACATGCTCATCATCATGTTCCAGACGAGGCCGGGCATGGCGAACGGCACCTCCAGCCGCCAGAACCGCTGCCATATTGAGAACCGGAACGCGCTGCACGCCTCGTCGAGATCATGCGGCACCGTCCGCAGCGCCTGGTAAAAGCTGAACGCCATGTTCCACGCCTGGCTGGTGAAGATGGCGAACACCGCGGCGAACTCGGCGCCGAGTGCACGACCGGGGAACAGGCTGATGAAGAAGACAACGGTGAAGGAGAGGTAGCCCAGCACTGGAACGGACTGAAGAATATCCAGCAGCGGGATCAATACCGGTTCCGCTCGGCGGCTTTTGGCGGCCAACGTGCCATACGTGAAGGTGAACAAGAGCGAGGCCGCCATCGCGGCCAGCATCCGCAGGACAGTACGCACTGCGTAGTACGGTAGCCGCGCCGGGTCGAGACTGAGCGGCGTCGTGGTCACCGAAGCCAGCGGTGCGAAGGTGCCGACGGAGCCCAGCGCGAGCGCGACAAAAACTCCAAAAACCAGGAAGCCAGCCAGCATATCCCAGGCAATCGCGAACCGCGTGGGGCGGAGCCATGCGCCAGGACCGTTTGTTATCTGCATAGGAGGAGGCTGCCCATGGTGGCTGCCGGGAACATTGACTTGCCTCAACCACCTGCCGCAACCCGTCTGATGCGCACGGTCGCGGGCATTTATCTTGATTCGGGTCAATGTCCCCCCGAGCATGCGCACGTAAGATGGCGGCCTGGCCGCGAAGGCGGAGGACACGGAGGACACAATGCATGGAATGGTGCTGAAGTCGCTCGGAACTCCTCTGGAATGGACAGAATTTCAAGATCAGCAACCGGGGCCGCACGAAATTCGGGTTCGCGTCGTCGCCTGCGGCGTCTGCCGTACCGACCTGCATGTTGTGGATGGCGAACTGCCCGATCCAAAAGTGCCAATCATCCCTGGCCATGAGATCGTCGGCCGCGTCGATGCAATCGGCGCCGGCGTGACGGGATTACAGATCGGCGAGCGCGTCGGCATTCCCTGGCTCGGCCACACCTGCGGCGTCTGCCACTATTGCGAGAGCGGACACGAAAACCTGTGCGATCATCCGCTGTTCACCGGCTACACAAGGAACGGCGGTTTCGCGACGGCGGCCATCGCCGACGCACGCTATGCTTTCCCGCTTGGAGAGGTCGGCGATGACGCGGCACTCGCGCCCCTGCTATGCGCTGGCCTGATCGGCTGGCGGTCCCTGGTGATGGCCGGCGAGGGCAAGACACTTGGTCTGTATGGCTTCGGCGCCGCGGCCCATATCGTGGCGCAGGTCGCGAGATGGCAGGGGCGTTCGGTGTTCGGCTTCACGCAGCCAGGTGATGTTGGGACTCAGGCATTCGCTCGGGGCCTTGGCGCGATATGGGCGGGCGGATCCGATGAAACGCCTCCGGAATTGCTGGATGCCGCGATTATCTACGCACCCGTGGGCAATCTGGTCCCCTTGGCGCTGGCGGCCGTCCGAAAGGGCGGTCGTGTCGTTTGTGCCGGCATTCACATGAGCGACATCCCACGTTTTCCCTATCGGCTGTTGTGGGAGGAGCGGCAACTTCTGTCGGTGGCCAATCTCACACGGCAGGACGGTGTCGATTTCCTGCGGCGGGTTCCGGAGATTGGAATCGAAACGAAAATCACGCGCTATCCATTGATGCAAGCAAATCAGG
Source organism: Rhodopila sp. (assembly GCA_031291715.1). Taxonomy (GTDB): domain Bacteria; phylum Pseudomonadota; class Alphaproteobacteria; order Acetobacterales; family Acetobacteraceae; genus Rhodopila. The sequence goes on along the minus strand of JARLIN010000019.1, from coordinate 9,580 downwards.
CGCTGGCCGACCTTCGGGCTGGCCGGTTCGATGGTGCCGCTGTTCTTATCCCTTGATGGGAACGGTGACTGCATCACAAAGAATCGCGCAATGCACGTCGAGCGGGCGATCAATTCGGCGGCGCGACTACCGCTCGTCTAACACCAGGTTATGTTGACACCGACTCTCCGCCGGTTTCCTCCACGTCATGTCCGGACCTGATCGGGGCACAAGTTGTACCTCGGTAAGTGGTGATTCATCAAAGAGCTGGTCCGGCCACGACGACCCCGAAACAGCGGCCAGCGTGTCAGTCTTTTCGCAAGCTGGTATAAACGGTCAACGCGTCGAGGGAGGAGCCGATCCGCTTTCGCGTTCAATGGGTGATATTCGATGGTCATTTCTCCGGGGATGACGAGTAACGCTGCGAAAATTCCCATCAGTGCCGCAACTGCGTGCATTCGCTCCGTCTCCGGCATGGTCTCAGTAAGACTGTCCGGATACAAGACAGGTATTCAAGCCGTCTATGGCATCGCCGATGTCGGTTCACCAGCGGTTCCCGGGCCTTCCAATACCTGGAACGCCAGATAGAAAAGGTGCTCGGCTGCTATTGGAAAGCCGGCACGGTCGGCCTCCTCCGCCAGCTCCAGGCACTGATCGCATAGCTCCCGTGGACTAAAATCGCGTTTGATACCGACTTCAATCCGATGAATTAACGTCATTGAGATGTCTCCCGGCAGATGCGACTTACGAAATAAATTAACGATACCTCATCGTCGATCCTGGTTGAGGTCTTTGAGGCAGATCAAGGCGCACGCGCTTGTGTCCGAGCGGGCAACGGCGGCGCCATCTTTTTCGGTTGACCTACCCCAAAAGCCAATAGGCATCAGGCTGACTGTTGCCCAATGCCAACGTCCCGTCGTGCCGCCGCTCCGCTGGCCAGTTCCACGACCTCGGCCGTGATCTCTTCCTGTCGGATCTGCCGTTCCAGCGCCTGGAGATCGGACCGCATGTTTTCCAGATTACCCTTGGCCGAGAGCATGGCTGCGACACGCGCCTCATTCTCCGCCGCGAAAGCGGTCAACGCGGCTTCGCAAAGCTCAGCGAATACGTATTCTTCGGCCAACCGCGCCAGCAGGACCGGCGGAGCCAACGTAATGAGCGGCGGTTGCCCCGGCGCGGAAACGGCGAAACGGCGAAAATCGAATGGGAGCAGGGAGCGTTGCTCGGGCATGATCCCGCCGCCCGCGGTCCAGGTTGGCACGAGGACATCGACGCGACGGCCCGCCTGGTCCGATAGCCAGTCGTAGAGCGCGTCCGCGATCCGTCCTGCCAGCGCGGCGACAAGGGTTGCGTGCGGCACCATCGCGGATTGCCAGGCCAGCGGGATTCCGCGTTCGCGCGCCAGCGTCGCCCCTCTTGTCCCGATCAGGAAGATATCCCGCGTATCCTTCTGGGTTCCGATCGCGTCCAGCATCCGGTCGTTGAATGCACCCGCAAAACCTTGTTCCGCGCAGAACACGATCACGGCCGTTCGGCGGGTGCGGGCCGTTGCCGGCTGCCGATCTTCCGGCATCAGCGCCAGGGCCTGGCTGATCGCGCCGGCGATCACCGCGGTATGCGTCCGCAGCCCAAGCAGCAGTCCATGCGCCTGCTGGGTTCGGCTGGCGGAAATCCCGCGCATGGCCGTCACCACGGCCTCAAGCTGTTGCAGGTTCTCGACACGTCGTGTCGTTTCGGCCAGCCGTTCGGTCACGGCGCTTGCACCAGTGTGCGAACAGCGGAGGACAGAAGATCCCGCCGCTCCGTGTCGATCGTTCCGCCGGACTCCATCATCCGGACCGCGGGCCCGGCATGTTGGTCGAGCCACGCCGGAAGGGCTTCCCGTACCGAGGCGATCCTGTCCGGCGCTACAGCATCCAGCATCCCATCACGCAGCGCCATCGCCAGTGCGACTTCATCGGTCAATCGTAACGGTGCGTATTGTGGCTGCGATAGCAGCGCGCGCAGCCGCATGCCCCTCGCCAGTTGCGCTTTCACGCGCGCATCCGGCGCACCGCCAAAGCGGGAGAACATCTCCAGTTCCAGGAACTGTGCGTAATCGAGACGCATCGTTCCCGAAACCTCTCGCAGCGCCGGCGCCTGGGTTTTGCCGCCGACGCGGCTGACGCTGGTGCCGATATCGATCGCCGGCTTTTGGTCCGCCTGGAACAGCCGGGAACTCAGCACGAGTTGGCCATCGGTGATGGAAATCAGGTTGGTCGGGATATAGGCGCTCAGGTTGCCGGCATCGGTCTCCGCGATGGGCAACGCCGTCAGCGAACCACCCCCCCGTTCCGCCGACAGTTTCGCCGCGCGCTCCAGCAGCCTTGCATGGAGGTAGAAGACGTCGCCGGGGAAGGCTTCGCGTCCAGGAGGCTGACGGGTCAGTAGCGCGATCTCCCGATGCGTCGCCGCGTGCTTGCTGAGGTCATCGATCACCACCAGCGCGTGCTGGCCGCGGTTACGGAAGTGCTCGGCCATGGTCATGCCGGCGAACGGGGCGATCCATTGCAGCCCTGGCGATACGGTCGGGGCCGCGATAACGAAGATGCAACGCTCCGGCGCCCCGTGCCGCCGTATCGCATCGATGATGCGCACGACGGTGGAAGATTTCTGTCCGACGGCGATATAGACACAGATCAGGTCGGAGGCGCGCTGGTTGATGACCGTATCGACCGCGATCGAGGTCTTGCCGGTGCCGCGATCGCCGATAATCAGCTCTCGTTGTCCGCGGCCGAGGGCGAACAGGGCGTCGATTGTCAGGATACCTGTCTGGACTGGTTCCTTGACCAGATCGCGTTCCACGATCGACGGTGCCGCCGCTTCGATCGGCTCGCGCGCCACCGCTTCGATCGGCGGACCGCCATCCAGCGGACGCCCCAGCGGATCGACGACGCGCCCGAGCAGGCCGGGTCCGACTGGTGTTCGAACGACCTCTCCGGTTCCGCGCACCCGGTCGCCTGCCTCGATCATTTCGGCATCATCGAGCACGACGCAGCCGACCAGATCGCGATCGAGGGTTTGCACAAACCCCAACTGACCGCGTTCGAAGCGCAGGACTTCGTCGAGCCGAGCGGAGGGAAGGCCCGAAATCATGGCGATGCCATCGCCGATGGTTCGAACACGTCCAAATTCTTCGATGGCAGGCCCTATGGGCGCATGCGCGACCCGCTTTGCCGCACGCTCAAGCCACGGAGAGCTGCTTGTCATCCTGGCTCAACTCCTCGGCGATACGATCCAGATCGGCACGCCAGTTGTTACGCAGCGTCGCATGCGTGCCCCGCAGTTCAATGCCCAGGATCAGCGACGGGTCAGTGCTGAAATGTAACGCCGACAGGCCCGAAAGGCGCTGCCGCACCATCGCCTGGATCGCTGGGTCCAGCGGGGCGCTCGTCACGACCTCCAGGGCTTCGCCGGGCGCGGCCAGAGCCTGGACGTGGTCGGGCGACAATGCGTTAAGCGATTCAAGAACCGCCGCATTCAACGCTGGTGCGGGTACGCGTTCCAGCAGGCGCGACGCGATGGCCACCGCCAATTGCCGTGCTCCGGCCTCCAGTTCATGGCGCATCTGCTCGCGCTGCTGGTCCAGGCTTGCTTGCGCCAGGTCGCGCGCCCGAGCGGCCTCCGCCGTTGCCCCGTTCAGCAGTGCCGCCCGTTCGGTTTCAGCGGCGGCGCGAGCGTCAGCCAGGATTTGTTCGCGGTCCGCCGCCAGGGCCTTGTCGCGTTGCGCCGCCTGGTCGGCCTGAGCCTTCGCCTGCTCGCATGTTGCCGCGGCCTCGGCCAGCAGCTTCTCGGCCGCGGCTTTGCGCTCCGCGATGATGCCGACGATCGGGCGGAACAGGAAGCGCCGCAGCAGCCACAGCAGAACAAGGACGTTGACCGTCTGCAGAATCAGCGTGGACCAATCGAAATGCATCAGTGCACGAACGGGTTGGCGAACAGCAGCAGTAGCGCGATGACCAGGCAATAGATCGCCATGGTCTCGATCATCGCGAGGCCAATGAACAAGGTCCGCGAGATGGTGCTGGCCGCTTCGGGTTGCCGCGCGATCGCATCCATGGCGGCGGCCACGGCGCGCCCTTCGCCCAAGGCGGGGCCGATGGCGCCAAAAGACACCGCCAGGGCCGCGCCGAGAATGCTTGCGATCTGTATCAGGTCCATGGCGTCACTCTTTTCTTTCGGATTTCGTTGCAGGTGCGTCGCCGAGAACACCGGCGATGAAGACCATGGCCAGGATACTGAAGATGTAGGCCTGGACCGCGCCGGTCAGCAGATCGAGCGCCATCAGAGGCACGGGCACCAGCAGTCCCACCAGCGACAGGACGATGCCGACCACGAACACGCCGCTCATGACGTTGCCGAACAGGCGAACCACCAGGGAGAAGGTGCGTGTGATCGTCTCGACCAGATTGAGCGGGATCATCAGGATGTTCGGTTCGGCGAAGGTCGCGACGTAGCCGCGCAGGCCGCGGTTCCGGATGCCGAAATAGGCGACGGCGACGAAGACGATCAGCGCGAGCGCAGCATCGGTTTCGATGTGCGCCGTCGGGGGTTCGACGCCGGGTACCAGCGATGACCAGTTGGCGGTGAAGATGAACAGGAACAGCGTGCCGATCAGGGGCAGGTACGGCCTCGGTTCGGCCCGCATCGTATCGCGGATCTGCGCCTCGATCGCTTCGACCACAACCTCGAGCGCCGCCTGTCTGGCAGAGGGATGAACGGAGAGCCGCCGCGTCAACAGGCAACTGCCGCCCGCCAGCAGCAGCATGATCCCCCAGGTTGCCACCACCGGCGTGGTGATCGCGACGGGACCGACGTGAAAGACGACATTGAGCGTGAGCGGCGATCCTATCATGGCAGCGGGGCCATCCATCGCATGACCACAGGCCGCGCGATCAGCACGCCGAGGGCCGTGAACAACAGCGGCAAGGCACCGTGCAACGCCACAACGGCGAGCAGGCCGCCTAGCGTCCCCAGGCGTCCAACCTGCAACGCGGCGCCCGTTCCGAACCAGCCGGGCCGCGCGTAAAGCGTCGTATTCCACCGCAGCAGCGAGAAATGCAGCACGCCCACCATGAGGCCAAACGCGATGAATCCGGCATCGGTGATCATTGTCCCTGCATCCATCGCCATGCGGACCAGCAGCCCAGGCCCAGGCCGAGCAGCATCAGCGGCCCTGTCCAGAAAATCCCCGTCCCGAGACGATGGTCGATCCATCGCCCCAGAAAAACCCCGAGCAGGGTGGGTACCACGATTGTCCAACCGAGAGCGCCCACCTGCGCGAGATAGCGCCCGAACGACGGGTCGCCCTGGCGCAGCCATTGCTGGTAGCGGGAACGCCGCTTGCGCACAGACCGAAGCAGCCCGTCGGGTTCATCCGTCATGCCCCGAACCCCGTCTGGCGTTCGGGGCGCAGAGCCTCGACGATCCGGCGGATGGCTTCGGTGTGAAGCCGCGTCGCCGCCACACGACCAGCCCGTTCGGCGTCCGCGTCGGCCCGGAAGCGGACCAGGACGGAGGCCTCCAGCGCGTCGAGGTCATCGCCGCGTTGCGCCTCTCGGGTCGCGATGGATATCTGGTTACCGTCCCGCACGCTCAGCACGCCGCGCCGGACGGCGCAGTAGCCGGCCTTCCCGTCCGCGTGCCGCCAGGCGACGACCGAGACTGTCAGTACCGTGAGCAGGTCGGCATGCCCCGACAAGATACCGAAGCTGCCGCTCTCATCTTCGGCGCGCAGACTTGTCACGTCCGCATGATCCGCGATGACGGCGGCCGGATCGGTGATCAGCAGCCTCATGCCACGGCGGCAGCCATTGCCTGGCGTGCCTCCCCGATATCACCGATCATATACAGCGCGCTCTCGGGCCACGCGTCGGCCTCGCCGTCAAGGATCGCACGACATCCGGCAAGGGTGTCCGCCAGCTTCACGGAGCGGCCAGCAATACCGGTGAATGCCTCCGTGACCGCGAACGGCTGGGTGAGGAACCGCTGCAGCCGTCGGGCGCGCGAGACGATCTGCCGGTCCTGGGCGCCGAGTTCCTCCATCCCCAGCAGAGCGATGACGTCGCGGAGTTCCCGCCAATGGGCCAATGTCTCACGCACGCGTTCCGCGATGGCGTAATGCGCCGCGCCGACGATCAGCGGGTCGAGCAGCACCGAAGACGAAGCCAACGGATCGACCGCGGGATAGATCCCCTCCGCTGCCATTCCACGTGAGAGCACGATCGCACTCTCCAAATGGCTGGAGATGGCGGTCACGGCCGGATCGGTGAAGTCGTCGGCCGGCACATAGACGGCCTCGATCGCGGTGATCGAGGCGCCGGCCACCGACGCGATGCGCTCCTGCAACGCCGCCACCTCGGTGGCCAGCGTTGGTTGGTAGCCCACACGCGACGGCAGCCGGCCCAACAGGCCCGAGACCTCGCTGCCTGCCTGGACGAAGCGGAATACGTTATCCATCAACAACAGAACGTTCTGGTGCTTCTGGTCGCGGAAATACTCGGCGATCGTCAGGGCACTGAAGCCCACCCGCCAGCGCGCGCCCGGCGGCTCGTTCATCTGGCCATAGACCAGGACCGTGCGCGGCAGCACGCCGGAGTCCTGCATGTCGTGCAGCAGTTCATGCCCCTCGCGGGACCGCTCGCCAACGCCGGCAAACACGGAAATGCCCTGGTATTTTTCCACCATGGCATGGATCAGCTCCATCACCAGGACGGTCTTTCCCACGCCGGCGCCACCGAACATCGCTGCCTTACCTCCTTGGGCGAGCGGCACCAGCAGGTCGATCACTTTGATGCCGGTCTCGAAAACCACCCCTGTTTCCGCCTGCGCCGCGAGAGGCGGCGGCCGGCGGTGGATTGGCCAACGGGTCATATCGGCCGGCAACGGCGGTCCGAGGTCGCCGACTTCGCCCAGAACGTTGAGCAACCGGCCCAGTACCGGGTCGCCGACGGGCACCGTTATCGGGCCGCCCGTGGCTCGTACCGTCGCGCCGCGCCGCAAACCCGCGGTGGGTTGCAGCGCGACCGCGCGGACCGTCGTGCGATCGAGATGGCTTTGGACCTCGGCGGTCAGCGCCCCGGGCTGATCCCATGCGACGAGCAGCGCCTCCTCGATCCGCGGCAAAGGGCCGGTCTCGAAGGCGATGTCGATAACCGGGCCGCGTAGCGCGACGACCCGACCTTCTGAAAGCAGCGGCGACACGGTGCCGGTTCAGATCGCTTCGGCCATGGCGGCAGGCGTCCGCGCCAATGCACGCACCAAATCCGCCCGGCTGACGATGCCGACGAGCTTTCCATCGCGCATGATCGGCAGGCGCTTGACGTGATGGCGCACCAACATATCGGCCAGTTCCGGCACGCTGGTATCGGCCGAGGCAGTGATCGCCGGTGTAACCATCAGGTTGCGTGCGAGCTGGTTCTCGGTGCTGATACTTTCGAGGAAGGAAGGCGCGAGATCGGTGCCCTCGGCCAGCAGGTTGAGCCACCAGGCACGCCTGGCTGTGCTTTCCCTGCCCACCGGACGCAGGAGATCGCCTTCGCTCAGCATGCCGAGCAGCCGGCCTTGGTCGTCGCATACCGGGACGGCGCTGATATCGTTGTCTGCGAGCAGTTTCGCGACATTGGCCACGGTATCGTCGGGCCGGGCGGTCTTTACGACAGTCGTCATGATATCAGCGGCGATGAGCGACATTGGTTCCTCCTGGTAGCGAACTCTGAGGAGGCAATTGGGCATCATCGGCTGTACGCGGCATTGATCTGTCTCAACCTGTGGCCGTGTTGCTGCCGGAACCGACGCCATACCGGTGGCGCTACCCTGAGCCGATCGCGTCGAACCCCATGACGTTCGTGGGAGGAACCGCGCGGCTATTTATTACAGGAACCAAAAGCGATGCGTGACGATCCGTTGCCGTTGGGATTCCTGATGCGGCGGACCTGCCTGTTCGATGACCTGGATTGAACGATACGATCTCCAATTCTGATGGAGTCGTCCCGGGTTTTTGCCGGACGCCGCTGTGATTTAATCCAGCGCCAGTACCGCGAAGGTCGCCAGCCAGTGCTCGCCCATATAGTCGCCGCCGACATGCGGCAGGCTGGCGTCGATATGTGCTTGTGCCGTCCGCCTGATGTCCGCGGGATCGGCCGTAAAATCGGCCAGCGCGCGCCAGCACCAGGCGCGGCTCAGATTCAGCCCATCCAGATGGGCGATCTTGCCATCGGTACGGTCGCTGACCGTGGCGGGGGTAAACAGCGTCGCGGGTTGCCGCTGGTCCAACCGAGGCAGGAAGCGGGCGAACCACCGATGAAATTCGGACTTCGGCAGCACCGCCCGCATGCATTCCGCTTCGATCAGCGCGGGGGAGAGGAATTCGTCCCCGCCAGGCTCCCATGCCTGGCAGTCGGCGTCCTGTCCGTACCAGCGGCGGGCGATCGCCATCAGCAAGGCGCGGAGCTCTTTGTCCTGGTAGTCCAAGGCCAGGCGGACGGCGAATGCCGTGCTCGTGTGGACACCGGCGCGAATAGGGTAGGTGGCAAGCGGCAGGAACGCCATGAACCGCGCGGCGAAAATGCGGGCCAGCGGTTCCAGGGCGGCGGACCAGGCGCGCCCCGCCGGCGTCCCGTGCAGTGCCAGTTCGGATGCGAGCTTGAGGAGCCAGGCCCAGCCGTAAGGTCGCTCAAAGCCAAGCGTGGCGGGGCCGGTGAGGTAGGCACACTCGCCGGCGATCCTGTCGGGCACGAGATGCGCGTCGAACAGGGCGCGTACCGCCGATGCGTGCGGCATCGCGGGGAAACGCCGGTAGAGATGCGCCAGCATCCAGTATCCATGCACGCAGGAATGCCAGTCGAAGCTGCCGTAGAACACCGGGTGCAGATCACGCGGGCCGCGTACGGCCTCGGGGCCGGCCAGCACATGGTCCAGCTTATTCGGGTATTCGCGGGTGACGTGCCCGAGCGCGATCGCGACGAACTGGTCCGCGCGTTCGGGTGTCAGGTGCGTCATCTTGGGAACCCCGGACGATGCATGAACAGGATCCGGTCCAGACGGCGGAAGCGTGCAGTTGGCGGTTCGATCCGGGTCACGCGGCTGCGGTCCTTCCGGGCGGAGCGCCGCGTCGGCGATAGACGGTTGGAGTCATGCCCATCGTCGTGCGGAATTGCCGGTTGAACGTCGACAGGTCCGTGAAACCCGCGTCGAGGGCGATATCCAACACCGGCCGCGATGAGCGGCGCAAATGGACCGCGGCGTTGCGGAGGCGGGTGCGCAGGATGAACCGGTGGGGCGTCATCCCGACCACGTGCCGGAACGTGCGCAGGAAATGATAGGGACTCATCGCCGCATCCCGCGCCAGATCGGCGAGGCTGAGCGCCTGGTCCGCCTCGGCCTCGATGCAGTGGAGAACCGTAGCGATTCGCTTCTCATCCCGGCGTGTCGGGGTGGGCGGAGAGTGCGGGTTCTCGGCGATGATGGACATCACCTTACCAACGAGGTCGAGCGCGATCTCCTCCCACGCCCCCGGCTCGTCCTGGAAGCAGGCCAGTTCGGCTGCTGCCAGGACCGGCGT
>JARLIN010000181.1 GCA_031291715.1 Rhodopila sp. | reverse complement strand
GCCGATCGGCTGGTACCCGCCGCCAAGACCCTTGGCGATCACCTGAATGTCAGGCGTAACGCCTTCCTGTTCCCATGCGTGCATCGTGCCGGTGCGGCCCATGCCGCACATCACCTCGTCCAGGATCAGCAGCGCGCCGTACCGGTCGCAGATTTGCCGCACGCGGCTGAAATAGCCGGGCAGGGCAGTGACGCAGCCGGTGGTGGCGCCAACGACCGGTTCGGCCAGGAAGGCCATCACGGTATCCGGACCGAGGCGCTGGAACTCGGTGTCCAGTTCTTGGGTCAGCCGGTCGAGATATTGCGCGTCAGTCTCCCCGTCCTGCTTGAAGCGGTAAGCAAAGCAGGGGGACACCAAGCTGTGCGCCTGGCTCAGGATCGGCTCGTAATACGCCCGGCGCATCATGTTGCCGCCGGCCGCCAGCGCGCCGAGGGTGGTGCCGTGGTACGACTGCCGCCGGGCGATGGTTTTCGTGCGCCGGGGCTGGCCGATCTCCAGGAAATATTGGCGAGCGAGCTTGATCGCGGCCTCGTTGCCCTCGGAGCCGGAGGAGCAGAACCAGGCGCGCGTCAGGCCGCCGGGTTCGCCGTCCAGGATGATCTCCGCCAGGTCTTCGGCGGGTTGGTTGGAGAATGTGCCGGTATGGGCATAGGCCATCGCGGCGGCCTGTTTCCCGATGGCCTCGGCGACGCGGCGGTTGCCGTGACCCAGGCACGCGACGGCGGCGCCCCCCGATGCATCGATGATGGCGCGGCCGTCCGCGGTGTGGAGGTAGATGCCTTCGCCGCGCATCGCGATCGGAGGGATGGCGCCGGAGCGATGCAGCACCCGGCTTGATCGTTCAACACCCATCCGGCCGATCCTCACTCCGTGGTTGTTCTTACCTGTTCACGCGATTGGATACGGCGCGCCTATCCGGGGGTCAGATGCCCGACACGCGGGGCCACGTCCTGCGCCAGTAGCCGCAGGGATTTGTGCCACGCTTCGGGATTCTCAGTATAGTCGAACCCGAACACCAACAGGGTGCCGAACCCCCCGACCTCGCGATAGACCCGCTCCAGCTTCTCGGCCACTGTCGCGGGCGAGCCGATCAGCCAGTTATGCTCGGCGCAGTACTCCGGCGTCACGTCCGCATCCGGCACCGACGGATCGTGCTTCAGGTATTCCAGGAAGCCGAAATTCGCCAGCAACGGCAGGAAGTATTCGCGCATCATCCGGCCCATCATGCCGCCGACCGACAACCGCTGCGCCTCCGCATCCGTGTCCGCGACGAACACCTCCCGCACCATGCGCCAGTCGCGCCGGTGCGGCGTGCGGCCGGTGCGCTTCGCACCTTCCTCCACCGCCGCCCAGTGCGTTCCGACATACGCCGGATTGAGGTTCAGGCTCAGCGGCAGGAATCCATGCTCTCCCGCCATCTTCAGCGTGTCGGAGTTCTTCGACAGCCCCGCCACGCCGATCGGCGGATGTGGCTTCTGCAACGGTTTGATGTGCGGCTTCAGGAATCCGAACATCGTTTCGGGCTTGTCCACATTCCAGAACTTGCCGCGATACTGGAAGGACGGCTCGTCGCTCCACATCCGCAGGATGATGTCCAGTGCCTCGCGCGTCATCTCCCGGTTCGTCCCGGACATTCCATCCACGTTGAACATCGCCCAGTCGCTCGGCAAGCCGGAGGCCGCGACGCCGAACATCAGGCGCCCATCCGACATGTGATCCAGCATCGCCACCCGGTTCGCCAGTTCGGCCGGATGATGATACGGCAACAGGAAACCGCCGGGACCGATGCGCAAGCGCTTTGTCTGCAACAGCGCCTGAGCGATCAGCAGATCAGGCGCCGGATTTGGTTCCCACGGCGCGGTGTGGTGCTCGCCGATCCAGGCTTCGGCGAAGCCTAGCTCATCCAGCCAGCGCAGGGTTTGCAGGTCCCAGTCGAGGCCCGCTTTGAGGCTGCGCTCCGGCGGGTGTGACGGCATCGAGAAATAGCCGAGTTCCATGGTGATCCTCCTGTCCTGAAGCGCTCTGCGGCACATCTGACGGTAGGAGATCACAATGCGCTTGCAGGTCAAGCCGCTTGGTTCGCTTGTGCCCGAGCACATGCCGGCCGGTTTAGGCATGTGGGGAAGCGGAGGGCATGAGAGGGTGAACGCGCCAGGCGTCTTGGCCCCGTTCTTGCGTTGACCTGACCGCCTGTCCTGTCGCCCGGCGCCGTTCGCGCACCGGTGCCCAGAAGATGGGCGCCGAGCGGTTTGGTGCTGTGCAGACAGCGAGCAGGAGTGGCCCATGAAGACTCGCCGGAACGTCCGGAATCCCGCAGCCTTGACCCGGCGCGGCCTGTTGGCCGTGGCCGTCGCCGCACCGGCTGTGCTGCGGTATCGGGGCGCGCGTGCCGAAACGGTGACGATCCGCATGGGGTCGCTGAAGCTGATCCACTCGATCACCCCCTGGTTCTACGAGCGATTCCTGGCGGACGGGTACAAGCTGGAGATCATTCCGTTCGAAAGCCCGACCGACTGCAAATCCGCGGTCGTCACCCGATCGGTCGATTTCGGCACGTTTGGGATTGCCGCCGGCATCCTGGGTGCCGCAGCACATGAACCGGTCGTGGTCTTTGGTTCCGCCTGCAACAAGGGGATGGCTGTCGTCGCCCGCAAGGATGGTCCGATCGAGACGTTGAAGGACCTGAAAGGCAAGCGCGTCGCCATCTGGCCCGGCTCGACCCAGGAGGTCTTCATCCTTGAGCGCCTGCGGATGGAGGGCATGACGATTCGCGACATCGAATCCGTTCGCGTGTCGTTCAGCGAAATGCCCGCCGCACTCGCGCGCGGGGACGTCGATGCCTATGTCGGCGCGGAGCCGGGGCCGGGCAATTCGCTTTTCAGCGGAGTCGG
>JARLIN010000180.1 GCA_031291715.1 Rhodopila sp. | reverse complement strand
TTGCCCAGGGATTGAGGTCGATTCCGGTCAGGCGCGCATCGGGATAGCGCCCGCGGATCTTCCGCAATGCGTCGCCATGGCCGCAGCCGATGTCGAGCAGGGCGAAATTGCTTTTGGCGTATCTGGCGAGCCAGGCCAGCATCGGGCGGTGGGTCAGTGTGACGACGTTGACCCGCGCCAGGTCGCGCAGGCACTTGTTGTAGTCGTCGAAGTCCACGCAGTCGGTGTCCATCCGTTCCTGCCGCGTGCTGCGCTTCGAAAGGTTCATGGTCGGTGGAAAGCGAACGTCTCGACCGTCAGGCCGGGACCAAAGGCCATCGCCAAGCCCGGACCGCGTGCGTCGTGGTCGCTCAGGATTTTTTCCAGTACGAACATCAGCGTGGCAGAGGACATGTTGCCGTAGTCTCGGAGAATGTCGCGCGAATAGCGCAGCGCGTCAGGTTCCAGGCGGAGGCCCTGCTGTACGGCGTCCAGGATCGACCGGCCCCCGGCGTGGACGGCCCAGAGGACCGGAGGTTCGGGGGGCAATAGTTTGGCGCCGTTTTCGGGCAGCCAGCGGCGGATGCGGCCGGGCACCTGGCCGGAGAGGTGCATCTCGAAACCGGTATCGCGGATGTGCCAGGTGATCAGGTCGGCGCTGCGCGGGATGATGGTCGCCTGGAAACAGCCGAGGGCGATACCAGTCGGGTCCGCGGTGACAAGGGCCGCGGAGGCGCCGTCGGCGAACAGCAGGAAGCTCAACATCTTCGGCACGTCCTGAAAGTCCTCCTGCAGATGCAGGCTGGACAGTTCCAGGTTGACGACCAGAACGCGCGCGTCGGGGGCGGCGCGGACGATCTGTTCTGCCAGTTTCACCGCGTTGATTGCGGCGAAGCAGCCCATGAAGCCGACGATGGTGCGCTGGGTGCCGTCGGGCAGGCCGGCCGCTCGCATGAGCTGGAAATCAAGGCCAGGGGCGGTGAAACCCGTGCAACTCGCGACGATCAGGTGGGTGATCGAGGTCGGGTCGGCATCGAGCGCCTGGACGGCGCGCAGGGAGAGGTCGAGCGCATGCGGTTCATACAGCGCCATCCGGGCGCCGGTGGAGGGGAAGGCGCCGCGGCGATAGAAGCCGGTACTGTCGAGGATCTTATCCCGCGGTTGGAGGCCGGGTTCGAAGATGGCGTAGCGGTGGTGGATATCCGCGAGGGAGGCCATGCGCTCGAACAGCGCGCGTTTGTGCCCGTCGAGAAACGTATCGCGGCCGAACTCCACGAAGGCGGCGTGGATGTCGTGCGGGGGGACGGCGGTGCCGATCCGGTTTAGCCAGGCCTGGGTCACGGGCGGTCCCTTATGCTTTCACCTGGATGTGGGGAGATGGGGACGTTTCGCCAGGGTTCGGGCCATCCGCCGGCGATCACCTTGGGGTCGCCGGCGGTGTTATCGAGTCATTGCGAGCATGATGCCTAGGATCCGGCCTACCGGCAGCTCTTGTTCGGGGCGTCGGGGAAGGTCAGGAACGTGATGCTCGCCGGTCCAAGTTCCCTTGCGCCGGCGGGGACGGGCTCGCCTCCCAAGGTTGGAACGTCGCCATTGGCGGCAACCGCCAGATCCTGGCCGTTCAGTTGCACCGTGCGATCCGAGAGTTGCCTCGCCGTTAGCGTGTAGCCCGTCGACGCTGACGGTAGATCCAGCGACGCCGCCTGCGTTCGGCTGGTGTTGATGGCCAGCACCGTTACGCCGCCCGGCCGCCCCCGCATGCAATGTGCATAGAGCCGGAGGTCTGCGTTGGACGACTCCGCGTTCAACACCGTCGTTCCCATGAGCTGGCGCCACAGCAGGGCGGCCCAATAGTTTGGCCTGGGAACCATGGTGGCCTGGTCGATCAGGCCATACTCGCTGGATGCCAGCGTGTTATGGAATACAGCCTTGACACCATGCCTGGCCAGGCGCCCGAGTTGGTCGAGGTACCGGAAGCTGTCCAGAAAGGTGGGTGCCCACGGATTGCCGCCACACGCCGCATCGGCCGTCTCCGTTACCCAGATCGGCCTGCCGGGCTCGAATCGATCGCGCAGGGCCTTGTAGAATGCGAACACTTTATCCGTGCGCGAGAGCCAGTCGTTCGACAGGGCGGCCGCTTCCGACGTCATCATTTCCGCGCCCATCGAGGCGCATCGCATCGAAGCCGCCCCGTAGAAATGGTAGGAGAAAACGCCGAACACCGGCCGAGGCGAGGCGGACAGCAGATCCTCGGTCTTCAGCTTGGGGACGGAGGCCGGCACGACCGCGACGCCCTCTCCGACCGAACCTGGGCCAACGATCTGCATCGCCGGGGCCGCGGTCTTGGCGAATGCCCGAAAGGCGGCGATGTCACGGGCGAAGGATGTCGCGTCGTAGCCGGTGGGTGCGCCGCCCATGGCTGCGATGGTCGGCTCGTTGAACAATTCCGCGGCGGCGATCTGACCCCCGATTGAGTTGGTGTAGGCCAGAAGGGGCTGTGCCTCACGTGGCGTCCAACGCCCGTCCTTGTCGCGGACGCCGGCACTGATCGAAAAAGATGTGACCAGTTTGGCATCGACCACCTTGGTGAACCCGATCACGCCGGCCCATTCGCGCCGCGTCAACACGCCCTGGTATCCTGTGGGAGGCGTCTTAAGGGGGGCGTCATCCGAGTTCTGGAAATAGGCAGAGTTCGCCCAGGTCCCGCTGACCCGCACATAAGCGGGCCCCAACGCCGCCGCGAGCTTGATCAGCCGCGGGTCGGCCAGGTTCACCGGCGGCCGCGGCTCGAACATCGCCGAGCCCTGGCCGATCTGGGGAATGGCCCCAGCCGGCGCGGCGGGCGTTGTCCGAGCGGCCGCGTCAAGGCTGCCATACGGCTTCCAGAAGTTGCCGCCGATCACCTCCGCCATCTCGACATTGTACGATTGATAGCGCTCGTCGATCGTGGCGATCGGCTGCATGGTCGCGGGGTTGACGGACTGTGGCGCGGCGCGTGCCACGTTTGTCGATACGATTGCGACGCATGCAGAAAGTATCGCAGGTATCAGTTTTGATCCCATGATATAATCGTTCCCAAAACGTTATCCGGCGCGCTTGGCGCCATCGGGTTTATCGGCACTGAACCGGATCAGAATGCGAACGGCGCTATCAGCTCTTTATTTTCAGTGGCCTGCTCATCCCCGAAGCCCGGCGCATGATGCGACGAACTTCGGGGGCAGGACACTAGTTCGGCTTCGAGGTTGGCGACGGCGCATCGACCTGGACCGTCGCGGTTTCGCCCTCTGCCAGGAATACCCCGGGCGGGACCTCGTCGATATGGATGCGGACCGGTATGCGTTGCGCCAGGCGGACCCAGGTGAAAATCGGGTTGACCGTTGCCAGCCCGCCGGGCCCCGCCTGGGCATTGTCCACGGTGATGCCGCGGGACATGCCTTCGACGTGACCACGCACCACCTGGCTGAACCCCATCAACTTGATGCTGGCCGGATCGCCTGGGTGGATGCGTGCCAGGCTCGTCTCCTCGAAATACGCATCGACCCAGAACGAGTCGGCATTGATGACGGAGATCTTCTTTTCACCCACATCCGCGAAGTCCCCATTTTGCCACAGCAGGTTGGTGACCCAGCCGTTCACCGGCGAGACGATGTGGGTGCGTTCGAGATCGACCCTGGCCTTCGCCAGGTTGGCGACCGCCTGATTGTAAGCGGCCGTCGCCGCCAGCGCCTGGGCCGAATAGGTCTCGACCTCCTCGGCCGAAGTCGAGAGCGTGGTCAACTGCTGCCGTCGCTTCGCCATGGCGATCTTGTTGTCCATCTCGACCTTCGCCTGTTCGACCTGTGCCTGTGCCGAGCTGACGGCGATCGCGTAGGTCGTGGGGTCGATGGTCATCAGCAGGTCGCCCTCGTGAACGAACTGATTGTCCTTGACCGGCATCTCGACGATCTTGCCCGCAACCTCTGGTGCAATGATCACCAGGTAGGCGCGGACCCGCCCATCCCGCGTCCAGGGGGCACCCATGTAGGCGTCCCAGGCTGCCCACCCGACCACTCCCGCCGCCAGGATCGCGAGGACGGTCAGCAGCATCGGCACGATGCGGTCGCGGTGCCTGCGGCGGGCCGGCTGTTCGCCCCGCGTTTCAGGCCTGACCGCCGGATCTCGACGCAAATCGATGTTGTCCGGCTTGGCCTTCAGATCGGACATGCGAAACCCCACGCAGCTTTCAGAAGAACGATGGCGCCGAGCAGCACCACGTAGATGGCCAAAACGAACCACGACGGCCGCCACACGTGCCGGAGCAGGCCGGCGCGGTCGCCGATGCGGCGCAGCCCCAACAGGATGACCCAGGCGACGAGCATCATCGGCGCAATGGGCGCTACGTAGACCCCAAAGATGTTGACCTCGGTGAACGTCACGGCCGGTCCTCCGGCGCGTAGGAGGCCATATGGGTCTCGAGCGCTTCGGTCAGCGCCTGCAGACTCGCGCGCGCCCGCAGGCGCACCTCCTCGCCGGGCACCTCGCGCGGGATGGCGGCGAGTTCGGTGTCAAGCTGCCTTAGCACCTCGATCGCGCCCGGATCGTTACCACGTGCCATCTCCGACAGGAAACCACGCACGTCGGATTGGAGGCCGAACCGCTCGGCTATCTGGCGCAGCCGGATGATCTCGGTTCCAACCGAGAGGACCGCAACCATTCTGCCAGCCTGTATAGGCTCGGCTTCCTCGGGCAGGGCGGCCAGGCGGTTGTAGATCCGTGCTTCCCACGCACTCCGCGGCAGTATTTCCGGCTTACCAGCCAGGTCACGCAACTCGTTCCAGGTCGCCGCCAGCAGCCTGTCGGCACGCACGCGCGGTCGCACCGGTGGGACGACCTGTAACGCGATCGCCGTCGCGATGCAGCCGGTCAAGATACCCAATACCTGGTTGTAGAACGCCGGGGGATCGTAGGTCATCTCGTTGGTGAGCCCCAACAATGGCATGAAGTTGAGCGTCATCTGGCTGAATATCGGCGTTAATCGGGGGATCGCGCTGAATGCCCCGAACGGCACCAGGAGCAACGTCAAAGTGGCGCATAGCCCGAAGAAGGTCTGCTGCGGCGGCAGCAGTGCGAACTTCGTCACCCCGGCCAGGGCGCCCGCGCCCGCCACGCCAATCACGGCGTAGGTCGCGGCGGCAGGCGCCTGTTCGTTCTTGGGTGAGATCAGGATCACGTTGATCGCGGCGAAAGTGACAGCGGTCATGCCGCTCGGCCACGCCGTGATGATCCACAACAACTCTACCGCGCCGATTGTGAGGAACACACGCACACCATTGACCAGGGCCGGCAGCAGGTCCTTGCCGCCGGGACCGGGCCAATGATGGGCGGCGTCTCTCGCTGTTCCGGGAGCAAGCAGCAGGGCAAGGCCATTCGCCGCGCGGGCCATCGCCCGCAGCCACTCCGCCAGGCTTGAGGCCAGCAGCCGAACCGAGGGGTCGCGCGTGTCGAGTGCGACGAGGGCACGCGCGGCGTACGCACAGGCGTCGCGCATCGCTGCCGGGTCGTCGGTCCATTCGGCCGCGTCGCCGGATGCCAACAACTGGGCGAGGTCGGGCGGCATCGTGTCCAGGACCTCTTGCGCCTGGCGGCGCGCGTCCGCGTCGGGCAAGCGTCTCATGTGGCCGGCGATGGCCCGCCAATCGGACAGCGCCTCGAACACGCCTTCGAGCGCCGCATGAAGCGTGGATTGGCGGCTTTTCAGTTCCGAAGATTCCCCAATGGCCTCGTCGGCCTGCTGGCGTGCCGCGACCGTGCGCTTGATCAAGGCCCGCCGGGCGGGACGGCTGTCGGCCGCATCGGGGCCGCCGGTCCGCAGGGTGATGAAGGTGTCGCGCGCCGTCTCGGCGATGACGCCGGCAAGAAGGTCCGCGAGTTTCTCGGCAGATCTGGGCCGGGTCGTCGCGATCAGCACGACCGTGGCGCAGACGATGCCGATGACGATCTCAGACGTGCGCGATATGGCCAGCGAGAAGATCTGGTCCGGGTTCTCCGTCGCGCCGGCGGCGATGATCACGGCCGTGTAGCCCGACAAGGCGGCGCCGTAGGATGCGAAGTTGTCGAGCAATGTCGTCACAAAGGCGCAGACAGCGCACCAGGCAGCCAGGCTGAGCAGGAAACCCACGCGGTTCTGCGGGAAGATGCCAGTCAGGGCGACGATGAACACCGCGCCGACGACCGTCCCGATCAGCCGGGCCTCACTTTTGCGGAGCGACGCACCCAGCACCGGCAGGCAGACCAGCGACGCGGATGTGGCGGCCCAGTAGGGTGCGCTCAATTGCAGCTCGAACGTCACCCAAAGCGAGAGACAGACCGCGGCAGTCGTACGCAGGCCAAGTGCAAGCGCAGGCGCGACGGCACGCAGAACGCCGACGTTGAACCAGCCGCCGAGCCGATCTCTGTCCGATCCTGGCCCGTTCAGCCCGAATGCGGCTCCGCTCATGTCAACGACTCTCCGCAAACTTAAGGCCTCAAGTTAGGTTAACGCCTAATCCAGGTCGGCGCTAACGGAAAACACCAGTTGAAGCCGATGCATTGGCGATCTTGTTCGACTGTCAGGTATGCGTCACGCATATGGCCACCGAGAGGGCCCAGTCTTACCGGATGAACGTTGTGTAATCCGGCAAGGATCAAGCTGAAGGCTTTGATTGAGACTGCGCGCCGCGTCGAATTCGTTACGGCGGTTGGCGATCCCTTGGCAGTTTTGCTGGGGCCCTGAGCCGCAGAGTTGGAAGAGCGACCGACACTTCACGTGGGTCGACAGTTAGTCAGGCAAATACGCTCGTAGCAAACTAATCGCCACGACCCATGCGATTTGTGAACAGGCAGGAGATATTGACTTGTGTCTCGGCGCACGTCCCGCACGAGCCGCTTGCGGGACGACTACACATGTCGTCCGATCACCTGGATTCTCATGACAATACCGTTTCGACCTCGGCGGTGTGTTCAGGTGCGCCGACTTGGTCGGCCCGAGCGATTGGGAAGGGCCCAGGAACCCAACCAAGGATACCTGCAGTGCTACCTTTCGCGTTAGATAATGGCAGCATGCTAACATCGGCACGCCCTCTCCGCTGATGCGGGTCAGAATAGTTACTGCTGACTCGAGTCTAACGCTTGACGCCGGGGGTGACGGCCGCGATGATGTCGTTGGAATCTAGATAATGGCCAAAAAAACTCAAATGTTTTTTCCAGGAGAAGCGGGATGAGCCAATACCAAATTGCTGTACTCGTCGGCAGTCTTCGCCGTGATTCTTTCAACCGCAAGCTGGCCACTGCCATCGTAAGACTGGCGCCGTCCGCGTTCTCGTTCAAACAGCTTCGGATCGACGACCTGCCGCTTTACAATCAGGACGATGATGCCAATCAGGCCGTTGCCGTCAAACGGTTGAAGAGCGAAGTTGCCGCCTCCCAAGGCCTGTTGTTCGTCACCGCAGAGTACAACCGTTCGATCCCCGGTGTCCTCAAGAACGCGATCGACCACGCCTCGCGACCATACGGTCAGAACGCATGGGCGGGGAAGCCGGCGGGCCTCCTGGGCGCTTCGGTCGGCGCTGTCGGCACGGCCCTGGCGCAGCAGCATCTGCGCAATGTTCTGGCGTATCTGGACGTGCCGACGCTTGGCCAACCTGAAGCCTTCATTCATGCGAAGGAGGGCTTGTTCGACGCGGACGGCGGTATCGGCGCGGACAGCCGGCAATTCCTGCAGAGCTGGATGGACAAATATGTTGCCTGGGTGAAAGCCCACGCGGGCTAAACTGGGTAGAACAAACCTACAGACAAACTACGACGGCAATGTAGGGCGAAACGCCAGATGTGTGGCCGCGCGGCCCTCGATCTGCTCCGTGCCCGCCTTCGTGGCGCACTCTGACTCGTGAAGAATTCTGGTACCAACTCTGAGCTGGAGCCGTCTTTTGGCGCCGACCAGGGCTGAATCTTGAGCCGCTTCATACAGCACCGGAACACCGCTTAACCCAGTCTCTCGAGGCCCCGCTTTTTTGGCGCTTGCGAGACCTGGCGTTTATGCATAAAACCAATTTTATGCATAAAACGGCCCTTCCGCATCAGCCAGACTCGGCACCCGCCCTGGTGGTCCAAGCGGTTTCCCAGCTGCGTGACGCGATCATGTGGGTCAAGTTCCCGCCGGGCGCGAAGCTGAAGGTCGCCGAGCTGCAAGACAAATTGGGACTCTCCAGCTCACCACTGCGGGAAGCGCTGAGTCGCCTGGTTTCCGAGGGATTGGTCGAGGCCGAGGAAAGGCGGGGTTTCCGGGTTGCTGAGGTCACGGTCGATGAGTTCGAGGATGTCGCCCGCATGCGCATTCTGTTGGAGCAGGAGGCGGTGGGGCTTGCCATACGCCGGGGTGACGACGCGTGGGAGGCGGAGATCGTTGGCGCATTCCACCGCTTGGCAGTCGTGGAAGAGCGTCTGCCGGATATCGCGCCATCGCTCGACCGCGATTGGAGCGAGCGCCACCGCGTCTTTCATATGGCGCTGCTGGCCGCGTGCGGCTCTCCCCACCTGTTGCGTTTGTGTGGGGATTTTTTCCAGAGGGCGGAGCGTTTCCGCAGAATTTCAGCACGTTTCCGCGAGCAACCGCGCCGAAAAAGTGATGAACACGCCGAGATCATGCGAGCGGTCCTGGCGCGCGACACCAAGGCCGCCTCGCGACTGTTGGAGAGGCATATCCGTCAAACCGCCGACAACGTCGCCGCCGTTCTCGTGGCGTCGCGAGCAGCCTCCATAGCCGCCGCCGGACGAAAGCGATGATGTCCCATCCGGGACGGTCAATCGCCCGATAACCAGCAGCCAGAGTGAACAGAACTACCGCCAGGAACAGAGAGTCAGGGGAGAGAGAAAACGTGTCAGGAATAGATAGCCATGTCGAAATGGGCAAAAACGCCCGGCCGGATTTGAGCCACGTCGGAATTTACGTGACCGACATAAAAAAGATCGAAACCTTCTATTGTGATGTGCTTGATCTGATCGTCACAGATCGCGGCGCCGGCAGACGCTTCAAGAACGATCTCGTGTTTCTAAGTGGTGAGCCGACAAAGCACCATCAACTGGCGCTTGCCTCGGGCCGGGCGCCGGGTACCGCGAGCACGGTCATGCAGGTCTCCTTCCAGGTTCCGACCTTGGCCAAGCTGCGCGCCGTTCGCGATAAGGCCCTCGCCAACGGCGCGAAGGAGTTGTTTGGCCTAAATCATGGCAATGCCTGGTCGATTTATTTCCATGATCCCGAGGACAATGTCGTCGAGGTCTATGTCGATGTCCCGTTTTACGTGCCGCAACCGCACGGCGACCCGCTCGATCTCGACAAATCCGACGAAGAAATCTTCCAGGAGACGGAAGCCGTTTGCCGGCGTGACCCAGGTTTCATGCCGCTGGCCGACTGGGAGGCGCGGATGCGACGCCTTCTGGCTGGAGGGCCATCATAACTTTCCAGTGTCCTGCCCGCGAAGTTCGTCACACCATGCGGCGAGCTTCGGGGATCGGCAAGCCACCGAAATAAAGAGCTAGTGTCGCGGATCGAGCCTTCCATCCGCGAGCATCAGACCTGACCATGAAGAACAGGAATTCCCGATGAAGCTTATTTCTTTCGTAAGATCCGGTCAGACCGGGTATGGCGCTGTGATTGACAGTGGTGTGGCCGTGCTTACCGGCACCGCGGGCGCCGCGACGTTGCGAGATTTGCTCGCCGTCGGCGGTGTCGATGCCGCCCGCGCAAGAGTTGCGACAGCCAAGCCCGACTTCGTGCTCGCTGACTGCGATCTCCTGCCGCCAATTCCGGACCCGGCAAAAGTGCTTTGCGTCGGCATCAATTATGTCGCGCATGCCGCCGAGGCGGGAAGAACGGTCGGGAAGTATCCGGTGATCTTCCAACGCTACGCGGACACGCTCATTGGTCACGGGGCAACGATGCTGCGGCCGAAGGCATCGGAAAAATTCGATTATGAGGGCGAACTTGCCGTCGTGATCGGACGCGGGGGCGGGCATATAGCGCCGGAGAACGCGATGGATCATGTCGCCGGCTATACGTGCTTCAACGATGCTTCGGCGCGTGACTGGCAATTCCACACCCATCAGTACGGCATGGGGAAGAATTTCCGCACATCGGGTCCGCTTGGCCCCTGGCTGGTCACCGCCGACGAGGTTCCGGATTATCGCGACCTTCGCATTCGCACTATGCTCAACGGGCAGGAGATGCAGAACGATACGCTTTCCAAACTTGCGTTCGACGTTCCGCACCTGATTTCATACATCTCTCAGGCACTGGACTGGCAGCCGGGCGATGTGCTCGCCACGGGCACGCCGTCCGGAGTTGGTTTCAAGCGCAATCCACCTGTACTGTTGAAAGATGGGGACACGATCGATGTCGTCATCGAGGGCGTGGGCACGCTCAGCAATCCGGTGCGCGACGAAGCGTGATCCGAGCGAAGACGGCGGCGATGACCGATCGCCGCCGTCTTCGAAGCCATAAGATACAATAACAAACGGATGGAAGACGTCAATGAAACGGTCGGTTCTGGCGGCGGTTTGCTGTGCCATGGTCTCGGTCGCCGCGCAGGCGGAGACACCCTTGCGGATCGGAATCCTGGACGACATGGGAGGGATCTATTCCGAGAGCTCGGGTCCCGGCGTTGTGACGGCAGCACAGATGGCCGTGGAGGACTTTGGCTCTAACGTCCTGGGCCGGCCGATAGAGATGGTGTCCGCCGATCATCAAAATCGCGCCGACACCGCGCTTGCGATCGCGCGCCGTTGGTATGACGTTGAAGGCGTGCAAATGATCGCCGGGCTGTCGAACTCGGCGGTGGCGCTCGCGGTGCAGCAGATCAGCCAGGAAAAAGGGCGGATCGACATCGTGTCGGGTGCGGCGACGATGGAACTTACCGGAAAACAATGTGCTCCATTTGGATTTCATTGGACATACGACACGTGGGCACTGGCCCACGGCACGGTTGGACCGGTGGTCGAGGCGGGCGGTCGCAAATGGTTCTTCCTGACCGCCGACTACGCCTTCGGGAAGGCCTTGGAGGGCGCGGCGGCCGAGCAGGTGCGCAAGGCGGGCGGACAAGTATTGGGAAGGGTCCGCCATCCGATATCGACCAGCGACTATTCTTCCTTTCTCCTCACCGCGCAGAGTTCAGGCGCGGACGTCATTGGCATCGCCAACGCGGGCGACGACGCGATCAATGCCATCAAACAAGCGGCCGAATTCGGCCTCACCCGAGACGGTCATAACCTTGCCGGGCTGCTTATTACCATTACCAACATTCACGGACTGGGTCTGAAACTGGCCCAAGGCCTGTTATTCACCGAAGCATTCTATTGGGATCTCGATCCTGCGACACGGGCCTGGTCGGCCCGCTTCATGGCCCGCCATGGCAAGGCGCCGACAATGCAGCAGGCGGGCGTTTACAGCGCCGTGGGACATTACCTGAAAGCGGTGCGCGCCGCCGGGAGCGTTGAGGCGGGTGCGGTCGCAGCGAAGATGCGTGCTCTCCCAATCGAGGATTTCATGATTCACGATGGTTCGATCCGCGCCGACGGACGGGTGATCCACGACATGAATCTACTTCAGGCAAAAACGCCGGCGGAATCGCATGGCGAATGGGACTTGCTGAAGCTGGTGCGTACCATCCCCGCCGCGGAGGCGTTTCGGCCGCTGGAGCAGGGCGATTGCCCGCTCGTCGGCGGGACGCTGGGTGCCAACGCGGCGAAATAGG
>JARLIN010000179.1 GCA_031291715.1 Rhodopila sp. | reverse complement strand
TGTTCAGCCGCCGCCAGCAGCGCGGCGCGGTGGCGGGCGCGGGTCAGTGGCGGCGGGCCGCTCGACTCTGTCATCTGCCGAGCGGCCTGGGCGAGGCGAGTGCGCAGCTCGTCCATCCCCGCCCCGGTCTTCGCACTGATCCGAAGCGCGCCAGCGGGACCGTCATGGCCAAGGTCGGCCTTGCTGGCGATCAGCAGGTAACCGGGCGCGGCATCCGGCGGCGGCGAACCAGCGTCGACCACCGTCATCACAAGGTCCGCGTCCTGAGCACGGGCAAGGGCCCGGCGGACCCCTTCGGCCTCGATGCTGTCGGTGGTTTCGCGTAGCCCGGCGGTATCAACCAGCGTCACGGGAACGCCGCCCAGGACGACCCGGGTTTCCAGTACGTCGCGGGTGGTGCCGGGGATTTCGGAAACGATCGCGACCTCCCGGTCGGCGAGCGCATTGATCAGAGTGGATTTGCCGACGTTCGGCGCGCCGGTGATGGCGAAGAAAAGACCCTCGCGCAGCTTCTCGCCACGGCCGGCGTCGTTCAGGTGAATGCCGATCTCGGCGCGCACAGTACGGAGCGTCGCGAGAAGTTGCTCTTCCACTTCCGGCGGCAGGTCTTCATCCGGGAAATCGATCAACGCTTCCTGGTAGGCCAGGATGCCGCGCAACCGATCCGCCCAGTCCTGATACAGCGCGCCGAGGGCGCCCTCGAGCTGCCGCAAGGCCTGGCGGCGCTGCGCCTCGGTCTCCGCGGTGATCAGGTCATGGACCGCCTCGGCTTCAACCAGGTCCATCCGGCCATTGAGGAACGCCCGGCGGGTGAACTCCCCTGGCTCGGCCGGACGCAGCCCCGCCTCTGTCAGCGCGTCCGCCACCCCATCGATCACCGCCCGGCCGCCATGCAGATGGAGTTCGGCGCAGTCCTCGCCAGTGTAGGTGCCCGGGCCGGGGAGCCATAGCACCAGCGCGTGGTCCAGCATCGCTCCCGACGGATCGCGCAAGCGGCGGAGCGAGGCATGGCGAGGGGCGGGCAGGGTGCCGCCGCACAGCGCTGCGACCGCCGGTCCGGCGGCGGGCCCGCTAAGGCGCATCACCGCGATGGCGGCGCGGGCGGAGCCGGAGGCGAGGGCGAAGATGGTCTCGGTGGACATGGTCGAAAGCTCGCGGTCAAAGCAGGGGCCGACGGTCGGTGTCTTATACTTCACCGTCACCGGCCGTACGGTCCGGCGTCATCAACCATTCATTCATACATTGCCGCCAAAATGGAAAAGCCGGCGGGATAGGCCCACCGGCTTTCACCTGGAGGAAGAGATGACCAGAGAACATCTTAACTTCCTGGCGCCGATGTTGGTGATCGTGATTATAAAAGTCAAGATCATCATCAAAAAGCGGTAGGGGAATGGGTCGGTTCGTTCGCGGGCCGGCCCACCCCAGGTGACCGTCTTATACCAACGGCCCGAAGTATCGACTCTTCGGTCGAAGGACGGGCCGCTGGTATCTTATTGATTTCGCGCGCGGCCGCGCAGCCTTGCTCCTTTTGGCAACCCCGCGCGCATATCAGTCGACCCTTCGGGCCGCTGGCATTACCCTCCGACGGCGATCTCCCGCAGCCCATCCGCCACCGTCAGCGTGCCACCCGTCACCGCGCGGATTTCGTCCACCGTCAGTCCGGGTGCGATCTCCCGCAGCCGGAAGCCCGTGCCCGTCGGCTCGAACAGCCCATAGTTGGTCGCCACCAGCGTCACCACGCCGCGCGCCGTCACCGGCAGGTCGCAGGCGGTCACCAGCCGGGGGCTGCCGTCGCGGGTCACGTGCTCCAGGATGATGAACACCCGCCTGGCACACGCCGCCAGGTCCATCGCGCCGCCGATGCCTCCGCCCTTCTGCCCTTTCAGCTTCCAGTTGGCGAAGTCTCCGGTCATCGAGACCTGGTAGGCCCCCATCACCGTCGCATCGATATGTCCGCCCCGGATCACACCAAAACTGTCGGCGTGGTGCACCACCGCGGCGCCCGGCTTCAAAGTCACATTCTGGCCGCCAGCATTGACCAGGTTAAGGTCTTCCTCACCCGCCGCTGCGACCCCGCCGTAGCCGATCACCCCGTTCTCGGAGTGATAGGTGATGTCCCGGTCACCGATGTCGGTGTTGGAACACATCGTCGGAATGCCAACGCCGAGGTTGACGATCCAGCCGTCCTGGAACTCGCGCGCCACCCGGTCAGCCATTTGCTGGCGGTTCAGCCCCTTCGTTCCGCTCATCGTTTTTTCTCCTGCCGTTTGGCGGGCCAGATTCCCTCGGGTGCCGGTGGCACTTGCACCAGACGGTGCACATAGATGCCGGCTGTATGCACGTCGTCCGCGTCGATGCTGCCGGCAGGCACGATCGGTTCGTCGATCTCGGCGATCGTGCAGCGCGCGGCGGTGGCCATCACCGGGTTGAAATTGCGTTGCGCGCGGTGGAACCTCAGGTTGCCGGCCGTATCCGCGGTGCGGGCACGGATGAACGCGTAGTCGAGCGGCAGCGCGTACTCCAGCAAGTATTCCCGGCCGTTGATGACACGGGTTTCGCGGCCCTCGGCGAGTTCGGTGCCGACGGCGGTGGGGGTGTAGAAGGCCGGAATGCCGGCGCCCGCCGCGCGCATCCGTTCGGCCAGCGTCCCCTGAGGTACCAGCTCGGCATCCACCTCACCGGACTCGTAATATTTGGTGAACGGCAGCACGTCGGTGGGGCGCGTGGCGGCGGTAAAGGCGCAGATGACCTTCGCGACCTGGCCGTTCTCCACCAGCATGCCGATGTCGGGCATCCGGGGCTGCTGCGCGCCACCGGTGGTGTTGGCGACCAGGGTCAGTCGTTTCGCCCCCTGCTCCAGCAGGGCCTTGATCAGGTTGAACGGAGTTCCCGGCATGGCGAAACCGCCAAACGCGATGGTGCTGCCATCGGGTATGTCGGCCACCGCCTCCTTGAAACTGCTCCACAGCTTGGTCTTCTGAGTCATCGTTTCCACGCCTTTCGTGTTGCGCGGATCAAGGTTCAGGTGTGGCGTGGTGTCAAGGGAAGCGGGCTGATGCGGGCTTCTTCTCCCGCGTGGTGTTGCCCGCCGTCTTCAGCGCCGTAGGCGGCTTGATGTCAGGGAAAGCGCGGCCGCACCAGGCGCCGGACGACCCAGCCTGCCAACACCACCAGCGGCAACCAGGGCAGCGCGTAGGCGATCCATGCGATCATATCGCCCAGGGACTCGATGACGATACGGACAAAATTGTCCAGGGCGGCGCGGATCGGCGACACATCGAACGGCCCTGCCTGCTGGATGAGGCCGTTGTAGGCCACATCCACCTTCACCGTGTCGGTGATGCTTCGCAGATAGTTGCGCTGGGCCGTGGCGCTCTCGATCGCACCCTGCACATCCGCGAGTTGTTTCTCCACAGCCACCAGATCGGTGACGCTGGTGCCGACCTGCTTCAGCATCTGCGACAACCGGTCTCGCAACGCCAACTGCGCATCCAACCGTTTCTCGACGTCGATCAGCGGTATGGTCTTGTCCTCCGCCGTCTCGGTATGGCTCACCAGTGTTGCCGGCGGCGCGGTGATGGCGGCGGCGAAGGCGGGGTAGCGATCCGGGGCGATCCGCACGGAGATCGAGGCCTGAACCAGGCCGTCCCGAAGCCGGTCGATGTGCGTGTTCAGAACGGTGCAGCCACCTGCCAGGCACGCCGTCAGGTTCTTCTGTTGCGTGATCTCCACCACGGCGCTGGGAAGCTCCACGGCGAAAGCGTGGGAGAAGGCGATGCGCCGATCCGTGGTGCCGGGTTCGGCTGCCATCGCCATCGCCCTTGATGAGACTGCGAGCGGGGGCGTTTTCTCCGGCTTGCAGCCCACCAGAAGCACCGCCAACGCGGCAGCGATCACGAAGGGCCACTTGCCGACCAGATGATGCATGGATGCCTGTTCTCCCGCGGCACGTTATACATGCCTGTGCCGGCACGGGAACCGGCCAGGATCATCCGGCCGCCGGATCGTACCTGTCCGAAAGCCCGGCTACTGGTTCAAATTCCAGATGTCGCTGTCCAGCATCCAGGTGCCCTTCACCCGCTTCCAGACCACAACATACTTACCCTCGACCTTGGCCATCTGCTTCTGCGCATTCGGTACTTCAGCTGTGAAACGACCGATTTCCCTCGCAGCATTGCCGTATTGCTCGACCGAGACAGTCTGCAGGCTGTCGATTTTCATCCCGCTCTGGATCGCGTCGGCCCAGACCTTCTGGATGCCGTCGCGGCCCGTGACCATGTCGCTGCCCGGGGGAAAAACGGTCGCGTGTTCCGTATAGAGGCGTGAGATCGCCGCCGCGTCGCCCTTGGCATAGGCCGCGCCGAATTTTTGGTTGCCGGCCTCGATCTCCGACTTCACATCGCGCGCTTCGGCGATTCCGGCGAGCAATAGTAACGGGATCGCGAAAAGCGCTGGTTTCATTTCTGATACCTCCTGATTTTTTTGATGCGCCGATCGATGGCTGAAGGCGGTCAGCTTATGTCAGTGAAGGGCAGAATGGCTCATCAATGTCCGGTGTTTGTGGCACATGAGCATCATCGCGCTCGGCGGAACGTCCGGAGCACGTGAACCATGCGACCAAAGAATCAGAACGGTGCAGCCAGCGGCCAGGCACGCCGTAAGGTTCTTCTGTTGCGTGGCCTCCACCACGGCGCTGGGAAGCTCCACGGCGAAAGCGTGGGAGAAGGCGATGCGCCGATCCGTGGTGCCGGGTTCGTCTGCCATCGCCATCGCCCAGAGCGCGATGTTCGAGGGTTGGCTTGGTTGCCATTGTTTGTTCCTCTTATGGTGGGTTCCTGGCGATTAGGGGGCGGGGCGTCCGACACCAGAGTACCGCTTGCATGTGGATCGCGTCTGTGGTCGGAAGCGCCCCTCTCGCGGATGGGCTGCTTACATGACGATGATCGGCGTTGATTTTGGCACGACCAACAGCGTCGTCACCCTGCTGCGCCCGGACGGTTCGGTCGCCACGGTGCGGCACGCGTTCGGTGTGGCGGAGATGGATGTGATCCGCTCCGTGCTGTGTTTCTGGAACGACGGTGCCAAGGACCGGGTCGTGCTGCGCAACGCGGTCGGGCCGGCGGCGATCGAAGCCTATCTGGATGACCCGCTCGAGAGCCGGCTGATGATGTCGCTCAAAAGCTATCTGGCGCAGCGCAGCTTCACGGACACGCGCGTTTTCGGCCGGCCCTTCACCCTGGAGGGGCTGATCGGGCTGTTCCTGGGTGCGATTCTGCCGACGCCGCGCGACACGGTGTTGGTTGCTGGCCGGCCGGTGCGGTTCGCGGGCGACTCGCCGGACGATGCGTTTGGGGAGCAACGGCTGCGGGCATCCTATGCCGCGGCCGGATGGGCGAACATCCAGACGGCGCTGGAGCCGGAGGCGGCAGGGTACCGGTTCGCGCGCGGACTGACCGCCCCCGCCACAGTGCTGATCGGCGATTTCGGCGGCGGCACCAGCGACTTTTCGGTGCTGCGGTTCGAACCTGGCAGCAACCGGCCGGTGCAGGCACTCGGTCATGCGGGCGTGGGGATCGCTGGGGACACGTTCGATTTTCGGATCATGGATCATGTTGTCTCGCCCCGGTTGGGCAAGGGGACGACGTATCGGCCGGGCGGGACGGATTTGCCGGTGCCGCCGGAGTATTACTCCAGCTTCGCGCGCTGGCACCGGCTGTCGCTGATGCGCGCCCCAAAGACGATGCGGGATATCGAGGCGGTGGCGCGGTCGGCGCAGTATCCGAACCGGCTGCACGCATTGCTGCGGCTGATCCGGGATGAGCTTGGGTATGAATTGTATAGAGCAGTGTCGGGCGTGAAGGCAGAATTGTCTCGGGCGGAGACGGCAGTGTTGCGGTTCCAGCATGAGGATTTCGCGATTGAGGAGACAATCGCCCGAGCCGACTTCGAGCACTGGATCGCGCCCGACATCGCTCGGGTGGCGGCGACCGTGGATATGGCGCTCGCGGAGGCGGGGTTGGGGGAGGATGCGATCGACCGCGTGTTCCTGACCGGCGGGACGTCGCTGGTGCCGGCGGTGCGCGGGTTGTTTACGACTCGGTTTGGGGCGGAGCGGGTGACGGGTGGGGGTGAGTTCGTGTCGGTGGCGGAAGGGCTGGCGTTGATTGGGCGGGACCGGAACGCGCAGCCGATGCGCCGATAGATGGGTGAAGGCGGTCAGCTTATGTCGGCGAAGGGCGGAGTGGCTCACCAATGTCCGGTGTTTGTGGCGCATAAGCATGATCGCGCTCGGCGGAACGTCCGGAGCGGGTGAGCCATGCGACCAAAGAAAGAGCCAGACCAATTTCAGGCTGAACAGTCAGCCGGAAATTGGTCATGAGGTATCCGACGACCTCTGCGTCGCATATCAGGCCACGCATCGGCGGCGTAACACGACGCTTGCCGTCACGCTGCTGGCCGCACATGATCCCCCATGGACACTGTGCGGCAAGGACACGTCTTGACCGGTTTCGCCCTCCATCCCATCGGCACGCTGCACACCCCTTGGCGAGCGATCGCCGAGTGCCCGCGTAATGGCCGGCAGCACGATCCGGCGCCGGTCTGCCGCGTTTGCGTGTTCCCCGACTTCCTGGAAGGGTTGCGAAGCCTTGAAGGCTTCTCCCACCTGATCCTGCTGTACTGGCTGGATCAGGTGACGCAGCCACGGCTGGTGTTCACGCCGCCCTTCGATCCGGAACCCCGTGGGGTGTTTTCGTCGCGTGCGCCATGGCGGCCCAACCCCATCGGCTTGTCGGTCGTGGCGTTCGATGGGTTCGATGGCCCGGATGGACTGAAAGTCCGCTACCTGGACTGCGTTGACGGAACGCCGTTACTCGACATCAAGCCCTATCTGCCGACCACGGACAGCGAGCCTGGCGCGACGATGGGCTGGCTTGGTCCGCACGCCACGCGAAACCGCAATACCGGTCAGGCCGGCTGAGAATCGCGCATCCGCTCCGCCGCCTGGCGCACCAGAGGGTCGAGTTGGACTTTGTCCAGATTCTCGAGCAGCGTCTTGCGCATGCGGGGGTCCCAGAACTTCAGCAGGTGATCCTCGATGGCGGCTGCGGCTGTGTCGTGCTTCTGGGATTGGAAGAAATGGCCGATCTGGTTGGCCATGTAGGCCAGTTTGTCAGGCGACATGCTGCACCGTCCGTGTGCTGATCCGATCCGGATAAGTAAAGACCTCGAACCCGTCCGGGCGCGCCACGCCGATCAGGGTCATGTTGGCGGCGGTGGCGACGTCGATGGCCAACGACGTTGGCGCGGAGATCGCCACGATCACCGGGGCGCCGAGCGTGGCCGCTTTTTGCACCATCTCGACCGAAACGCGGCTGGACAGCAGCAGCAGGCCGTTCGCCGCGGCCACGCCGAGGCGAACCAGCGCGCCGGAGAGTTTATCCAGCGCGTTGTGGCGGCCGACATCCTCCCGCAGCGCGATCAGTCCTTGTTCCGCCGTCCAGAACGCCGCGGCGTGAACCGCGCGTGTGGCAGCATTCATCGTCTGTGCGGCTGGCATGGCCTGCATGGCGTCCTGCACCATGGTGGACGTGAAGGTCCGACCCGCCGAGACGGGTGGTGCCGGCCGGATCGCCGCCGCCAGGCTGTCCAGCCCGCACAGGCCGCAGCCGCTGGGGCCGGCGAGACGTCTCTGTCGCCTGGTCAGTGCGTCCAGCCTGTCGGGCGCGAGGTCCATGCGGCATTCGATGCCGTCTGGCACCTCGACGACCTCCAGCGCATGGATGTCCCCGGCGTGGCGAATGATGCCTTCCGACAGGCTGAAGCCAATCGCGAAATCCTCCAGATCGGCAGGGGACGCGAGCATCACCGCGTGCGTCGTGCGGTTATAGGTTAGCGCGACCGGCGTTTCCCGCGGCACCACGCGCACCCCATGGGAGGCCGTGTCGCCGCGCCACGCGACGCGCGGGACAGAGACGACGGGGTCAGGCATGGAAGGACGTGGTCCGTTTGTGTGTCATGGCCCGGCCCGGCCCCATGCGTATCAGGTTAAACGACCAGCCGGAGCGTATTTTGAGCGGGCGCACCGACCTCTCAACGTCATCCCCGGCCATGACAGTGAGGGGGTGACGTGTCCAGCCATGCCCGGCCATCTCACTCACCGGCCGGCACCGCCTCGATCCGCCGGCTTTCCGCGGATAGGGCGCGATAGGCGACCTGCCAATCCGATGGTCCGTTCGATGGCGAAACCTGCACCGCCGTGACTTTGTATTCCGGACAGTTCGTCGCCCAATCGGAATACTCCGTCGTGACCACGTTGGCCTGCGTCGTCGGATGATGGAACGTCGTATAGACGACACCTGGTGCGACCCGCTCGGTCACGGTGGCCCGCAAGGTCGTCTCACCGGCACGACTTTTCAGCCGGACCCAATCGCCGTCGTGCACGCCGCGCTCCTCCGCGTCATGCGGGTGGATTTCCAGCAGGTCTTGCGCATGCCACACGACATTAGCCGTCCGCCTCGTCTGCGCACCGACGTTGTATTGCGACAGGATGCGCCCGGTCGTCAGCAGCAGCGGGAAGCGAGGCCCAACCTTCTCATCGGTGGGAACATACTCGGTGATCACGAAATTGCCCTTGCCGCGCACGAAATGATCGATGTGCATGATCGGCGTGCCATCCGGCGCCGCATCGTTACACGGCCACTGCACCGCTTCCTTCTCCAGCTTCTCATAGGAGACGCCCGAGAAAGTGGGAGTCGTGCGTGCGATCTCCGCCATGATCTGTGACGGATGGGTATAGTTCATCTTGTAGCCCATGGCGTTGGAGATCGCCTGGGTCACTTCCCAGTCGCCCATCCCGGCGCGTGGCGCCATCACCTTCCGTACGCGGTTGATGCGGCGTTCGGCGTTAATGAACGTGCCGTCCTTCTCCAGGAACGACGCCCCCGGCAGGAAGACATGCGCGTAGTTGGCCGTTTCGTTCAGGAACAGGTCGTGTACCACGACGCATTCCATCGCCGACAGGCCGCGGGTGACGTGTTTTGTGTCGGGATCGGACTGAGCGATGTCTTCGCCCTGCACATAAAGACCGAGGAACGATCCATCCAGCGCCGCATCCAGCATGTTCGGAATGCGCAGCCCGGGTTCCGGATCGATCTTCACGCCCCATTCAGCTTCGTAGATCGCCCGCACGGCGGGATTGCTGACATGGCGATAACCGGGGAGCTCGTGCGGGAAGCTGCCCATGTCGCAGCTGCCTTGCACATTGTTCTGGCCGCGCAGCGGGTTCACGCCGACGCCGCGGCGGCCGATATTGCCAGTTGCCATCGCGAGATTCGCGATCGCCATGACGGCGGTGCTGCCCTGGCTGTGCTCGGTCACGCCCAGTCCGTAATAGATCGCGCCGTTGCCGCCGGTGGCATAAAGCCGGGCCGCGCCGCGCACCAGTTCGGCCGGCACGCCGGTGGTGGCTTCCAGCGCTTCCGGACTATGCCGCGGTTCGGAGACGAAGGCGGCCCAGTCGGCGAAGGCCTCGGCGTCGCAACGTTCGGCGACGAAGGACTGCGCCACCAGGCCTTCGGTCACGATGACATGCGCCAGTGATGTCAGCATCGAAACGTTGGTGCCCGGCCGCAGCGGCAGATGATACGACGCCTCCACATGCGGCGTACGCACCAGGTCGATCCGCCGCGGATCGATGATGATCAGCTTCGCACCCTGCCGCAGCCGCTTCTTCATGCGCGAGGCGAACACCGGATGGCCGTCGGTGGGGTTGGCGCCGATCACCACGATCACATCGGATGCGTCGACACTGTCGAAATCCTGCGTTCCGGCCGACGTGCCGAACGTCTTCCCCAATCCATATCCCGTGGGCGAGTGGCATACGCGCGCGCAGGTGTCGGTGTTGTTGTTGCCGAATGCCGTGCGCGCCAGCTTCTGCACCAGATAGGCTTCCTCGTCGGTGCAGCGGGAGGACGTGATCACGCCCACCGAGTCCTTGCCTGCCTTCGCCTGGATCCGCTTGAACTCCGAGGCCACGCGGTCGAACGCCTGCTCCCACGTCACTTCCCGCCACGGATCGGTGATCTTTTCGCGGATCATCGGCTTCAGGATACGGTCTGGATGGTTGGCGTAGCCCCAGGCGAAGCGGCCCTTGACGCAGGAATGGCCATGGTTCGCCTTGCCGTCCTTCCATGGCACCATGCGCACCACCTGATCGCCGCGCATTTCGGCCTTGAAGCTGCAGCCAACGCCGCAATAGGCGCAGGTGGTAACGACCGAATGCTCCGGCTGGCCCATCTCGACGACGGATTTCTCGATCAGCGTCGCGGTCGGGCAGGCCTGCACGCAGGCGCCGCAGGAAACGCATTCGCTGGTCAGGAACGGCTCATCCATGCCGGCAGCGACCTTGGACTCGAACCCGCGGCCCTGGATGGTCAGCGCGAAGGTGCCCTGGACTTCCTCGCAGGCGCGGACGCAACGGGAGCAGACGATGCACTTCGCCGGATCGAAGTTGAAATACGGATTCGACCCATCCACCACCGCGGACAGATGGTTCTCGCCCTCGTAACCGTAGCGGACGTCGCGCAGCCCGACCTCGCCGGCCGCGGTCTGCAATTCGCAATTGCCGTTGGCGGAGCAGGTCAGGCAGTCGAGCGGGTGGTCCGAGATGTAAAGTTCCATCACCCCGCGACGCAGCTTCCGTAACCTGTCAGAAACGGTGCGGACCTTCATCCCCGGCGCGACCGGCGTGGTGCAGGATGCCGGCGTGCCCGGCCGGCCGTCGATCTCAACCAGACACAGCCGGCAGCTACCGAAACTGTTCAGCGTATCGGTGGCGCACAGCTTCGGCACCTTGATGCCGGCTTCCATCGAGGCCCGCATGATGGACGTGCCCTCCGGCACCGTCACCGCGTTGTCGTCGATCGTCAGCGTCACCATCGCCCCGGCGGTGACGGCAGGCGTCCCGTAGTCGATCTCCTGCAGCATGGGCATCCGGAGTCTCCTATTCTATTCGGCGGCGAGGCGCTGGCCGCGCCGGAAATCCTCGGGGAAGAAGTTCATCGCGCTGAGCACGGGGTAGGGGATGAATCCTCCCAGGGCACATAACGAACCAAACTTCATCGTGTCGCAAAGGTCGCGCAGCAGTTCCAGGTTGGCATCGACGTTCTGCCCCGCCAGGATCTTGTCCACCGTCTCCATTCCGCGCACCGATCCGATGCGGCACGGCGTGCATTTGCCGCAGGATTCCGCGGCGCAGAACTCCATGGCGAAGCGGGCCTGGTGCGACATGTCCACGGTGTCGTCGAACACCACCACGCCACCATGGCCGATCAATCCGTCGCGAGCGGCGAAGGCTTCATAGTCAAATGGTGTGTCGAACAGCGACGGCGGGAAATAGGCCCCCAGGGGACCGCCGACCTGCACCGCGCGGATCGGGCGGCCGGACAGGGTGCCGCCGCCGATGTCGTTGACCAGGTCCCCAAGCGTGACGCCGAACCCGGCCTCGAACAGTCCGCCATGGCGGACGTTGCCGGCCAACTGGATCGGCATCGTGCCGCGCGAGCGTCCCATGCCGATCGCCTGATACGCAGCCGCCCCGTCACGCAGGATGCAAGGTACGGTGGCCAGGGTGACAAGGTTGTTGATCACGGTGGGGCAATCGAACAGGCCCTTATGCGCCGGCAAGGGTGGCTTGGCGCGTACCTGCCCGCGCCGACCCTCCAGGCTTTCCAGGAGCGACGTTTCTTCGCCGCAGACATAGGCGCCGGCGCCGACACGCTGTTCGATATCGAACCCGGCACCCAGGATGCCGGCGGCGCGCGCGATGGCCAGCGCCTTGTCGACTGTGGCGACGGCGTGCGGGTATTCGGAGCGGGTGTAGACGTACCCTTTAGACGCCCCGACGGCGAGCGCGGCGATCGCCATGCCCTCGATCAAACTGAACGGGTCGCCCTCAAGCAGCATGCGGTCGGCGTAGGTGCCGGAATCGCCCTCATCGGCGTTGCAGACGATGAATTTCCGGTCGCCTTTCGCCTCGGCCGTGGTCTTCCACTTGATGCCGGTGGGAAACCCGGCACCGCCCCGGCCGCGCAACCCGGAGGCCAGCACGGTTTCCACCGTCCCGACCGGGCCGAGTGCGCGGGCTTTGGCCAACCCGGCCATTCCGCCATGGGCACGGTAGTCATCCAGGGACAGCGGATCGACGATGCCGCAGCGGGCGAAGGTGAGCCGCGTCTGGCGCGCCAGGAATGGGATCGCTTCAGGGACTCCCAGCCGCAGGCGCCCGGCTCTGCCCTCCAGCAACCCATCCGCCAATAGCCCCGCGATGTCGTCAGCCTCGACCGGTCCGTAGGCAATGCGGCCTTCCGGCGTTTCGACCTCGATCATCGGTTCCAGCCAGAACAACCCGCGCGAGCCGGTTCGCACGATGTCCGCATGCGGGGCCAGTGCCGCCGCGACGTCATCCGCGCCCAGCGCCAGGGCCGCCGCGTCGCGTGGGACGAAGACGCGGGTCACGACAATGTCTCCAGCATCCGGTCGATCCGCGCGGCGTTCAGCCGGCCAACCGGTTGACCGTCCAGCAGCGCCGAAGGGCCCGTGGCGCACAGGCCCAGGCAAAACACCGGTTCCAGGGTCACCGCGCCGTCCGCCGAGGTGCCGAGCCAGTCCACCGCCAGGGCGGCACGCAGATGCGCCGCCACCGCGTCAGCGCCCACCGACTGGCATGCCTCGGCGCGGCAGACCCGCAATACATGCCGTCCGGGCGGTTTCCGCCGGAACTCATGATAGAAAGTCACGATGCCATGAACCTCGGCCCGGCTGATATTCAGCGCCGAGGCGACAAGAGGCTCCGTCTCCATCGGGATACAGCCGAAGGCGTCTTGCAATGCGTGCAGGATCGGCAAGGCTGAGCCTTCCATGCCGGTGTGTGCAGCGATGATGTCTTTTGCCCGATCCTCATTCCATGGCTCGTACTCGGCCATTCCATCCTCCCGAGCTATTGTTCCCACGCCGTGTTGGCCGGGTTTGATCCAGCCTTGCATACCCGCTCGCTCGTGCGCGAATGGCCGAGACACGTCCGGCCATGACGATGAGGGGGTGGCGAGGGCGTTTCCTGTGAGTTTTGATTTACTTTATCGGGTATTTAGAGACCCCCGAACCGCCAAATGCAAGAAAGCGGACATATACAACGATAGAAAAAATCTATCGATAAGCGGAGCCGTCCCCGCCCTCCATCAGCAGCAGCGCCCGCCGCAGCCGCATGATGCCACCGCGGGTCTGTCCATGATCGCACATCCGCTGGCCTTCGGTGGTCAGGACGGACACTTCCCGCGGCACCGCGGTGGTCGCCAGGCGCACCAGATCACTGACCCGGTCAAGCAACTGCAGGCAGTATTCCGGCGTGTCGCTGGTGACCTCCATCGGTCCCGTCTGGATCACCTGAGCCTGAGCGGCGGCCGGCCCGGTAGCGATCGTGGGCAAAGTGCCAAGAGCAACGAGCAGACCAGCGGTCGTAAGCGAGCGGACAGGGGACATGGTTTCTTCCATGCCATACCGTGCCTCTCCTTGTCCTGTGTTTCACGTGACAACGCGGTTAGAGGGGGCGGTCAGAGGGGGCGGTTAGAGAGGGGGGCACGGCCAGAGAGGGGGCAGCCAGAGGGGGCGCGGCCAATGCCGCGGAGCGTCTTGCCTCCGCCTCATCCGGCAGCGGCAGTGTCAGGATGGCGCGCAGCCCGGGGTTGTTGTCCTCCAGCCGCAAGTCGCCGCCATGTAGATGCGCGACCGCCAGCACCAGCGACAGCCCGAGGCCCGATCCCGGTGTGCTGCGCGAGGATTCTCCACGATAGAAACGGTTGGTCGCCTTCTCCCTTTCAGCAGGCGGGATCCCTGGCCCCTGATCGCTGACCGCGATGAACACCATGCTGGAGACCGACACCTTGAGCTGAACGGTCCCACCTTCCGGCGAGAATTTCATGGCGTTATCCACGAGGTTGGCGATCGCCTGCTGGATCATTGCCTTGTCGCCATAGGCCGGCACCGCCGGCGGCGTTTCCACCTTCAGGACGATGCCGCGTTCCTCGGCCAGCGCGTCATACAGGTCCGCCACCTCGGCCAGTAGCGGGACGATGTCGAGGCGGGCGAACGACGACCGGCGGGATCCCGCTTCGATCTCCGCTATGCGCAGCAACGCCTGGAACACGCCGACGATTCCGTCCAGGTCCATAATGGCGCGTTCGATCGCGGCTCGCAGATCATCTGGCGTTTCGGCGTGCAGCGCCGCGTCCTCCAGGCGGGTGCGGGCGCGGGTGATCGGCGTGCGCAGGTCATGCGCGATGGCGTTGGATACCTGGCGCACGCCGTCCATCAGGCGGCCGATGCGGTCCAGCATCTCGTTGATCACTTCCGCGACCTGATCGAACTCATCGCCGCGGCCGGTCAACCTTACCCGCTTGGCGAAGTCACCGCCGGCAATGGCAGCCGCGGTGGTTGAGATGTTGGCCAGCGTGCGGCGGAACAGGTTCCGCACCACCAGCGCGCCAACGGTCGCCATCAGAATCACGACGATGGCGGCCCAGAGCAGTGCATCGGTCAACAGGGCTCGCAACTGGGCGCGCACCTGAACGTCGCGGCCGATCAGCAGGTGGAAACCGCCGGGCAACTCATATCGCTGCACGCTCGCCAATGACCTTATGCCGGCGCGCATCACCCGCAGTTCATACCACGGCCCGGCCGTGGTCACCGAGGGCGGCCAGCTTGCCAGGTTGCCGGCGATGCGTTTCATGTTGGCGTCGGTCAGCAGATAGATCGCGTCGTCATCGATGTTCTGCGCCAGGCGGTCCTCGATGGTCACCACCAGCGCGGGAAGACCGCCATCTGCCCAACGCTCCGACAGGCCCTGGGCATCCGCGTTGATCGCGGCCTCGGTCTGGCGGTCGAGCAGGCCGGCTGTCGCCCACCACAGGAACAGCGCGAGCGCCGTGGCGCTGAGCGCAAGCAGCAGGGCGTAGATCGCCCCGAAGCGGAAGCCGGCCGACCTGAACAGGCCCCGATCGATCATGTCTGAGGGCCTGGATCATCGTCATAGCGGGGATTGGCAGGCACGTCGCCGCTAACGATTCGATTGCTCCGCCAATGTGCCTGCACCATCGCAAGAAGATACTACGGCTGTTCCGCCCGCAACATGTAGCCCGCATTACGCACGGTATGGATCAGCCCGGTCGGAAACGGCTTGTCCACCTTCTGCCGCAGGCGGGAGACATGAACGTCGATCACGTTTGTCTGCGGATCGAAATGGTAGTCCCAGACGCCCTCCAGCAGCATGGTGCGTGTCACCACCTGGCCAGCGTGACGCATCAGATATTCCAGCAGGCGGAATTCCCTCGGTTGCAGGTCGATCTTCTGCCCGGCCCGCTTCACCTGGCGCGACAGCAGATCGAGTTCCAGGTCTTCCACCACCAGCTTGGTGACTGGGCCCTCGCCCTTGCCGCGGCGGTTCAGCGCTTCCACCCGCGCCAGCAGCTCGGCGAAAGCAAACGGCTTGGTCAGGTAGTCGTCGCTGCCGGCTTTCAGGCCTTTCACCCGGTCATCGACCTCGGCCAACGCGGACAGGATAAGCACCGGCACGGTATTCTTTTGTCCGCGCAGGGTTTCCAGGATCTTCAGCCCGTCGATGCCGCCGGGCAGCATCCGATCCAGGATCACCGCGTCGAATGC
Organism: Rhodopila sp.; assembly: GCA_031291715.1. GTDB lineage: Bacteria > Pseudomonadota > Alphaproteobacteria > Acetobacterales > Acetobacteraceae > Rhodopila. Next base: position 17,683 of record JARLIN010000179.1, on the reverse strand, counting down.
TTCGCTGGCGGCCAAAAACAACCCGTCCCGGCCGTTATCCGCGTGCTCCACCACATGACCGGCCTCGCGTAAGCCGCGCACGACGAAGCCGGCGACGTCCTTGTCATCCTCGACCACCAGGATGCGCATTCTGTTCTCCTCTTTACCCTCGTAACATCCGCTTCACGCTTCGTACCTCTCGGCGCTCCACGATCGGATGCTGGTGTCTCGAATCTGAAGTTCGCCATAGTGGGCGATCCTCAGATTGGAGGCGCTAGCTCCTTATTCCCAGTGGCCTGCTGATCCCCGAAGCTCGCCGCATGATGCGACGAACCTTGGGGGCAGGACACTAGCCTGCCTGTTCGGTCGGCCGGCGGCCGACATTGATCGAAAATTCCATCTCCCGCCCCTGGCGGCGGACGGTGACGCGAATAGCGTTTCCTGGCGGCACCAGGGCGACCGCGCGGATCAGCCTTTGGGAGGTGTCGATGTGCTCGCCGTTGATGGCAATCACCACATCACCAGCTTTGATCCCCGCTTTCGCCGCCGGTCCGTTGCGGTCCAGGCTGGCGATCGTCACGCCGTTTTCCTTGTCCTCCACCGACACGCCCAGCCAGCCGCGGTCGATCGTGCCCTTGCTAAGAAGCTGGGTGACGATCCGGTTGACGGTATCGCTGGGGATGGCGAAGCCGATGCCGACCGACGCGCCCGTAGGGGAGACGATGACCGAGCTGACCCCGATCACCTGGCCGTCCATGTTGAACACCGGTCCACCGGAGTTGCCCGGATTGATCGGCGCATCCAGCTGCAGGAAGTTGTCGAACGGGCCGGAACCGAGGTCGCGCCCTTGGGCCGAGATGATGCCGACCGACACCGATCCGCCCAGCCCGAACGGGTTGCCCGCCGCGAGGATCCAGTCACCGACCTCCGCCGAGCGTGAGTCCCCCCAGGTGACACTCGGCAGCGCGTCGGGGCTTTCCACCTTGATCACCGCGACGTCGGTCAGTTCGTCGCGGCCCAGCACCCTGGCCGGCAACTGGCGGCCGTCGGTCAGCGAGACGACGATCTTATCGGCGTGATCGACCACATGGTTGTTGGTGACGATGATGCCGGAGGGGTCGATGACGAAGCCAGATCCGGCGCCGGCCACCTGCTCGCGACGATTGCCGAAGCGGCGGCGGAATTCACGGCCCAGCGGTGTGTCACGCAGTTCCGGCGGCAGTTCGCCCAACATGTCGCCGCTGGACACGGTCTCGGTGACCGCGATGTTCACCACCGCCGGCAGCACTTTCTTGACCAGCGGCGAAAGGCTTTCCGGCGCGCTGCGGGCCAGCGCGTCGTCGGGGCTGCAGGCGGTCGCGAGCAGGACCAGACACAGGATCACGCCTCGGGACATTTGCCGCCAGGACATGGGATTCGGCCGTAGGGACGATGCGTCGGCTGGCATGGCGAGGGACGATTCTCCGGGTGAGCAGCGCAGATCAGAATGCAAATGGCATGTGGCCAGGGCTGTAACAAGAATTCCCTGGATCAGTTTTCAGTTGGATTGCCGCCGTCTTCCGGCCAGCGGTGCTTCGGATAGCGTCCGCGCATGTCGCGGCGGGCATCGGCCCAGGCACCTTTCCAGAAGCCGCCGAGGTCGGCCGTGACGGCGATCGGCCGCCCGGCCGGAGACAGCAGGGCAAGCCGCAGCGGGATCCGGCCACCCGCCAATCGCGGCGTCGTCGCCATACCATAGAAAGCCTGCGCCTTGGCCGAGGCCAAAGGGGGCGCCTCGGCATAGTCGATCGCGGCACGGCCGGTTGGCAGAGGCAGATGGGTCGGCAGGTCGCGATCCAGGCGCGACGCGAGATCCCAGGACATCAGGCCACGCAGGATGGCGTGCAGGTCCAGCTTTTCCATCTCGGCCATGCGGGTGACGCCGGACAGATAGGGTGTCAGCCAGTCCTGGATCGTGGCTTTTAATGCCGTATCGCTCAGGTCCGGCCAGCCGGCGCCGGGTTCGATCTCTCGCATTAATGCGACGCGAGCCTGGAGCTGGCGGGTCGCGTCAGTCCAAGGCAGCTTGCGGAGGTCTTGGCCCGCGACAGCGTTGGCCAGCGCTTCTGCCACCTGCGCCGGGTCGCCGGCTTCCGTGCGATCGGACAGGATCAGCGTGCCAAGGCGCCGGCGGCGGCGCGCCAGGACGGTCCCGGTGACCGAGTCGAAGCCGGACTCCACCTGCTCCGTCACACGCGCGGCGAGCGACGGTGGCAAGGCGTCGGGATCGAGCGGGGCGGCCAGGCGGATGCGGGACGCGGTTTTCAGTTCCAGCGAGGCCGCCACCAGCAGACCCGCCTTGGCGAGCGGGTCGGTGATAGGAATGCGGGCGCTGCCGCCACCGGAGAGGCGAAAGGACCCGGGTTCCCCTCGGCGCTGGGCGATGCGGTCGGGGAAGGCGGCGGCCAGCAGCGGGCCAGGTTCGCCGGCAGCTCGGGTGTCCGATGGGACCCGCATGCGGCGGCGATACTGGCTGGCCGCGCGGCGAATGCGGGACAGGGCGCCCCGGTCGGCGTTGGGGTCGCCATACGCGATCGCCGCGATGCGCGTGGCGATGTCCGCGGGCGCTTCCTGGGTGCGGAGCGGGTCGCGTTCTTCGAGCAGCGCGGCAAGGTCGGCGGCCAGCGCAGCCTGTTCGGCAGTCCCGGCGGCCAGCATCATCGCCGCCAGCCTGGGATGGGCGCCGATACGTGCCATCTCGCGGCCGGCGCCGGTGATGCGGTCCTGGCTATCCAATGCGCCGAGGTCCTTCAGCAGCGCGGCCCCGGCGGCGAGCGCTCCGGCCGGCGGCCTGTCCTGGAACGGCAGGTCGGCCGGCGCGGTCCCCCAGGTGGCGCATTCCAGCACGAGGCCGGAGAGTTCCGCCTCCAGGATTTCCGGGCGGTCGAAGGCCGGCAGGCCCCGGTGCAGGGCCGGCGACCAGACGCGAATCGCGATGCCAGGTGCCTCCCGTCCCGCGCGGCCGGCGCGCTGGTCAGCGGCCGCGCGGGAGATGCGGGCGGTGGTCAGGCGGGTCAGGCCGGTCGCTGGATCGAGCCTAGGGGTGCGACGCCAGCCGCCATCCACGACGATTCGCACGCCGGGAACGGTCAGGGATGTTTCCGCGATGGAGGTGGCCAGGACGACACGGCGGCCATCCGCCGGGCGGAGCGCACGGTCCTGGTCGGCCGGCGGCAGATCGCCGTGCAAGGGCAGGACCAGGGCTCCGCAGCCGTCCAACGCGGATTGGGTGCGGCGGATTTCCGCCATGCCGGGCAGGAAGGCCAGGATGTCGCCCTCGTGCCCGGCCAAGGCGGCGCGGATGGCGCGGGCGACGGCGTCCGACAGGTCTCTCGGGTGGGCGATATCGCGGGACTGATGCTCCACCGCGACCGGGAACATGCGGCCGGCACTTTCGACGATGTCCGCGTCCATCAGGCCGGACAGCCGCGCGCCATCGGCGGTGGCTGACATGGCGAGAAGGCGAAGGTCGGGGCGCAGCATCCGTTGCAGGTCAAGGCACAGCGCCAGCGCCAGGTCGGATTCCAGCGAGCGTTCGTGGATCTCGTCCAGGATCACCGCGGCGACGCCGTCCAGGCCGGGGTCGGATTGCAGGCGGCGGAGCAGCAGGCCCTCGGTGATGACCTCGACGCGGGTTTCGGCGGAGCCGGCGCCGTCGAGGCGGGTGCGGTAGCCGATGGTGCGCCCGACCGGCTGATCCAGCAGGAAGGCCATGCGGGTGGCGGCCGCGCGGGTGGCGAGGCGACGCGGTTCCAGCATCAGGATCCGGCCGTCGCCGCGCCAAGGGGCGTCGAGCAGGGCCAGCGGGACCAGGGTGGTCTTGCCCGCACCCGGCGGGGCGACGAGCACGGCGTTGCGGCCGGCATTCAGCGTCGCATGCAGCGCGGGAAGGGCGTCGGAGACGGGGAGGTCGAGGTCGATCACGATCGGCGGGTGATAGCCCGTCTCCGGACCCTCGTCATGTCATGTGGCGATGTTGCCTCATCCGCGGGGGCCTAATCCGCGTGCCCGCCGGTGTACGAAGGCCGATGCCCGGCGAACAGATGCTGCCACCCCCAGGCAGCCACACGGTCCGCCACCGGCCGCAGCAACAGATCGGCCACCGTTACCGCCACCGCCAGCCACAAATTCCGGGCCAGCGCGGCAACAACCAGAAACAGCACCACCGCCTCGATCGCCTTGCGCCCCATCGACGCCCAGAAATTCCGCCGCTGTGGCGAGCCAGGTGCCCCGACCAGCCGCAGCACGGCCCGCCCCCGGACATTGTCGTTCGCCTGCTTCGGCCGGTCCTCCTGAACCGTGCCCAGCGCCACTGTCTGGTTGGTCATTCGGTCGATCAGGATGAACGACCCGAGTTCGCGGTCCCGCCCATAGACCGTGGCGGCGATCGCCTTATCGAACGTCAGATCGACGACACCGATAGCGTTCATCGCCAGGGCGTCGGCCGGGTGGTCCTGGAAGCTGTGGATGTCCACGGCGTGACGCAGCCTGGCGACATCAGCGTTCGCCTCGACCGTGCCCAGCTTGATGATGAAGCTCTGACCGGGACGCAGCGGCTGATCGACCATCCAGAGCAACCGGGCGGTTATCCCTTTCCGGGCCTGCATCACGGAGGCCTGGTGCACAATGACATCGCCGCGGGAGACATCGACCTCGTCCGCCAGCGTCAGTGTCACCGCCTGGCCGGCGGACGCTTCCGCCAGATCGCCGTCCGCCGTGACGATCCGCGCGATCGTGCTGTGCCGCTGGTTCGGCAGGACAGTCACGCCATCGCCGACGCGAATCGTTCCGGTCGCGACCGTGCCGGCATAGCCGCGGAAATCGAGGTTCGGCCGGTTCACCCATTGGACGGGGAAGTGAAACCGCTTTGCCTGGTCCGGCGCCTCGCCAATCGTTACGGTTTCCAGATACTCCAGCAGATGCGTGCCGCGATACCAGGGCGTCCGCGCCGACCGCTCGGCTATGTTGTCCCCCTCGCGTGCGCAGAGCGGGATCGGAACGATCGTCTCGAATCCCAACGAGGCCACCGCTTCCGTATAGGACGCGACGATGCCGTCATAAATTCCCTGGTCGAAGCCCACCAGATCCATCTTGTTGACCGCCAGCACGACGTGCCGCACACCCACCATGGATACGATGAAGGAATGGCGCCGTGTCTGCGGCAAAATCCCTTTCCGCGCATCCACCAGGATGATCGCCAGCTCCGCCGTCGAGGCACCGGTGGCCATGTTCCGCGTGTATTGCTCGTGTCCCGGCGTATCAGCGACGATGAACGACCGGCGCGGCGTGGAGAAGTAGCGATACGCGACATCGATGGTGATGCCCTGTTCGCGCTCCGCAGACAGCCCATCGACCAACAGGGCGAAGTCGCGATGCTCCCCGTGCGTGCCAAACTTGCGTGAATCCCGGTCCAGGGCTTCGAGCTGGTCCTCCAGGACCGCGTTCGAATCGAACAGCATGCGGCCGAGCAGGGTAGATTTGCCGTCATCGACCGACCCGCAGGTCAGGAGGCGGAGCAGCGAGGCTTCGCGCACCGCCGGCGCCGTGACGGAAAGCGCGGCGCTCATCAGAAATACCCTTCCTGTTTCTTTTGTTCCATCGAGGCACCGCCGTCATGGTCGATCACCCGGCCCTCGCGTTCGGAAGACCGGGACCCACGCATTTCTTCGATGATCTCAGACAGCGTGGAGGCTTCGCTCTCGACCGCGCCGGTCAGCGGGTAGCAGCCGAGGGTGCGGAAGCGGACCGATCGGATCTCGACGTGTTCGCCGGGGCGAAGGATCATCCGGTCGTCGTCACGCATGATCAACGTGCCGTCGCGCTGCACCACCGGACGCGGGGCCGCGAAGTAAAGCGGCACCACCGGGATGTCTTCCTGGGCGATGTAGTCCCAGACATCCGCTTCGGTCCAGTTCGACAGCGGAAAGACGCGGAAGCTTTCGCCGGAGCGCTTGCGGGTATTGAACAGGTGCCACGGTTCCGGCCTCTGGTTCTTCGGGTCCCAGCGATGTTCGGCGGAGCGCAGGGAAAACACCCGTTCCTTGGCACGGGATTTTTCCTCATCGCGGCGGGCGCCGCCGAATGCCGCGTCGAATTTGTAACGGTCCAGGGCCTGCTTCAGACCCTGCGTCTTCATGACATCGGTGTGCAGACGCGAACCGGAGGTGAACGGATTGACCCCAGCTCTAAGACCGTCCTCGTTCACATGGACGATCAATTTGCAGCCGAGTTCCCTGGCACGCCTGTCGCGGAATTCGATCATCTCGCGGAATTTCCATGTCGTATCGACATGCAGCAGCGGGAACGGCAGCGGCGCGGGGTAGAATGCCTTCATCGCCAGATGCAGCAGAACCGCGCTGTCCTTGCCGATGGAATACAGCAGCACCGGGTTGTCGGCGGTTGCGATGACCTCCCGGAAGATATGGATGCTCTCTGCTTCCAGGCGTTGAAGATGCGTCAGGCCTTTCATGCGTGCTGCCCCGCGCGCACCAGGCGTCCGTCCGGCGTCAGGTGCAGACCGCATTCGCGCGTCTGATCCTGTTCCCACCACCATCGGCCAGCCCGTTCCGGCTCTCCAGGTGCAACGGCGCGCGTGCAGGGCGCACAGCCGATCGACAGGAAGCCCTTGTCGTGCAGGGTGTTGTAAGGAATCCCTTCATCTGCAACCAGTTCGGCCACCCGCTCACGTGACCAGTCGAACAGCGGATTCACCTTCAGCAGCCGGCGTTCGGTATCGAACGACACGAAGTTCAGCGCCTGCCGGTTGCCCGACTGATCCGCGCGCAGACCGGTCAGCCACGCCGCCGCGCCCCGCAGGGCTCGGCCGAGCGGCTCAATCTTACGCACCGCGCAGCAGGCGTGACGTGCATCGGTGGAGTGGTAGAAGCCGTTGATGCCATTCTCGCGCACCAGCGCTTCAAGCGCGCCGGACCGCGGATGAAACGCTTGCACCTGGATGCCGTAGCGCTGCTCGGTGTCCGCCCAGACCGCGTGGGTCTCGGGGAACAGCCTTCCAGTATCCAGTGTCGCGAAACGGCAGTCGATGCCTGCCTGAATGATCAAATGCGTCAGCGCCTGATCCTCAAGCCCGAAACTGGTGGTGAACACCACCGGGCCGGCGACATTGCGCGCCAGCAACATAAGGCGGCCGATGGGGTCGAGGAAGGCGAAAGCATCGTTCAGGGAAATCCCGGACGTTTCGCCAATGTTCTCTTCCGAGGACGTAACGAGAGCATCATCTTTCCAGCGGTCGTCAATCAACTCTGCCACGATGCCCGACTCCGCAAACCATCAGCCGGATCAAGAAATCGTCGGCCGGAACCGGCATATACGAGGCTTGCAGTCGGGTTGAAATCACGATTGGACGCAGCATGACCCGGCCGTCCCACGGCCAATTTCACGGCCGGGGACCGTCCGTCATGGGTTTGGCCAATACATCCTCTTCCCATCCGGATCGCTGGTGGTTTTCACTCCGGTTGCACAGGCCGGCAGAAAGGCGTTCCGATCGGTCGTGTTCCGAAACTGCCGACGGTCCTGGCGCCATCCGGTTTTTTCATGGCCGGTATGACCGAATTGCTACACTGCTTGTTCGGTGTCTCGCCGCTGGCGGCCAAAAAATGATGCCGCCTTGCCCTCCGCCCCGCAAACCCTTACTCAGCCGCCCGAACCTGAACCCTAGGAGGCCGCGATGGCGACCGAACGCACCTTTTCCATTATCAAGCCGGATGCCACCCGCCGGAACCTCACCGGCAAGGTGAACGCCGTCCTGGAAGCAGCCGGGCTGCGGATCGTCGCCCAGAAGCGGATCCAGATGACCCAGGCGCAGGCCGAAGCCTTCTACGGCGTCCACAAGGAACGGCCGTTCTTCCGCGACCTGGTCACCTTCATGATCTCCGGCCCTGTCGTCGTGCAGGTCCTGGAAGGCGAGAATGCCGTTGCCCGCAATCGCGAGGTCATGGGCGCCACCGACCCGAAGAAAGCCGACGCAGGGACCATCCGCGCGCAGTTCGCCGAGAACATTGAAGCGAACTCCGTCCACGGTTCGGACAGCGCCGAGAACGCTGCCACCGAGATCGCCTACTTCTTCTCCGGGATAGAGCTTGTCGGATGAGGACAGGCGCCATGGATTGGATTGGGCTCCTGGGACGCGTTCTCATGAGCGCAATCTTCATCCAAGGAGGCATCCTGAAGGCGTACCACCCCGGTGACACGATGGCTTACCTCGCGAGCCATCACCTGCCGATGGTGGGCGCCGCCTACGCCCTGACACTGGCTATCGAGATCGGCGCCGGTATCCTGTTCCTTGTCGGCTACAGGGCGCGGGCAACCGGCCTGATACTGGCTGTGTGGTGCATCGCCACCGCGATGGTCGCCCACTACCACCCGGAAAGCCGGGAGCAGATGGTCAACTTCATGAAGAACGTCTGCATGGCGGGCGGCTTCCTGCAGGTCGTGGCGTTCGGCGCCGGCCGTATCAGCGCCGATCGCGCCTAACCCGACACGGCGGGCAAACGGGTCCTGCCGCCCGCAAAGTTCGTTTGCGGCGGCACGATCCCCCGCCTGCCGTCGCCATCGACGCCTTGCTCGGCTGACGAACCCGCGTGGCTTGGGCTTCGCGGCAATGCCGCCGCGGCGTCAGCCGGTCAACCCGACCAACCGGTCGAACTCCGCCACCGTCAGCGTTTCCGCCCGCCGTTCCGGTGCGATCCCGGCTTGAGCCAGCAGCGCCTCTCCACCCAGCGCACGCAACGAACCGCGCAACATCTTCCGCCGTTGCCCGAACGCGGCCGCCGTCAGCGCCTCCATTCGGGTGAACACCGCCGGGTCCGGCTGCATCGCGTGTGGCGTCAGGCTGACCACCGCCGACCACACTTTCGGCGGCGGGGTGAACGCGCCGGGCGGCAGGCGCATGACGATCCGGGCGTCGCATGTCCACTGAGTCAGCACTGACAGGCGGCCGTATGCCGGGGTATCCGCCTCGGCACAGATTCGCTCCGCGACTTCCTGTTGGAACATCAGGGTCAGCCGCTCGAACGAAGCCGCCTGGCGCAGCCAGCCGACGAGCAGCGGCGAGGCGACGTTATAAGGCAGATTGGCGATGATCTGCCGAGGCGCCGGCACCAGGGAAGCGGTATCGACCGAAAGCGCGTCGCCTTCGATGATCCTCAACCGCCCACCGGCCGTTTCCGCCAGTTCTGTCACAGCACCGATCGCTCGGCGGTCCAGTTCAATCGCGGTGACGCTGGCGGCGGACGACGCCAGCAGAGAGCGCGTCAGCCCGCCGGGCCCGGGGCCGACCTCGATCACGTGACGGCCGGTGAGGTCTCCGGCTTCCCGTACGATCCGGTCGGTCAGATTGCCGTCCAGCAGGAAGTGCTGACCGAGGGAGTGACGGGCGGCGAGGCCGTGACGGGCGATGACCTCGCGCAGCGGTGGCAGTGCGGTCAAAGGGAAATGGCCACAAGCCACCAGCATTGGCGACGGGTCCGCCAAGCGTGGTCGGCGGGTCTGGACTCGCCTTGAAGGCTCAGGCGCGGGTGCGGTCCGATCACGACGCGTGCTCGCTCGGTGTCAGACTCCGCGGTCGCGCATATCGATGGAGGCCTTGCGGTGGAGGTCGCGCATCGTCTGGCGCGACAACATCTCTATCCGTTCGTTGACAAGGCGGTGCTGGATTTCCGACGCGGTGATCTCGCCGACATTCTTCTGTTCCCGTGTGCAAACAGAGATCACGGCGATGCCGTCGCGAGAGATCAGCGGCTCGGTTGGCTTGCCGATCGGTATCGTTGCGAGCAACTGCCGGAAAGCTGGCGGGTTGACCCCCTCCACCCGGACTTCCCCTGGATCGACCGGCCGGTTCGGCTGGTTGTTGGCTTTGGCCGCCGCTTCCATCTGCTCGCAGCTATTCACCGTACCGCCCAGGGCGCGCGCCTTGGCCAAGGCCTGGCGTTGCTGCTCCGTGGGGTTCTGGGGATCGACCAATGGGGAGGTGAACGCGAAGAAGGCCTGGCGCAGCGTCACCACGGTGGCGAGATCGCGGCCGATTTCCCGCTTGGCCTGCAGGGCCACGACCTCGAAACCGCCGGGCACGCGCACTGGATTGCTGACCGCGCCTACCGGCATCTCGGCAGCCAGACGAGCGACCGCCGGGTCGAGCTGATTGGACTGTACCCAGCCAAGGTCGCCGCCTTCCAGTGCGGTCTGCGTCTGGCTGAACTGGGCAGCGACCAAGGGGAAGGGCGCGCCGGCGTGAAGTTCGTGGATGACCGTTTCGGCGAAGCGCTGGGCGTCGGCGCTGTTGGCAGGGTCATCGACCTGAATAAAGATTTCCCCCAGACGGTATTCCGTCTGGCCGACCCGCTGGGCAGCCAGCTTCTGCTGCTCCGCCACTTCGGCATCGGTGATGTTGAGCCTGTCGCCAACCAACTCACGCAGCATCTGTGTCCAGGCGAGCTGGGCGCGGATCTGGTCGATCAGGGTGCGGCTGCTGACACCGTCCGAGGCCAGCTTCGCCCGCAACGCGCCAGGCTGCATATTGTTGCGGGATTCGATGTCCTTGATCGCCGAGGCGATCTGCGTGTCCTGGATTATGATCTTGCGCCGCAGGGCTTCCTGCATGCGTAGCCGCTCGTCGATCAACTGGCGCAGGATCTGCGGTTTAAGCCGGTCGACGATTTCCTGTGACAGCGGCAGGCCGGTGGAGATGGCGAACAGGCGCGCCCGGTTGGCGATATCGGCCTCGCTGATGACGTCGCCGTTGACAACGGCGGCGATTCGGCTGGCACCGCTCAGCGGTTGTTCCGTGGGCTTGGAGGCAACAGGGGTGGCCGGTTTTGCCGGTGGGGCGGCGGCGAAACCCGCGGCCGGAGCTGCCACCAGGACTGCGATCGCGGCCGCGCGCCCCCAGGAGGTTTGCCCAGGGTTGGGGCTGTGGCGACGGCCGCGCGCAGGGCCATCGAAAACGCGGCGAAAGTCCGGCATGTCAGGCACTCCCGAATTCAAAGGGCGCGATAGCCGAATTGGCCGATCGTCTTGAACGTCAACAGGAACAGCACGGTCGTTGATCCGCTGTCACCGTTGATGCTCGTATAGCGGCGATAGAGCTTTAAATCCAAGATGAAGCATTCGTCCTCATAAATCGCGTCGGCGCCGATCATGACCATCTGGTTGGTCGCCAGATCGCGGCGGGCGTAGCCGTTGAACCGGTAGTCGCCCCATTTGGACGACACCGCGAGGGTGATCTCATTGCGCGGGAAGTAATAGGGGTTGCCCGCAGGCGGCGGGGCGGGCTGGTCGTAGTAGCTGTATGGGTTGGTGTTGGTGTAGATGTAGCCGCCGGATATCCGGAACTTTTCCACGCCTACCGTCGCCACGGCATCGGAGAAGTGGGTCGCCAGCGTGTCCTTGTCCAGGCGCGTCCGATAGGTCAGATCGAGCCATTGGGTGGGTGAGAAGGACGCGCGCGCGACGATGTCGGAAACCTGGTCGCGCAGCCCCGATCCCACCGGATAGACGTCATCCTTGGTGGTCCGATAGGACTGTCCGATGAGACCATCGAAGGTCGTGCCGCCCAGATACCAGGCGCCATGGAGCGCGACATTGGCGCGCACGCCGCCGTCCAGGACATCGGTGCCGGAATGGTGGTTGAAGCCGAACAGGTTCGCGTCGGTGAACTCGAAATCCAGGCTGTCCTCGTTCGGATAGCGGCGAAGCTGGCTGTCGCCGACCTGAGGTGCCACCACCAACTGGGCGATCGGCTCGATGATCTGGGTGCCCCAGGCGCCGCTGTTGCGGGCGAATGGCCAGCGGAAATCCACCGCCATCTGCGGCAGCGCCCGGGCGGTTCCCACGTTGTTGGTGGGGCCGTAGTTCGGCAGACCGGTGAACTCGGACGCGTCATAGGCTTCCGCGTCGCCGTGCAGGGTGATCTTCCACTGGTCGCCCAGCAGGCCCGTGAACGGCCGCTCATAGTCCACGGTCAGGGCACCGCGCCGCGTGTTGGTCCCCTCGCTTCGGATTATGTTGAAGGCGCCCGTCGTGACGGACAGCCGGCCCCCCAGCGAATCCGGTGTGCCGACATAGCTGTATGTGTAACGCGGCAGCACGATCGGCAGCGCACTGGAATTGATGGCGCTGGTCAGCCCCTGGTAAACTTTGGAATCGAGGCGAGTGTATGAGCCTTCGCCAAAGCCTTCGACGTAGAACTGGCTCATCAGGATGTTCGGATCGCCGCTCAGGCCCTCGGTGAGGTGGAAATCGCGCACATAGTCGGTCGAAGAGGCGCGGTTGACCGTGAAACCCCAGCGCCAGGTGTCGTCGAAGTTGAACTGCCCAGTGCCGGCGAAAGAGCCCTGGGGCGAGTCATTGATATACCCGGCGGAGGTGTTCAGCAGCAGGGTGCCGTCGTTGAAACGTCTGCGGTACTCGATGTCCAGTTGCGGTCCCGCACGGGTGGTGATCATCGGCAGCAACGTCGCGTCCGACTGGTCATCAAGCACGATGTAATAGGGCTGGCCGTAGAAGAACCCAATGGCGGACGAGTTGCCGACCACCGGCGGCAGCAGGCCGGATTCGCGCTTCACCGAAGGATCGGCGTGCCAGAAATATGGAAAGTAGGCGACCGGGATGCCGTACATCTCCAGGGTCGCGTCCGTGTACTCGATCTTCTTGTGCTCCTGATCCTGCACGGCCGAGGAGGCTCGGATCTGCCATAATGGCGGGCGGGTTGGATCCTTCGCGCACAGGTTGCAGGTGGTGTACACGACCTTCGACAGCTCGTTGATCTGGCCGCCGGTGCGTTGTGCGCCGTTCGCCGCCAGCTTGCCGTTCTGCTGCAACAGCGCGCGCATATCCTTCAGGATACCGTCGTTCATGTTGTTCTGCATCTCGGCGTAGTCGGCGAACATCACCTCGCCGTCCGGTTCCAGCAGCACGACATGGCCGGTGGCGGCTGCCACACCGGTGTTGCGGTCGAAGGTGATCTTGTCCGCCCGCATGACGTGACCGTTCTGCCAGGCCTCCACGTGGCCGGTGGCGGTGACGAGCGACTTATCCTTGTCGTAATCGACCTCGTCGGCCGTGAAGGTGACCGGCTGGTCGGTGCGGACCTGGTGGCCTGGTTGCTGGGTGGTCAGGTTGCCAAGCTGCGCAAGCGCCGGTCCGGCGCCGAAGCAAGTGAGAAAGCCCGCCAAGGAAGCGGCAGCCACGGGGGTATTGGCCAGGGTTCGACCCTGTCGCGAACAGTGCAAGCGATCCATTCTCAGCCGTCTTCCGTGTGTAGCAGCAAGGCGACCGCGAGCATAAGGCCGGATGCCGCCGGCGCCCAGGCCGCCAACATAGCAGGCAACGCCCCTGATTGCCCGATTTCCTCGGCGATCTTGGACACGACGAACAGTGCGAATCCCGCCGCGACGCCGCTGCCGATCATCTTCGCGACGCCGCCGCGCCGGGCCGGCCGCATGGAAAAGCCGGCGGATACCAGGGTCATTGTCGCCGCCAGCAACGGCAGGGCCAGCAGTGCCTGGAAATGCAGACGATGCCGGATCGACGAGAAGCCGGAACGGTCGAGCAGGGAGATGAAGCCGGGCAATGCCCAGAACGACAGCGTGTCGGGGGAGGCGAAGCTTTCCTGCACCCGCGACACGGTCAGGTCGGTTGGCAGGTTCATCAACTGGGGTGGTTCCGGCAACTGGTCGGGTCGAATCGTGCGGGCGTTTTCAAGCACCCAGCTTCCATTGCCCAGGGTGGCTCGCACGGCCTCGATGCGCGACAGCAGCTTATCGGACGCGTCCAGCCGGAACACGCTGACCTGCTGCGCGGTGAGCTGCTTGCCGTGCAGTTCCACCTGTTGCGCGTGGATGATGGCGACCCCCTGCGGAGAGCTCTGCCGGTCCGACTGGCGCAGCCAGAGCTGGCCGCCGTTCAGGGCCAGTGGCCCGCCCCCGGTGCGCAGATAGGCGTTATCCAGCGCCTCGGCCCGAGCCAGCATGACCGACGAAACCGGACTGATCAGCGTGGTGGCGATGACGCCGAACAACAGCGCGCACAATGTCGGGGCGGTCAGGAACTCCCACGCCGAGACACCGGAGGCGCGGGCGACGATCAACTCCGACGACCGTGTCAGGCGCCAGAAGCACAGGATGCCGCCCAGCAGGACCGCGAAAGGCAGAATCTGCATGGCGACATAGGGCAGACGCAGTGCGGCGATCTGGCTGACCAGGGCGAAGCTGACTTCAGGATGGCTGGCGGAGCGGCGCAGCAGCTCGATGAAGTCGAACATCGCCACCAGTCCGGAGAGCGCCAGAAGCATCGCGATCACGGCGAGCGCGAACTGACGGACGATGTAAAGCGATAGGGTGATGGCGGCCGTCATCGTCTCATGCTTCTGCCGGCTGGGACCGGAACGAGCGGATCCTGGGGCCAAACAGGAGCCAGCCGCAGACGATACCCGGCACCGTGGCATGAATCCACAACAGGAACAGCAAGCTGTTGTCGCGCGCGGCGAGTGTGCCAAAGGCGAGACCCAGCGCCAGCAGACCGACCATGAAACCGACCGTGACAAGGGGGCGAACGACTCCGCCATGGCGCCGGAACATGCCGCCCAGGGCCGATACCAGCCCGACCAAGGCATAGGAAAGGGTCGTCAGGGGCGCGGTCAGACGCTTATGCCCTTCGGCCAGCCATTTCCCGCGGTCCCGCTCGAACGCGGGATGCGGGTCGAGCAGGGCGCTGAGAGGAACCTCGGACATGTCGGCCGGGCGCGCGGATTCGTCCTTGGTGGCGTCGGCCAGGTCGATCTCGTTCTGCTTGAAGGTGAGCATGTCGAGTCGGCCCGACTGATGGTCGATCTCTTGCCGGCTGCCATCCAGCAGCACCACCCGCGGACCGTTGCGGCCCTCAACCAGCCGCCCGCGCTCTGCCAGGATGGTGGCGTGGGCCGTTGGATCGCGGGCGTCATCAACGAGAATGCCGCGCAACGTGCCATCCTGATCGCGGGAGCGGATATAGACGGTCAGCTTGTCGGACAGCGGGGTGAAGACACCATCCTGCAGCAGGAAGGCGGCGAGGCGGTTGCGAATTTCCCACTGGAATTGCTTGAAGTCGGACAAAGCGGCTGGGACTGCCCAGATGCTGAGCCCGTACCCGATCGCGGTGGCCAGCAGTGCCACGGCCAGCGCCGGGCGGGCGAGGGCCCAAGGCGACAGGCCGGCGGCGCGCATCACCGTCAGTTCCCGGTCCGTTGCCATGCGCTGATAGACGAACTGGATCACGACATACGTCGTGATCGGCAGGATCACCGCGATGAAACTGGGGATCAGCAAGCTGGTCAGGTGCAGGAAGATGAGGAAGGACAGGCCGCGATTGACCACCAGCTCGACAAACCGCAGCGACTGGGTGAGCCAGATCAGCGCCGTCAGGCCCCCGGTGGCAACGACCAGCGCCAACAGCACCTGACGGAATATATAGATATCAAGCCGTGTGATCGCCTTGCCCGAGCGCATGCGGCTTTCTGCGGCAGGCTTGGCCGCGATGCAACCGGACATTTTTTCATCCGCGGGAAGGGGGGCGATCAGCTCCGTACGGGCGAATGCGGGTGTGACTCGCGGCCTGGCGCAGCAGTGCGGGAAACAGGGCGGCGGTGCGAATGGCGGCGGCCTGGATCGCGGCGCTCATGCAGGCGTAATGCAGCAGGCTGGCGAGTCGCATCTGCGGCGCCAATGTGCGCCTGAGCGTCATATGATAGGCGGCGGCGTCGAAGCCGGTGAGCCAGGCCGCGGCCGCGGCGGCTCCGCTGTGCAACGCGATCGCCATGCCGTCACCGGTGAGCGACGGAATCACTGCGGCCTGGTCGCCCAGGCGGAACAGGCCGTCCGCCGGCGCTGCGCGCACCTGGTAGCCATAGGGGATGCCAGCGACCGCGAGAGGTTTGGGCAACAGCGGTCGGGCACCCGACAGCATCGTCGCGAACCGGCGACTGTTGGCCGCGATCGCGGCGAGCAACCCGGGCCAGCCGCCGAATGCCTGGAACCTGGGGCGCTGGATCGCGACGCACAGCACCACCTGGCCGCCTTCGACATGCTGCAGGCCGGCATAACCGCCGGGGAACAGAATCAGCTCGATGGCGCCTTCCAGTGCTTTCGCCGGCCCTGGCGCCAGGGCGAAATACATCTTCATGCCGATGGCGCCCTGGTTCGCTCGTGGACGTGGCATATCGCGGAGATCGTGTTTGCCGGTGGCCAGGAAGACAGTCTCGGCGGTGAACAGGTTGGAGTCGCCCGTCTGGACGGTCCAATGGCCGGATTCGCGGGTCAGGCGCCGGACGGTCTGGCCGGCTCGAAGCTCGGCGCCGGCGCGTTCGGCCTCGCCCAGCAGGGCCGCATCGAGGATGCGGCGAGAGAGGCCCAAAGCGGGAAAAGGTAATGGGCTTTCGGCGATTCGCTCGCCGTTGACCAGCCGTACACAGTGGATCTTGGCTGCGCCCAGGGCGGCGGGATCGACGCCGAGCGCGCGGAGGCGCTGGATCGTGTCGGTGCTGAGGAAGTCGCCGCAGACCTTGCCGGTGGGACCGGACGCGCGCTCGATCAGGATGGGCCGGTGCCCGGCGCGGGCGAGGGTGATCGCGGCGGCCGTGCCGGCCGGACCGGCGCCGATGATCAGCGGCTCGCGACGCACAGGCGAAACGGGATGTGCCAGGCGATACGCGCCTGCCGGCTGGTGATGCCGGCCTGGCCGAGCAGGATTTGCCATTCGGTGCGGATGAAGGCGCGGGCGATGGAGATCTGGCCGTCCTCGCGGACGAAGCGGTGCCAGCCAGCCATCCGGGCGATCAGCGGGAAGCTGTAATAGGGGATCGCGTGGCGGTGGAGGTCGCCGATGAACCAGCCCCTGGCCGCGTTTTGCTGGAGCCAGACCAGGAGTGCGACGACCTGCTCGTCGGTCAGGTGGTGGGTGAACTGGGAGCAGATGATGAAATCCGGTCTTTCCCGTGGTCTGTAGGCGAAGGCGTCGTCGTTGATGAAGTCGATTCGGGCGGCCGGGTCGGTGGCATCTCGGGCGGCGCGTGTTGCCCAGGGATTGAGGTCGATTCCGGTCAGGCGCGCATCGGGATAGCGCCCGCGGATCTTCCGCAATGCGTCGCCATGGCCGCAGCCGATGTCGAGCAGGGCGAAATCGCCTTTGGCATGTCTGGCGAGCCAGGCCAGCATCGGACGGTGGGTCAGTGTGGCGACGTTGACCCGGGCCAGGTCGCGCAGACAGTTGCTGTAGTCGTCGAAGTCCACGCAGTCGGTGTCCATCCGTTCCTGCCGCGTGCTGCGCTTTGAAAGGTTCATGGTCGGTGGAAAGCGAACGTCTCGACCGTCAGGCCGGGACCAAAGGCCATCGCCAAGCCGGGACCGCGTGCGTCGTGGTCGCTCAGGATTTTTTCCAGTACGAACATCAGCGTGGCAGAGGACATGTTGCCGTAGTCTCGGAGAATGTCGCGCGAATAGCGCAGCGCGTCAGGTTCCAGGCGGAGGCCCTGCTGCACGGCGTCCAGGATCGACCGGCCCCCGGCGTGGACGGCCCAGAGGACCGGAGGTTCGGGGGGCAATAGTTTGGCGCCGTTTTCGGGCAGCCAGCGGCGGATGCGGCCGGGCACCTGGCCGGAGAGGTGCATCTCGAAACC